>CADAFC010000028.1 GCA_902787095.1 uncultured Bacteroidia bacterium
CAGGACATACCTTATAAGATATATGGCGGCCTCTCGTTCTACGACCGCAAAGAGGTGAAAGACCTCCTCGCCTACTTCCGCGTGACGATAAACCCCACCGACGAGCAGGCTTTGCTGCGAATCATCAACTATCCGGCGAGAGGCATAGGCGACACAACCAAGCAGAAGCTGCAGGTCATAGCCGACGAGCGCAAATGCACCGTCTGGGATGTGCTGAAGTCGCTCAACGAGCTGTCGACGGAGTTCAACATGGGCACCGTCAACAAGCTCAGCAACTTCGTCACGATGATTCAGAGCTTCCAGACACAGCTCGGCAAGATGAACGCCTTCGAGCTGGCGAAACACATCACCGAGACTGTCGGCATCATCAAAGTTTTAAAGGAAGACGAGAGTCCCGACGGCATGATGCGTGTGCAGAACATCGAGGAGTTGCTCAACGCCATCCAAGAGTTCAGCGACAAACAGGTCGACGAGGTCACAGGCGAGCAGATAACAGTGAATTTGGCAAAATTCATGGAAGACGTCGCGCTCCTCACCGACCAGGACGAGACCGAGGACGAGAACGCCGACTACGTCACGCTGATGACCATACACAGCGCGAAAGGCCTTGAGTTCCCATACGTTTACATCGTGGGACTTGAAGAGAACCTCTTCCCAGGGATACAGTCGCTCAGCACCCGCGAAGACCTCGAGGAGGAACGCCGCCTGTTCTACGTCGCATTGACAAGAGCGGAGACGAAGCTCATCCTGAGTTACGCCGAGAGCCGTTACCGTTGGGGCAACCTCACCCTCAGCGAGCCGTCACGGTTTATTGATGAAATCGACCCCGAGCTCATCGAACGCCCGAAGAGAGCCAACTTCAGAGGAACTACCATCAAAGAAGACAGAAGCTTCAACCCGTTCAGCTCAAACAGAGGCAGCTGGACCTATAGCGGCGATAAGAGATATGAGCAGGCTAGGAGTTCTTCGAGTTCTCAAAGCACTCAGAGTTCTCAGAATGCACCGAAAGCTTCTTTTCCGAAGGCCTCCCCTTCCGACTTCATCCCCGCCGACGCCGACGAGATACAGGAAGGCATGCGTGTCCTCCACCAGAAATTCGGCCAGGGGACAGTCGTCAAAGTGGAGGGTATCGGCCCTAATCGCAAGGCTTCCGTCGACTTCGACGAAGGCGGCAACAAGATGCTCATGCTCAAATTTGCCAGATTAAGCATACTAAAACAATAAGTTAAAAGTTAAAAGATAATAGTTAAAAGATTAAAGATATAAAAGTTATGGAATACAACACAGGACGCGAGAAGATAGTGATTTCGGAATACGGACGCAACATACAGATGATGATACGTCATCTTTTGGAGATCGAGGACCGCAAGCAACGCACTGAAGCAGCATATTTCATCGTCAGCGTGATGGCGCAGATGAACCCGCAGGTCAAGGAGTCGAACGACTACATGCACAAGCTGTGGGATCATCTCTACATCATCTCCGACTACCAGCTCGACGTGGACGGCCCTTACGAGAAGCCAACACCAGAGATGCAAAAGAAGAAACCAGAACACGTTGGTTATCAAAAGAATAGCATCCGATACGGTCATTACGGCCAGTATATCTCCGATATCGTGAAGAAGGTGAAAGAGATGGAAGACGGCCCGAAGAAACAGGCCATACTCGTCAACATCGCAAACCACATGAAACGCGACTATCTCAACTGGAACCGCGACACCGTCAATGATTTGCTTATTCTTGACGACCTGTACAAGATTTCCGGCGAGGAGATTGCGCTCCCGATGGAGACCAAGCTCACTCCCACCAACGAGATCCTGAACAAACTGCCGCAGCAGCAACAGCCGCAGCAGAAGAAGAAACAGGGCAACAAGAAAAACAACAATAACAACAAGAATAACCAGCCGCAGGCTAAGCAAAACAACCCTAACCGTCCAAACAAGAAAAACTAACGCCATGGCATCATTCAAAGTCACAGGAGGCAGCAAACTCAGCGGCACCATCATACCGCAAGGCGCGAAAAACGAGGCCATGCAGGTGTTATGCGCCGCGTTGCTCACCGACGAGCCGGTGACCATCACCAACCTGCCCAACATCCTCGACATCAACAACCTCATCGACCTCATGCGTGGCATGGGCGTCGACGTCGACCGCAAGAGCCCAAGCGAGGTGACCTTACAGGCAAAGAATATCAACCATGAATATTTCGACACCAAGGACTTCCACGAGCGCGCCACTAAGCTGCGTGGCTCGGTGATGATCCTCGGCCCGCTCCTCGCCCGCTTCGGCATGGGTTACATGCCACGTCCGGGAGGCGACAAGATCGGCCGCCGTCGTCTCGACACACACCTCATCGGCTTGATGAACCTCGGAGCGACAATGGAGACCGTCGGGATGGAACACGTATATCGTTTGGTAGCACCGAACGACGGACTCAAAGGCACCTATATGCTGCTTGACGAGGCATCAGTGACAGGTACAGCCAACATAGTGATGGCGGCAGTGATGGCAAAGGGCGAGACAACCATCTTCAACGCCGCCTGTGAGCCTTATCTCGTGCAACTCTGCCGAATGCTCACCGCCATGGGCGCAAAAATCGAAGGCATAGGCTCTAACCTCTTGAAAATCAAAGGAGTGGAGAAGCTACACGGCACCACACACCGACTGCTCGCCGACATGATCGAGGTGGGCTCATTCATCGGTCTGGCTGCCATGACAGGCTCCGACATCACCATAAAAGACGCCGGAATCAAGGATTTGGGCATCATCCCAAGCACATTCCAGAAACTCGGCATCAAGATGGAGTTCATCGGCGACGACATACATATCCCGGCACAGGAGCATTATCAGGTGGAGACCTTCCTCGACGGCAGCATCCTCACCATAGCCGACGCGCCATGGCCAGGATTCACACCCGACCTCATCAGTATCGTGCTGGTGGTCGCCACACAAGCCAAAGGCACCGTGCTCATCCACCAGAAGATGTTCGAGAGCCGTCTGTTCTTCGTCGACAAACTCATCGACATGGGCGCACAGATAATACTTTGCGACCCGCACCGCGCCAACGTCATCGGACTCGACCGCAGCCACCAACTCAAGGCAGTGAGGATGGCATCACCCGATATCCGTGCCGGCGTGGCACTGCTCATCGCAGCTCTGTCGGCAGAAGGCACCTCTATCATCGACAACATCGACCAGATCGACCGCGGCTATCAGGATATCGACACTCGCCTTAACAACCTCGGCGCAAAAATAGAACGACTGTAACAACAGTTTTTTAAAAATTTTCATGCCAAAATGATGTTTTTGTTCATTTTGGCATGAATTTTGATTATACCTTAGTTAATATTATTGAGCAAAGTAAAAACAAAATATATCATGGGAGACAACAAAAAGAATAAAAAATTTCATCAAAACATTGATAACCAATCAATTAAAGATGAAGAAAAGCAGAATGAGAACGCTGTCAAAGAGGATGTCAAGGAGGTGAAAAAAGAAAATTTCGAAGAGAAATTCAACGAATTGAATGACAAATACCTCCGTTTGTACTCCGAATATGACAACTATCGCAAAAGAACTGCCAACGAAAAAATCGATTTGATAAAGACGGCTGCCGAAGGCACTATTTTGGCGATGCTGCCAGTCCTCGACGACTTCGAACGCGCCCTTACAACCATGGAGAAATCGGAAGACAAAGCTCATTACGAAGGCATAATGTTGATTTACAACAAGTTAAAACACACATTAGAGCAAAAAGGTCTGGAAGAAATCAAAGCCGTGGGCGAGCCTTTCAACACCGACGAGCACGAGGCGCTGACACAGATCCCCGCCCCTGACGAGAGCCAGAAAGACAAGGTCATCGACGTGGTGCAAAAAGGTTATAAATTGAATGGCAAAGTCATCAGATACGCCAGAGTTGTTGTAGGATGCTGAAACAATAATTAATGAACTGTAAAAGATGCGATTCATCGCATCTCAATTTTATAATATGGCAGAAAAACGTGATTATTACGAGGTGCTGGAGGTAGCTAAGAACGCCACAGCCGATGAGATAAAGAAAGCATACAGGAAAAAGGCTCTTCAGTACCATCCTGACAGAAACCCGGGTGACAAAGAGGCGGAAGAGAAATTCAAGGAAGCCGCTGAGGCTTACGGCGTGCTCAGCGACCCTGACAAAAGGGCGCGCTATGACCGATACGGTCATGCCGGCGTGAGCGGACAAGACTTCAGCGGAGCCTCTATGAACGACATCTTCAGCCAGTTCGGCGACATCTTCAGCGACCTGTTTGGTGGCGGCTTCAACTTCGGAGGCGGCTTCAGTGGCGGCTTCGGCGGCGGTCCGCAGAGACCGGTCTACCGTGGCTCGAACCTCAGACTGCGTGTCAAATTGTCACTTGATGAGATAGCCACCGGCGTGAAGAAAAAGGTGAAAGTCAACAAATACGTGACATGCCAGAAATGCAACGGCAGCGGCTCCGAAGACGGACAGATGGAGACCTGTAAGGCATGCGGCGGCAAGGGCCAGCGTGTGATGCGCTCGGGATTCTTCACACAGGTGAGCACATGTGGCGTCTGCGGCGGCGAAGGCCAGGTCATCAAGAAGAAATGCACCGCATGTAACGGCGACGGCATCGTCAAAGGCGAAGAGGTCATCGAACTCGACATCCCGGCAGGCGTGGCAGAAGGCATGCAGCTGTCGGTGCGCGGCAAAGGCAACGCAGGAGCACGTAATGGTATCGCCGGAGATTTATTGATTTTGATTGAGGAGGAAAAGCATAAGGACTTCGAGCGTGACGGCAGCAACCTCATATATAACCTGTTCATCTCCATGCCACAGGCAGCACTCGGATGCAACGTCGACGTGCCTTGCATAGGCGGCACCGCAAGCGTCAAAATCCCAGCAGGCACACAGAGCGGCGACATCATCCGCATAAAAGGCAAAGGCCTGCCCGAAATCAACACACGACGTATAGGCGAACTCGTCGTCAACGTCAACGTGTGGACACCGAAGAAACTGTCGAAAGACGAAGAGAAGATGATGCAACAGCTGCTCGAAAGCGAGAACTTCAAGCCGAAACCGGGCGCCAACGACAAAAGCGCATTCGACAAGATAAGAGACTTCTTCAGCTAACCATTTATCACTTAACCATATATGAACTTCCTTGAAATCAAAGACGTCAACAAGACGTACGAGACCAAACAGGTGCTGCACGACATCTCCATCAGCGTGCCAAAACAAAGCATCTACGGTCTGCTCGGCCCTAACGGAGCCGGAAAGACAACTCTCATCCGAATACTCAACCAAATCACCATGCCCGACAGCGGACAGATATTCCTCGACGGCAAGCCGTTGAGTAAGGACGATATAGCTAATATCGGATACCTTCCCGAGGAACGCGGACTATACAAAAAAATGAAAGTCAGCGAACAGGCCATCTACCTCGCACAGCTCAAAGGCATGGACAAACAAGAAGCCGACAAACGACTACGTCACTGGTTCATCAAATTCGGCATACAAAACTGGTGGAACAAGAAAGTTGAAGAACTCAGCAAAGGCATGCAGCAGAAGATACAGTTCATCGTTACTGTCATCCATGAGCCTAAGCTGCTTATCTTCGACGAGCCATTCTCAGGATTCGACCCCATCAACGTCAATCTTTTGAAAAACGAGATCCTTGAGCTACGCGAAAAAGGCGCAACTATCTTATTTTCAACGCATAACATGGCATCGGTGGAGGAACTCTGCGACAACATCATGCTCATCAACCAGGGCAAAAAGATTCTTGAAGGCAGCGTGAGCGACATCAAACAGCAGTACAAACAGCACAAATACGATGTGGTGTACAAGCCTTTCGACTGCAGCGAAGTGACCCGCCTCACCGTCAATGCGACAAATCCTAACGAGCTGGTCCGCGACATCATCAACAAAGGTGAAATCGTATCGTTAAACGAAATTTTACCTTCGATGAACGACATCTTCATCAACCTTGTCTCATCGTCAAACAATTAAAAATCAAAATATTATGAAAATAGGCATCATTATAAAAAGAGAATATCTCACCCGTGTGAAGAAGCGTTCATTCATCATTTGGACCTTCCTTGCGCCTTTGTTTTTCGCAGCATTGATGTTTCTTCCTGCAATTCTGATGTTGAATTCCGAAAAATTTGACGAGAAGAAGACCATAGCGGTGTGTGACGAGTCGACATTGTTCCTCGGGAAATTCGACAACACCGATGTAAACACCTTTGTTTATATAGAAAGCGACATCAACGACGCCAAGAACATGGTTCGCGAAGGCGTATACGACGGCGTGCTCTACATCCCGCGCACGGAGCTCAACCTGCCGGTAAACGCCGAGATTTACAGCATGAAACAAATCCCAATGACGCTGTCGGAGTATATCAACTCGACCATGCAGAAGACGATAGAACATCAGAAGCTGCTGGCATCGGGCATCGACCCCGACATAGTGAAGGCCGCACACACCACCATCAACGTGCAGTCCATCAGGATGAGCGAAAACGAGAATGTGGAGAAGAAGACCTACAGCGAGTTTGAGTTCATGCTCGGCATCTTCCTCGCCATGGTTATCTATTTCGTGATTTTCATCTTTGGCGGGCAGGTCATGCGCGGCGTTATCGAGGAAAAGACCAACCGTATCATCGAGGTGATTGTCAGCTCTGTCAAGCCTTTCGAGCTGATGATGGGCAAGATCATAGGCATCGCCTTCGTCGGCTTGACACAGTTCCTGCTGTGGGGCGTGCTCACGTTAGGTATCTATGGCATCGTCTCCACCTTCCTGCCTGTTCAAGACGTGTTCTCGAGCGGCTCGGTGATGAGCGAGCAAATCATGGAATCAGCAGCCGACACCGACAGTCAGGAGATGCTGACACAGGTGTTTGATGTCATTCATTCCATCAATTTCAAGGCCATTTTGTGGTGTTTCCTCTTCTATTTCATCGGAGGATATTTTCTGTATTCGGCCATGTTTGCGGCTATAGGCGCGGCTGTCGACAGTGAGACCGACACCCAGCAGTTTGCGACGCCAATATCCATGCTGCTAATCATCCCGATGGTGTGCTCCACTGTCATCGCCAACGCCCCTGACAGCGCATTAAGTCTTTGGTTGTCAATGATTCCGTTCACCTCACCCGTCGCCATGATGTTACGTATCCCGTTCGGTGTGCCAATTTGGCAGGTCGTGGTGTCGGTGGCATTATTGTTCGCCACGTTTGTCGTCTTCACATGGCTGGCGGGCAAGGTATACCGCACCGGCATTTTGATGTACGGCAAAAAAGTGTCATGGAAAGAAATCTTCAAGTGGATAAAATATTAAAAAAATATTTTGTTCGCATTGAAAAATGTTGTATTTTTGCACGCTAAAAATTTCGGTATTGAAAATTTAAAAATAGTTTAATTATAAAATTTGATTTACAATGCAGAACAAAGGAGTTATTAAGCTTTTAGCACTCTTGCTGGCACTCTTCACAGTGTATCAGTTGTCATTCACGTTCGTGACAAGGCACTATGAGAATAAGGCCAAAGAGTATGCCGAGAGCCCAAAGAATGCCGAATTAGCCCGACAGATGGCTAATGACAATGAGGAAGCGTACAATTATTTTCTTGACTCGATCAAGATGGCGCAGGAGACTTACTATCTCGACTCACTCGGAACAGTTAAGATTTACATGTGGCAGGATTACCGCAAGTGCAAGGAGCAGGAGTTGAATCTCGGCCTTGACCTGAAGGGCGGTATGAACGTCATGATGGAGATTTCGGTGGCTGACATTATCTATGCCCTTTCAGGAAACAGCGATGATCCTACATTCAGAGAGGCCATGCACCAGGCTGAGGAGCAGCACCTCAACAGCCAGAAAGATTTCGTCGACCTCTTCGGTGAAGCTTACGAGAAGCTTGACCCGAACGCACGTCTCGCCCCAATCTTCCTGTATGAGTTCAAGGACAAAATCACGGTCAATTCGACAAACGACGAGGTGTTGAAGGTCATCAAAGACGAGACAACCCTCGCTATCGACCGTTCATATCAGATTTTGAGAACCCGTATCGACCGTTTCGGTGTGGCACAGCCTAACATCCAGAAGCTTGAGAACTCAGGACGTATCCTCGTCGAGCTCCCAGGTATCAAGGATCCTAAGCGTGTCCGCAAGCTGTTGCAGGGAACAGCCCAGCTCGAGTTCTGGGAGACATACAACTTCAACGAGATTGCACAGTACTTCACAGAAGCCAACGAGATTCTCGTTAAGAACGCACAGGCTGAGCAGGCTGAAGCCGCTGAGACTGAGAAAGTTACAGAAGGCAGCGATGTCGCTCTTCTCGACCAGATGGCTGCTGACGACTCTATCAAGAAAGCACAGGAGCAGGCTAAAATCGTCACTTTCGGAAACTACATGTTTTTCTCAGTCAATGAGAATGGTGTTCCGTTCCAGACAGCCCGCGTCGGTATGGTTGCTGTGAAAGATACAGCCAACGTCAACAGACTGTTGAAGCTCACATCGTCAGTGTTCCCACGCAACCTCAAGTTCGCTTGGAGCGTGAAGCCTAACAAGAGCTCACAGGGTGGTGTCGAACTCCTCGACCTCGTTGCTCTCAAAGCTAACCGCGAGAACAAATGCTCACTCGGTGGCGAAGTCGTCACAGAGGCACGTCAGGACTACGACCAGAACGGCCGCGTCGAAGTGTCGATCCAGATGAACGCCGACGGTGCAAGAGAGTGGAAACGTCTCACCGGCGACAACATCGGTCGTCAGATCGCCATCGTGCTTGACAACTACGTTTATTCATACCCTGTCGTCAACGACGAGATCGGGGGCGGTCGCTCACAGATCTCTGGTGGTGACATGACAGTGGAAGAGGCACAGGACTTGGCCAACATCCTGAAAGCCGGTAAGTTGCCTGCACCAGCAAGAATCCTCGAAGAGAACGTCGTGGGTCCTTCACTCGGTCAGGAAGCTATCACATCAGGCTTCTGGTCATTCATCATCGCATTCTGCCTCGTGCTCATCTACATGATATTCTTCTACAGCAAGGCAGGTGTCGCAGCCGACATCGCATTGATTGTCAACATCGTATTCTTCTTTGGTGTCATCGCATCATTCGGAACAGTGTTGACTCTGCCAGGTATCGCTGGTATCGTGCTTACCTTGGGTATGGCTGTCGACTCTAACGTTATCATCTTCGAGCGTATCAAGGAAGAAATCGCGGCAGGTAAAGGCATCCGCCTCGCCGTCGCCGACGGTTTCAAAGCAGCTTACTCAGCTATCCTCGACGGTCAGATCACTACCTTCCTCACAGGTTTCATCCTCTTCGAGTTCGGTACAGGTCCTGTCCAAGGCTTCGCAACAACATTGATGATCGGTATCTGCACATCATTGTTCACTTCAATCTTCATCACACGTCTCATCCTTGAGCGCTGGCTCGACAAGAATAAAGAGATTGCGTTCTCAACCAATATGACACGCAACTTCTTGAAGAACACACACTTCGACTTCATCAAGTTCGGTAAGACAGCTTTCATCATCGGTGCTATCATGATTGTCATCAGCATCGGTTCATGGCTGACACTCGGTCTCAACCTCGGTATCGACTTCCAGGGCGGACGTAACTACGTGGTTCGTTTCGACAAAGAAGTGACAGATGTCCAGGTTCGTGAGGCTCTTGCCACAATCGATGAGTTCAAAGACGATGTCCAAGTCAAGACATACGGCACCAACCACCGTCAGGTGAAGATCACCACCAAGTATAAGATCAAATCAAACGATCCAGAGGTTGACGCCGAGATCCAGGGCTTGCTCTACAACGGTTTGAAGCAGTTCTACACCAAGGGTATGACCTACGACCAGTTCACATCTGACAGCGACAAGAGCGATATGATGTTCGGCATCATGTCATCACAGAAGGTCGGTCCTACTATCGCCGACGACGTGACACGTAAGGCTATCATCGCCGTCATCATCTCATTGTTCGTAATCTTTGCTTACATCGCAATACGTTTCAAGAGATGGCAGTATGGTGTGTCGTCAATCATCGCATTGGCACACGATACCATCATCGTGATTGGTATGTACTCGTTGCTCTACAGCGTCATGCCATTCTCAATGGAGGTTGACCAGACATTCATCGCCGCAGTGTTGACCATCATCGGTTACTCAATCAACAACACAGTGGTTATCTTCGACCGTATCCGTGAGAACGTGAACCTCTATCCAAAGAGAAGCTGGTACGACAGAATCAACGACGGTGTCAACAGCACATTGCTCCGTTCGGTGAACACATCGGGTTCAACATTGGTTGTGTTGCTCGCCATCTTCATCTTCGGTGGTGAGACCATCCGCGGCTTCGTGTTCGCTCTGTTGGTCGGTATCCTCGCTGGTACATTCTCATCACTGTTCATCGCATCACCTATGGCTTACATCCTCTTCAAAGGCAAGAAGGAAGATGCCAAGATGATTGAGACAGCTGACAAGAAAAGAAAATAGGTATTGACACATAATTGATGTAGAGACGCGCCATGGCACGTCTCTACATTTTTTTTGTAAAAAACGTCCTTGTTATACAATGATTTTGTATCTTTGTAGTTTATATTGAAAAGGATAATTCTATGTCGAAAAAACTGTTATTCATATTATTCGCAATACTACTCGGATGTGCGCAACCTCTTGAGGCTCAACGTCGTAACCCTGCCAAGAGTGCTGATGTGGCATTCGAGCGAGGACAGTACAGCCTGGCCATCGAGCGTTACAAGAAAGCCGTGAAGAAGATGAAAAAGAAGAAATACGAGGATGAGCGCACACGTGTGTACTACCAGCTCGCCGAGTGTTTCCGTCTCACCGAGAACGCCAAGCAGGCCGCCACATATTACAAAAGGGTTGGAAAGACCGAGTTCCCGAAAGGAGAGCCTGTGTTTTACCTTCATTACGGCGACGTGCTGAAACGTAACCAGAAATACGACGAGGCACTTGAGTGTTATAACACATATACCGAGCTTGTGCCCGACGACCCTCGCGGACAACGGGCTGCCGACGACATAGCGAAGATACAGGAATGGCTTGAATATCCTTCAAAATATGAGGTTACAAGGGTGAAGGCATTGAATTCAAAGGCATCGGACTTCGGTGCGGCTTGGATTACGAGCGGTTTCAACGACATCATTTTCTGTTCCACACGTGAAGGCGGCGTGGCAAAAGAGAAAGACGCCATCACAGGACAGCATTTCGCGGACTTCTACGCATCACGACAAGATAAAAAAGGCAATTGGGACAAGCCCGAGCTCGTCGATGAGGAAGGCGGCATCAACACCAAAGGCAGCGAAGGCACTCCTTTCTTCACCAAGACGTTCTCCGACGTGTATTTCACACGCTGTCCGAACGACAAGAAACGTCAGTCGGGCTGCCAGATCATGAAGTCGAGACGTACCGGGACAACGTTTGCTGAGGCCACCGTGGTCGAGATAGCAGGCGTCGACTCGCTGGACATCGTAGGCCACCCCACCCTCACATCGGACGAGAGCATCATGTATTTCGCCGCTGACCGCAAAGGCGGCTTCGGAGGCAAGGATATCTGGGTAACTATCAAGGGAGAAGACGGCAATTTCGGTCGCCCGTACAACCTCGGAGAGGTCATCAACACTGCTGGCGACGAGATGTTCCCGTTCCTGCGCAACGACACCACACTCTACTTCTCATCCGACGGACACGGCGGCATGGGAGGACTCGACATCTTCGTGACGACAATCGACACTGCAGGCTACTGGACGGAGCCAGAGAACTTGAAATCACCAATAAACTCTATTGGAAACGACTTCAGCATCATGTTCCATCCCGATGAGGAACGTGGCTTCTTCGCATCAAACCGCGACAGCCGTAACGGTCAGGACGACGACATCTATTACTTCATGGAGCCGCCAATACTGTTCACCGTCAACGGAACGATAAAAAACAGAAACAGCCTTCAGTTTGTGGGCGGTGCCAATGTCAGCATCGCGGGCACCGACGGCACCAGAGCCACCACATTGTCGAGCGACAAGGGAGCGTTCCAGTTTAACGAAGGCGTAGTGAATCTCAACAACATATACGTGCTCACCATCGAAAAGAACAACTATTTCACGATGACCGACACCATCAGCACCGTGGGACTGGAGTTCAGCCGTGACTTCACGCCAAATTACGAGATAGAGATGATACCTACAGGCACCGTCGTCCTTCCGGAGATTCAGTACGAACTGGGCAAATGGGATCTCCTGCCACAGTTTGAGGACTCGTTGCAAGGATTGATAGAGATTTTGCAGGTCAACCAGAATATCACCATCGAATTAGGCTCACATACTGATAACCGTGGCTCGGAGGCAAGCAATGACATTTTGTCACAAAAACGTGCCCAGTCGGTGTGCGACTACTTGATAATCAGAGGTATAGACCCGTTGCGACTCACCGCCAAAGGTTATGGCGAAAGAGTACCGAGGACGCTCAACAAAGACTTCGTTTACAAAGGATATACCTTTAAAGAAGGCACAAAGCTTACCGAGACATACATCAACGGGCTCACATCGGAGGATTTGAAAGAATACGCTCATCAGCTGAACCGTAGGACGGAATTCAAGGTGTTGAGCCGCGACTACAAGCCTCGTGAAGACATAAGCGACGACCAGATGGCAAACATCAAGGTGAACCCTGACGACAACAAGGTGCCGTTTGCACAAGACAAGACAGGCTTGTTCTCGTTTAAGACCTACGTCAACGCATACACCGAATACGTGACATACGACAGAGACTCAGAGTTCAGCGTCTCACAAAGCAAAGTCATGCAGATGCTCAACGACGGTGTCATCGACAAGAACGATTTCGTTGGCGACAACATCGACAGAATCATCACAGCAGGTGCTGTCAAAGACCGCAGCACATTTATTATCAAAGAGATGCGCATCGCCGACAGGACTGTGGAGAACATCGAAGTGACCGTGGTCAACAGTCTCAGATATGACTGGGTGATCGGACAGCAAGACCTGAAGAAATTCGGTAATTTTGAATTTAACACCGACGAACTTAAATTGATTTTCAAATAATGCCAGTAGAAAAACGTTATCAGCTGCGCGGCGTTTCAGCCGAGAAGGAAGACATCCACAACGCCATCAAGAATCTTGACAAAGGCTTGTATCCCAATGCTTTCTGCAAGATAATCCCTGATATTTTGGGAGGTGACGACGATTATTGCAACATCATGCATGCCGACGGAGCAGGCACAAAGTCGTCGTTGGCATACCTATATTGGAAAGAGACCGGCGACCTCTCAGTGTGGGCAGGCATCGCCCAGGACGCTGTGGTGATGAACACTGACGACCTGATGTGCGTGGGAGCCACCGACAAGATGCTCCTCTCCTCCACCATCGGACGTAACAAGAACCTCATCCCTGGCGAGGTGATCTCAGCAATCATCAACGGCACTGAGGATTTCCTTGCGAAGCTGCGTTCTCTTGGCGTTGGCATCCACCTCACTGGCGGCGAGACCGCAGACGTGGGCGACCTCGTAAGAACCGTCATCGTCGACAGCACCGTCACCACACGTATGAAACGCTCGGATGTGATTGAAAATAATATACAACCAGGCGATGTCATCGTGGGTTTCGCATCATACGGACAGGCGACTTACGAAGACAAATATAACGGCGGCATGGGCTCCAATGGCCTGACTTCAGCACGCCACGACGTCTTGGGACATTATCTGGCAGACAAATACAAAGAGAGCTACGACCACTCGATTCCTGAGGAACTGGTATACTCTGGAAATCACACTCTTACAGAGCCGACGAAGGTCCCTGGAGTGGATGTCGGAAAGCTCGTCCTCGCCCCTACCCGCACCTATCTGCCGATGATGGTGCCGATTCTGGACAATTTGAGAGGAAAAATCAACGGTATCATCCATTGCAGCGGCGGCGCACAGACCAAGGTGACACATTTCATCGATAAGTTACACATTATCAAGGACAACATGATAGAGCTGCCACCATTGTTCGAGATGATTCAGGAGTCGTCGGGCACCGACTGGCAGGAGATGTACAAGGTGTTTAACATGGGCTCGCGTCTTGAGATATATACCGACGAGAAATCGGCAGACGAGATGATAAAGATTGCCAACTCATTCAATATCAAGGCACAAATCATCGGTCACGTCGAGAAATCTGACAGGAAACAGCTCACAATAAAGAGTAAATACGGAATTTTTGAATACTAATGGAAATAATTGACAAATTAGAAGCTATTAAAGAACGCTGGGAAGGATTACGCGAGCAGCTCAACGACCCTGAGCTGATGAACGACATGAAGCGTTACGTCAAGGTAAACAAGGACTACAAAGACCTTGAACCGGTTATTGAGGCGTTCAACCAATACAAGACATATCTCGCAAACATCAGCGAAGCCAAGGAATTGCTGAAGACCGAGAAAGACGAGGATATGCGTCAGATGGCACAGGAAGAACTCGACGAGGCTACTGAGAAAGTGGCAAAACTCGAGGAAGACATCCGCTTGATGCTCATCCCTAAGGACCCTACCGACGGCAAGAACGCCGTGATGGAGATCCGTGCAGGCACTGGCGGCGACGAGGCTGCCATCTTCGCAGGCGACCTCTACAGAATGTATCTCAAGTTCTGCGAGGCGAAAAACTGGAAAGTGGAGACCGTCGATGCCAACGAAGGCACTGCCGGCGGCTTCAAGGAGATAGTGTTCAACGTCATCGGCGACGGAGCCTATGGAATCCTGAAGTTCGAGTCTGGAGTGCATCGTGTGCAGCGTGTGCCGAAGACCGAGACACAGGGACGTATCCACACTTCGGCGGCATCAGTGGTGGTGCTTCCGGAAGCTGAGGAATTCGATGTGGAGCTTCTCGACAAAGATATCAAGAAAGAGGTCTACTGCGCAGCATCAGGACCTGGCGGACAATGCGTGAACACGACATATTCAGCCGTGCGCCTCACCCACATCCCTACAGGCGTGGTGGTGAGCTGCATCGACGAACGCTCACAAGCCAAAAATATGGCGAAGGCCATGAAAATCCTGAGAACACGTATCTACGAGGCGGAATACAACAAATACATGGAGGAAGTCTGCTCGAAACGTAAGACCATGGTGTCGACAGGCGACCGCTCAGCAAAGATACGCACATACAACTATCCGCAAGGTCGCGTCACCGACCACCGCATCGGATACACAGTGTATAACCTTACCGCTGTCATGGACGGCGACTTGACATCATTCATCGAGAACCTGCAGATGGCGGAAAATGCTGAAAGACTGAAAGAAGGACTTGAAGAATAACATACAACACGTCATATCGACCGACCGCAGGGAGTGTAGATATCACCGCCTTCTGAATGATTCTGCAAACTTCAAATGCCGGTGATTTATTCAAATGCATTCTAAAAAAAGGATTTCTCGACTTCACTTCGTTACGCTCGAAATGACGACAATAATATGAATTATGAATAAACAGCAAATAATAAACCAGATTAAAGCGAAGAAATCGTTTCTTTGTGTGGGTCTTGACACCGACATCAAGAAGATTCCGCAGCATCTGCTGAATGAAGACGACCCTGTCTTCGCATTCAACAAATCCATCATCGACGCCACAGCGGAATATGCCGTTGCTTACAAGCCAAACACCGCATTCTATGAGGTCTACGGCGCAAAAGGCTGGGCAAGTCTTGAAAAGACAATCAATTACATAAAGGAAAAGCATCCTGAGATCTTCGTCATTGCTGACGCCAAACGTGGTGACATCGGAAACACATCAGCAAACTATGCGAGAGCTTTCTTCGAGACATTGAAAGCCGACGCCCTCACCGTGGCGCCTTACATGGGTGTCGACTCGGTGGAGCCTTTCCTCGGTTTTGAGGACAAATGGGTGGTGTTGCTGGCCTTGACATCGAACAAAGGCTCGAAAGACTTCCAATATCTCAACGCCGAAGGCAAAGAGTTGTACAAAAACGTTCTGATGAAGTCACAGGAATGGGCTGACGACAACAAGATGATGTACGTGGTCGGCGCGACACATCCTGAAGAGCTCGGCGAGATCCGTAAGATGTTGCCCAACCATTTCTTCCTGGTGCCTGGCGTTGGCGCACAAGGCGGTGATTTACAAGCAGTTGCAAGACACGGCCTCAACGGCCAAATCGGACTGTTGGTAAACTCGTCAAGAGGAATAATATATGCTTCAAACGGCGAAGACTTCGCTGAGAAAGCAGCTGGAGAAGCCAAGAAGCTGCAACAGCAAATGGAAGAGCTGTTAAAGGCTGACAACCTGATTTAAAAGGCGAAGCCGAGCATGAAACGGTGGTCTTCGGGAATCTCCTTAGGCATGTTTTTCTCTCGGTCGATGCAGACAATAACGCTGTGACAAACGGTAAGAATGTCGTTTGTCACAGCGTTTTTCAGGTATTGACGCATCTTAAAACTGGTATGTCCCTTGTCGTAAACCTCTGTCTCGCACACTATCTCGTCGTGGATGCGTACAGGGAGCTTGAAGTCGAGCTCGACATGCACGAGAACGTATTCAAACGTCAACCAATTAATTGCTTGATTGAAGATATGCTCGAAAAACTTTGAGCGGCCGTAGTCAAACAAGTTGCATTGTGCCCCATTGTTGACATGGTCGAACGGGTCGAGGTCGCTCATGCGGATTTGTATCGGACAAGAGAACATAAACCGTTATAAATCAATATTTATCAGTGAGCTATCGAGACTTTCTTTGTCGATATGCCTTCGCCGCTGACCACTCTCACCACATAGACACCGTTGTTGAACGATGCCACGTCGACAGATATCTTCTCAGCCATACCTTCGACGGCTAACACTCTCTGTCCCAATGAGTTGTAAATCTCAACAAGCTCAATATCCTCGCCTTCCACATAAAGCATGTTGTTGGCCGGATTAGGATAGACTTTGAAGCCTGCGTCAGCGTTATCGCCAACCATATCAGGTTTTTTCACAAGTTTGAACGAATGGTATGCCATCGTGCCGAAGTCGCCTGCACCTTCTATTATCTTCTCGTTGGCGACTTTGATATAATAATGGCCTTCGCCGTAATTGCAGCAGATACCGTTGTCGGCGCTGTCGAAGATTCTGAAGAGATAGCAGTCGTCAACAGGGAAGTCGTTGTATGTAGCGACATTGGTCTGAGTGGCGCTCGAGCCTGCAAGATGCTGATAAGGGCCGCCTTCAGCCACTATCTCGCCTGCCGAATTGATGATGTTCCAGGTAGTCTGCTCACCAAACTGGTCTTGTACGATATACACCTTCAGCTGTGTGGTGTTGGTCTCAAACTCCCTTTCAACCCATTCTTGACATTCGGCGGCAAATGTGGTGCTGTATTCATAAGGAGTGCCGTTGACTTCAGTGATATTGACTGTTCCGGTGTATGTTCCGAAAGGAATATCCATAGCGAAACTAAGGTTGGTCTTGTCACCCGACACCAATGTGCCTTCCCATTCAAAATCATAATTGACATCGCCGACCTCTGCATTGAATTTCACAGAATTGAAGCTGTCATGTCCGATGTTCATCAATGTGAATCCGAATTCTTTGAGATTGTCGCATGAGGCATTGAGAACCTGTGACACGTTAGCAATCTCAGGATGAATAGGCTCGTCGACAATAAACATTTTGTCGAGTTCGCAGGCATTCAAGATAGGACGTGCAGGTGTGCCTTGGAAGCGCTCCGACACCCATGCGAGGAAGAAGATATGCTCAAGCTTCACCTCCACTCCGTTAGGACTGCCTATCATTTCAGGAATCGGGTATTCATATACTTTTGTAATCAGAGTGCCTTGTGTTGTTGGAGAGATGGCGTCGCCCCAAGCGTTCTCTTGGATCACATCACGCAAAACATGCATGTGGCAATATTGGCCGCCAATCACCTGTGCCGGGTTGCCCGACATTCCACTTTGTGAACCGAGGATGCTGTCCTGCAACATCGCGACAGTGAGATAGTTCTCGTCATAACCGCTGTTTCCCGTGTAATAAACCTCGACAGTGATTGTTGCCACACGTGTGTCAGGGTCGATCTTCACCATTCCTGCCACATTGCACTCAGCTGCCTGGCCAAGCTGCTGGTTCGACAAGTTATTCCATGCGCTGCGACTCTGTCCGGCTGCCGTCGAACGGTTCACCACACCTGTAGGATAACCGCTGATAGAGAAACCTCCATGGATGGCATTGCCGTCAGTAGTGATGAAGTTTGGATAAGATGTTGGCGCATAACCGCCGGCATGCACGTTGATAGCCCATACTCTGCCCGGATTGTTTGCCATAATCTCATTGGCGATTCTATGTCCGTCAGGACAATAGCCGCAGTTACGGCCGGTAAATTCCTCAATAATGACATTTCTGTTGGCAGGCTCTGTTGAGACATACTGCTGAGCTTTAGCCATATAAGTCATTGATAATAAAGCTATTAAAGCCAGTGTAAATTTTTTCATAGCGTTATTTTTTAGTTAATAATCATTTTCTAACCTGCAAAGATATAAAAAAAACAAAAAACACGCCACAAAAATATGACGTGTTTTTCAAAAAAACGTTTTACTACAAAATTAAATTTCCACGATAGTGTTCCATCCGAACTCGTCTTTCTCGAGACCTGTCTGGATGCCACGGAGTTTGTTGTAAAGTTTCTGGCTCCATGGACCTGGTTTGCCGTCGCCGAAGGTGTATGACTTGCCAGTCTCAGGGTCGTCGATGCGTGAGATTGGGCTGATGACTGCTGCTGTGCCGCATGCGCCAGCCTCTTCGAATGTTGAGAGCTCTTCTTCTGCCACTGGGCGGCGCTCAACCTTCATGCCGAGAGTCTCTGCGATCTGCATCAAGCTCTTGTTGGTGATTGATGGGAGGATTGATGTCGACTGTGGAGTGATGTATGTGTTGTCTTTCACTGCGAAGAAGTTAGCTGCGCCGGCCTCGTCGATATATTTCTTCTCTTTAGCGTCGAGATAGAACTCGCAAGCGTACTGACCGCCGTGGCAAGCCTCGGTGTGAGCGCGCAATGATGCCGCGTAGTTGCCGCCGACTTTGTAGATACCGGTTCCGAGAGGAGCTGAACGGTCGTATTTACGTGTGATGACGTAAGGGTTAGCCTGGAAGCCGCCTTTGAAGTATGGTCCTACAGGTGTTGCGAACACGATGAACAGATATTCGTCGGCCGGTTTCACACCAACGCGGGCGCCGGTACCTATGATTAATGGACGGAGGTACAGTGAAGCGCCGCTTTCGTATGTCGGGATGAATTCCTTGTTGAGCTGCACGCATTTGATCATGGCTTCCTCAAATTTCTCCATTGGGAAACGAGGCATGCAGATGCCGTCGCATGACGACTGCAGACGTTTTGCGTTCTCGTCAAGACGGAAGATACGCACTTTGCCGTCGGCGCCACGGTGGGCTTTCAAGCCTTCGAAAGCTTCCTGACCGTAGTGGAGGCATGTGGCTGCCATGTGAATGTTGATTGTTGTCTCTGAGCAGAATTCAAGTTCGCCCCATTCGCCGTTTCTGTAGTAGCAACGGACGTTGTAATTTGTTGGGTAGTAACCAAATGGGAGTGATCCCCAATCGATGTTTTGCATGATATTTTTTATTTAATGTTTATAATTCTAATCGTTTTCATGCGGAGACGCCATATTATGACGGCTTTACATTGGATTGCAAAGATACAAAATTTTTTGATATAAAAAACAATTTTTCATTTTTTTCATTTTTCCTGCCTCATCAATGTAAAACGCCTATAATTAAACGTATTCCAATACTCATTTTTCAACTTGTCGGAAAGAAATGACCTGAATATCAAACTTTTAGCCTTTACGTTGGGTAAAGAGAAGAAATCCAATTCGCTATTGACCAAACTTTCTGGCAATCCTATACGTCGACCAAACTCCTCAAAATTATTACGCCCAACGCTTCTGACATCAGTATAATGCATACCTTCCTTGAAAAGTCCTTTGTCGAGTGCGAAAATCCGATGCTCACGCAAATGAATACTCGTATTTATCAAATCGTATGCTGGAATTTATCAGAGAAAAATTCTTGAGATGAGCATCATCATTGAGTGTCAGATAATTAAAAACAACAATTCTGAAGAATTTCAATATCTCGACAGATGCGGCACGGACATATTTTCTGATAATATCAGCACATTCCTCATAGCTTAGATTGCTGTATTTATAATCGCTTCCTCCGTTAGCTTTAGTAAGACCTGACAAAGAAGCGAAATCCTCCTGCTGAAACTTCATGCCATCCTTTGAGATGTCAAATCTTCTTGTAAGATAAGCCATTTCGCCATCTTTGAAAAAACAAATTCCGTTAGCAGCAGTTTCTATTCTATAAACCTGCGATGCCAATTGCATCGTAAGATGCTCGTTTGCTGGACAATATTTTCTTTCAAGCAAAGCATACGAAATAGGAGCCGGTTTCAGAATATATGTTGACCTCTCCCATTCTTGAGGTTTTACCAACTCATTATTATTTATGACAAGCCCTGCTTTGGGTTGAACTCCGGAAAGCGAGATGCGTCCGACACTTTTAACGAATTCTGTATTATCGGAATTTTTATTATTCGGACTTGGAAAACTCAAAATATGCGACACTGCCCTACCATCGAACAACGCTCTGAGTGCCGATGGCGAATATGTGCCAAATCCTTCTGCCAACGTTGACGGACAAACTGTTAACTCTTTCATAATCATACAGGTTTTATAGTTACAGCACCGATTGTGTCGTTTTGGGCTGTGGCAAGCAGAATGCCGAAATCGTCATTTTCATCGATGTGCAATGAAATTGACTGAAGCTTACGATTTGCACCTTCCGACAACATGTTAAAGAAAAACGGGAACAAATAATCCGAATAATACGGCTCTTTCCTGACAGGCATTGCCAAACAGACAGGCTCACCGTTGTAGCCGTCGTTGTAAACGAACATGTATGTGCGTTCGTCTGTCTCTTGCAGTAATCCCACTTCTTTGTCGTGGACAAAAACCTTACACAGTCTCATAATTCATTTTTTTATGATGAATATCCAGTTGTAGTCCAAGTGTGTCGAGGATGGCAATCAGTGTTGAAAGTTGTGGATTGCCTTCGCCACGTTCGACAGCGAGAAGTGTGTTTATTCCCACTCCCGCCAGTTCCGACAATGTTTGTTGGTTAACTCCAAGCTGCTTACGCCTATCGCGTATTGCTTTCCCGACCCTTATTTGTTCTAAATTATCCATTATATTGTGAATTTTTTGCAAAAATAACAATTATTTGTGAATTGCAAACATTATTTCACAATTTAATGTGATTTTTTTGAAAACTATTGATAATTTGCGGGTTGTTTTATATACCCTTCACAATATATTGTGATTTTTAACATTTTCACCGAGCCATATGCCACGATGTGATTTGACTCTGTATCCGACAGATAACACCATATCCAAACTATAATAATCCATTTCCCTATTTACCAGTCTTTCGCCTTCTTTTTGAAGTGTCGCAAATTTTGCGACAGTTGCGAAATTCTTCAATTCCTCTTTCAGTGCATTGTTAATATGTTTGCCTATTGTCTTGACATCCCTGTCAAAAAGAGCAGCCATCTGCTGTCTGTTCATCCAAACAGTGCCATTACACATAAAGACTTCCAATTGAATTGTGCCGTCGTTGCTTCTGTATATCACGACAGATTTCTCCGTTTGTGAGATTTTCGCTGGTAAAAGATTTGTTTCGTTTCTTTTCATTTTTCAAAATAATTTTAGACAGAATTTACATGATTTACAGGATTATATATATTCTGTCTTCTGTCTTCTGTCTTCTAAAAAAACAGACAGGATTAACAAGATTTACAAGATTTTTTCTTTAGGGATTCCCATCTTTGAAAACGCGAACACCCGTTTTCCCAAATCCTTCAACAAGGCCCCAATCCAATAAACATCATCATCAATAATTAAAAACCTGTCATGGAATTTTTTGAGAACCTTAATGTTTATTGGCTGATACTGTGAATTATGCTTTGCCAACGCCAGTTGAAGTTTGGTGTTAAAAGTAGCAGTGTAAACCGTCGCCGAAACGTTAGGATTTCGATTGTCCAACATTGTCAAAACTGTCTCATCAATATAGTTATCAATGAGAACTATCTCGTTCCTCGCCTGTTTAATCAAACCCGTTGCAAACACGAATGCGTCGAAAATTTGGCCGTCATAGAAGATGCCTTTGTGAGGCGGAAGCTGACCTTTTATTTCGTTTTCCATTTCAGTGGTCTTCTCTTCAAGTTTAAAAACTTTTACTTCCAATCTGTCAAGCCGATTATTTACAGCATAGCCATTTAAAACATAGTTCTTAAGAACCATGTTGGCCCATTTTCTGAAATCAATTCCTCTTTGCGATTTCACGCGATAACCGACAGAGAAAATCATATACAAATTATAAAAGTTTACATCATGAGTCTGATTTTTTCCAGCAATAGCTCCATGTTTAGTGGTTGTCGCAAAATTTGCGACAACCACTTCATCGCGAAGTTCTTCAATCAACGCTTTGTTTATATGTTTTCTAACCGTTTTCTCGTCTCTATCAAAAAGTTGGGACATCTGATGAACATCCAACCATAAAGTTTCATTATACAATATCACTTCAAGTTGAACTTCGCCGTCGTTGCTTCTATAAATCACGACAGATTTCTCCGTTTGTGGTATTTCCGTTGGTAAAAAGTTTTTATTCTCACTTTTCATTTTTGTATTTTTTAAAGGTTTCACAATAATTAATTTTGAAACTTGCTGCAAAAATATACTAAATTTTCTTTGGTCTTTGATTTTTAACATTTTTTAACATAAAGTGTGGGAAAATGAATTAGATGTTAAAAAATTTTAACAAAAACAAACGTAGAGCCGCCACACTGTGACAGCTCTATTCTGATTTTTAACGTTATGCCTGTTTTGCGTAAAATTCTTGAAAAAACTAACGAACGAGGCGAACACTTGAAGCCACAGAGCGGGAAAAAGTGCGTGTAGTAAATGAGGAAGTATTAAAAATAGACCAGTATGATCCTGATTCGCCTAACCCGTTAATAACAATTTCTTCTCCAGATAATGTACGACCACCTGCTGCTGGTAAAAAAATTGCGCCATGTACTTCCAACTTGTCAGTCCAATCCTTGACAGTAATAGTATTTGCGGAATAACCACCTCCGAGATGATCTATTAGCTTCAGGGAATAGATTGAAGGGTCCCAATCGTCCGGCAACAAGATAAAACCATTCACACCTCCAACTATAGCCATCGCATAACTATTTGATCGGCCACGTAAATAATCCCATTCTGTCTTAGACAACGTACGCCAATAGCCTTCAATGTTTCCTCCATTGAAAATAGCGTTATATATACCCCAATCTGCATTGGCATAAGATCCTATCAAATCGTAGGAGTAGTTCGTTCCATCGGTTGGTCCATAACCGTAAGCCACCTCCCAATCTCCCTTTTCTGTATTATACGGTTGGTAATAAAGGTTTCCATTATTCCATCCACTTGTACCCCATCCGAACAAGTCACGGTCGACATTCACATCTGCGCTGTTTTGGCCAGTGGTGATACCAAGATAATCCCACTGGTTTTCGGCAAACTTCCAGTAAGGTTTAGGTGCGCTGCCGATGTACTGCAAATTCCCCTGCGAGAAATGCACTGTCTGTGAAGCCGAAACTGAGAACACGCCGCGCAAAGTGCCTTTGTCATACGAGGCAACCGTCAACGCCATCGGCGTGTCGGTTTCGCCGTTCGCGCAATAGAACCTGTCGCCAACAATGCCATAGTTGAACACGCCGTTGCAAGTGCCAGTTGTTCTTTTTGAGATGAAAGTGAAGTCTGTCGTCAGCTCTTCAGTGCCGTTGCTATGGTTGGGAAGGAGCATCACATAACACGGGCTAGTAGAGCCTTCGACCACCGCGCCAGCGCAAATCTGACCAGAGTTCACCTTGTCGTAGGCCACCGCATTGATGGAGAAATCGATGCTCAATTGGTTGTTAATATGCTCGCCGTAGAAATAGACCTTCTCGCCCGTCTCAGCCATACCTGCAAGGTCGAAATAGGCCATCGAAACCAATGATTTCATGCTGGTTTGTGCAGTGATTGGTGTTCCTGTCGTCACTTCCACGCCGTTCTGCACGCCGTAACCCACGTGGAAGTCGCCAAGGTTGGCAAGTGTGCCGTCTTGGTCAGAGAAGTCCATCGTGAACGATGTGGCATTATTAGCGATGACTTGAGTATTGCCCACATAGTAGTAGTGAAAGTCGTAGGTGCCATCTGCGGTTATGCCATTGAGTGTGCCAGTGAAAGTATTACCGCCTTCGTTGCCGTTGGTCACATGACCAACACATTTGCCACCCGTGACCACGTAAATCTTCTCGTTCGTGTTCCAGCTGATGGAGCCGTTAGTGCCAAATGTTGTCCTTGAACCACCGTTGTTGGCTGTCAGCACCATCTGGATGCCGTTGGTGAGTATGTCTTGCGTGTTGTCTTGTTTTTTGCATTGCGTGAACAGAGCCAGCATCGCCAAAGCAAGGATAAGTGTCAGCTTTTTCATTGTTGTTCCTCCTTTCTCTTTAGGGCTGCATAGCCTACACCAGCCGCCACGAGCAACACCAAGCCACCACCGAGTGGGGCTTCTTGGGTTGGGTCTTGTGGGGTCATTCCGCCGCCTTCCCATTCCATGCCTTCGCCGTTGCGGTTGAAATAGTAGTCTTCGTCACGAATGAAACCGTCTTTCTGGGCGCTAACTGTTGCCGGCAGAAGTATGCCCACCAGCATCATTACTGAAAGTACAAAGGCTTTCAACTTTGTTTGTTTTCGCATTGTAATAGTTTATTTAGTTATACGTTATATGAATTTTGTCTTAAAAAGCGCCGATTCCCTAAACGCAAACAAACAATTTATCAATGTGAAAACATATAAAAAGAAGCGCGGGAATCTGATTACTTGCCTATCCCGTGCATAAAGGCTCTCGCATGCCCATCAACTGAAGATAAGCAAAGCCGAAGCCCACGCTGAAATGCAATATACTAATAGGTATCGGGGACACCCTAATATATAACAAATCCCATGGACGTCGCCTATTGCCTTATCGTGCAGTTGATTATGAATTTGCGAGATTCTTATGCACCGCAGACAAAACGTTAGATCAACGTCTTTTTCAATATGTCTGTCAGCCACCCAACCCAGTCTTACCAGACTTCGGTGATTGACACCGCAAAAATACAAAAAAAATCAATACAATATAATTTTTTAAAAAAAATTTCAGATTATTATTGGAGATTTATTCGCCTGTTGGCGAATGCTTTCGCTTCGCTATCAATCCTTTATTAACCAGATACTATCAAGAAATATGACAGGCTTTTATATAAGCTATTTGTCTAATTCATCTTGCAGGAAACTATAAACATATCCTGAAGATTGGAAATACAGACCGGTGGCTGGATTGTCAAGTTTCTCAAACAGACGAGAAGTGTAAACGACATCAAAAGCCTGTTGCATGGTAAGGCCTTGCTCATCCATTAAACGGGAGATCATGTCCTTAACGATTTCCTCTTTCATGTTTTGGAATTCTGCCTGCGATACGTTCATAGCTTTATCAGTTTATCAACAGCCCTTTGTGAGCAAAATGCGTATTGAAAAGTAATGCCTTGTATGTATTGAATGCGATACAGTGGAGCCGTGATATAGTTTCATAGCTTGCCTCCCTTCCGCTGACAATAATCGTGCAAGGTTTGAATGTTCTCGCTTAGTGACAATGTATGCATGATGCCATAATGCTTTTCGCACAATGCCAAAGCGCCATATTGGTTGAGATAGCGGTAGGCTTGTGCTTCAGATACATTGCTTTGATGGGCAAACGCTGCTACCAGTAATACAAGGTATTCTATTTTATCAATTATGGCTGTTGACATGACTTATCACTTATTACATTTGCAAAATTATTAAAAAATTTCAATACTACGGCTAAAATTTGGTTGTTTTTTACTTTTTATCAAATTACAACCCATTGGCTGAATTTCTCCAAAGATTACGCCACAAATAATGTTCCTCTATTCCGTATTGCTCCATCAACGCCTTAATTTGGGCTGCAACAGCTTCCTTATCGACGAGTTTATCGGTCTTTCGCCCGACGAGAAGCACGTTTTTCGGGGTGTTGTCTATCTCGATAAACTCCATAACCTGGGTCTTGTAGCCGCAATATTCGAGCACTAAGGCACGGATTGCGTCGGTTATCATAACCGCTTGACGCTCAAGGAAGATGCCATATCGAGTGATTGCGTCGGTCTTGCCAGAACGCTCCATCTCACGACGGATCTGCTTGTGGCAGCACGGTGCGCATATTATCAGCTTGGCGTTGTTGCGGATACCTTTCAATATAGCGTCGTCAGTGGCGGTGTCGCAGGCATGGAGTGCAATGAGGACATCCAATTTCGATGGTTTATAACTTTCAATTGAGCCTTCAATGAATCTGATGGTTCCATTAGCGATGCAATGAATCGCATCGCTACGGGTTATATTGCATGTGTCGATAATATTATTTATTTTGGCAACCAGTTCAGGGCGTATTTCCACTCCTTCCATCACGATTTTCTTGTCGTAATGCGTGGTCAGGTATTCGTACAAGGCGAATGTCAGGTAGCCCTTGCCGGCGCCCATGTCGGCGATATGGATATCGTCGTCGAACTTGGTCTGGCGCATCACGCCGTCAACGATTTCAACGTATTTGCAGATTTGCTTGTATTTGTGCTGCATGTCGGCTGTCACCTTGCCGTCGCGCGTCGTCAGGCCGAGCAGATGCCACCATGGGTTGGTCGGGTCGATGAGACGCAGCTTCTCATGGTCATGGCTAAAGTCCTGCTCACGGTTTTCCTGCACCTTTTTGCACATCAGGGTGGGTTTGCCTTTCTTGCTGACAAGCAGTGTCACATCTTCCATCAAGGTAAAAAGTGACACATTTTGAAACATTTCCGGAACGAGACCCCTCACCTGTTCCATCGTCTGCGTGGCATCGAAATTCTTCGTCTCGTCACGGCGCTCATAACGATAGGTAAACTGATACATCTTATTGTTTTTCAACAAGATAGGTTTTACGTAGATGTTTCTCAATTCGCTATTTTTCGACACGGGTTTTGACAATGTCATCTTAATAATCGAGTTGTTTCTTAACGACGAATCCAATTTTTCGAAGAATTTTTCCATTTTTATATTTTTTGCAAAAATACAAAAAATTGACAATTTGTCAGTATAATAGTTTTGGCATAATTTTTGATACGTCATTTCGAGCGCAGTGTAACGAAGTCGAGAAATCACCGGCATCTGAATGTTTGCGAAACGATTGATAGGCGGTGATTTTTCCATTCCGCTTCGCTCCAGTCGAAATGACGGAACACATTGAATATTAACAAATTATAACGATATGCAAACAGGAAGTATTGGAGTCAAAACGGAAAACATTTTTCCGGTGATTAAAAAGTTTTTATACTCGGAAAACGAGATATTTTTACGTGAGATAATCAGCAACGCCGTGGACGCCACCCAGAAGCTGAAAACTTTAGCATCTGCTGGCGAATTCAGCGGCGAGCTCGGCGATTTGACCATCAAGGTGGAGGTCGACAAGAAGAAAAAGACCATCACCGTGCGCGACAACGGCATCGGCATGACTGAGGCTGAAGTCGACAAATACATCAACCAGATAGCATTCTCGGGAGCCACAGAGTTTGTGGAGAAATTCAAGACCAACAGCGAGGCTGAGGCTGCCAACATTATCGGGCATTTTGGCTTGGGCTTCTACTCAGCGTTCATGGTCTCTTCGAAAGTGTCTTTAATCACCAAGTCTTACACACAAGGTGCCGACGAGAAAGGCGTCATCTGGGAGTGCGACGGCTCGCCTGAGTACACCATGAACCCTATCGCGAAAGGCAACCGCGGAACCGACGTAATACTTTATATATCTGACGATTGCGCTGACTTCCTCGAAGAAGGCAAGATTCGTGAGTTGCTGAATAAGTATTGCAAATTCATGTCAGTGCCAATCCAGTTCGGAACGAAGAAGGTGCAGGAGCCTATCGAAGGCGAGACTGACAAGGACGGCAAGCCGAAGACAAAAGAGGTTGAGAAACCTTGGATTATCAACGACGTGGCACCACTTTGGAAAAAAGCCCCGTCGAGCATCGAGGACAAGGAATACAACGAGTTTTACCACACTCTCTACCCGATGAACTTCACCGAGCCGATGTTCCACATCCATCTGAATGTCGACTACCCGTTCAACCTCACAGGAATCCTTTATTTTCCTAAGATTTCGAACCGTTACGAGTTTCAGCGCAACAAGATACAGCTCTATTGCAACGAGGTTTTCGTGACCGATTCCGTCGAGGGTATATTACCAGATTTCTTGAGCTTGCTGCATGGTGTGATCGATTCCCCGGATATCCCGTTGAACGTCAGCCGTTCGTTCCTGCAAAACGACCAAAACGTCAAGAAAATCTCGACTTACATCACCAAGAAGGTGGCTGAAAAACTCGAGGAACTCTTCAAGAAAGACCGCGAAGATTATGAGAAAAAGTGGGACGACATCAAGATTTTCATCGTCTATGGCATGATTGCCGACCCGAAATTCTTCGAAAGAGCCGAAAAATTCATGCTTTTCAAGGATACCGACGGAAAATATTACACCATAGAGGAATACAGAAAATTAATTGAAGAAAAACAGACCAACAAAGATAAAAATGTCGTATATTTGTACGCGACAAATCTCGACGAGCAATATACGAACATCGAGAAGGCCAAGGAGCGCGGCTACAACGTCCTGATGCTTGACGGAATGTTGGATTCGCACTTCATCAGCACTTTTGAGCAGAAGTTTGAGCACACCTCATTCGCAAGAGTCGACTCTAACACCATCGACAAACTCATTGAGAAAGAGGATGTTAAGAACGAATCGAAGCTCGATGACAAGCAGAAGGAAGAGGTGAAGAAGGCGTTTGAGGAGGTGATTGACAAGACGCATTTCAACGTGGAGTTCAGCACTTTGGGCGAAGACGACGACCCAGTGGAAATCATCCAAAACGAGTGGATGCGCCGTTACAAAGAGATGAACCAGATGGGCGGAATGCCGATGTGGGGCGACATGCCTGACAGCTACACCCTGATGCTCAACACCAACAACGCGGCGGTCGCGACACTGCCGGAGAAGAGCGATGAGGAACGTAAAGCGGTGATAACACAGCTATACGACTTGGCGAGATTGTCGAAGAACTTGTTGAAAGGCAAGGAATTGAGCGAGTTCATAAAGAGGAACTTCGGAAGACTTTGAGATTCCCCGACATGCTCGGAATGACACATTGGTATTAACTTAAATTATAAAAAAATGAAAAAGAAAGGTTTAGTAACAATTTTGGTCATCGTCGCCGTTGTACTGGTGATTTATCTGTGGTTCAAGTCAGGTTACAACGCGATGGTCGAGAAACAGGAAGCCGTGCAGGCACAATGGGCACAGGTTGAGAACGTCTATCAGCGTCGTGCCGACCTCATCCCGAACCTCGTGGCAACAGTGAAAGGTTATGCCCAACACGAGCAGGGCACTTTGACAGCTGTCATCGAGGCACGCGCAAAGGCCACCAGTGTCAACATCGATCCGAGCAACATCACTCCTGAGCAGCTGGCGCAGTTCCAAGAAGCACAGGATCAGCTGTCTGGCGCATTGAGCCGACTCCTGGTGTCTATTGAGAGATACCCTGACCTCAAGGCCAACGAGAACTTCATGGCATTGCAGGCTCAACTTGAAGGCACAGAGAACCGCATCACGGTGGAACGTCAGAAATTCAACGAGAAGGCTATGGAGTACAACCAGTACATCCGCAAGTTCCCTCGTAACATCATCGCCGGCATGTTCGACTTCGAGAAAGTTGGCTATTTCAAGGCACAGGCAGGTGCTGAGACAGCTCCAAAAGTTGAATTCTAATGCTGAAAAAACGTTTTTGCCTCATATTGGCAATATTATTAATAGGTGTGACAGGTTTCGCGCAGAAGATTCCGGCGAGGCCTGTCCCGCCACGTTTGGTTAACGACTTCGCCGACATATTGTCCGACAGGCAGGAATATGCCTTGGAGACGAAGCTCGTCAACTATAACGACACCACCTCAACACAGATTTGTGTGGTGACGGTGACGACTCTTGACGGCACGACATCCGATGACTTCGCCTATCAGATCGGCGAGAAATGGGGTGTCGGCACCAAGGACAACAATGGCGTGGTCATACTTGTGAAACCCAAGACCGCCGATGAGCTGGGTGATGTCTCGATACAGGTGGGTTACGGCATGGAGCCATACATCACCGATGCGGTGAATTACGTCATCAGGACCAAGGAGATGATTCCCGCTTTCAAGGAAGGCGACTATTACACTGGCATCGACAACGCTGTTGACGCCATCATCGGGCTGGCATCGGGTGCCTTCACAGCCGAGGAATACGCTGATGAAGACGGCGACGCATTGGGTATTCTGGTGTTATTCTTGGCTATCATGGTTGTCTTTGTGCTAATCAGCGCATCGGGCAAAGGCAAAGGAGGCCGTAAGAGCAACAGCGGTTTCTGGAGAGGTCTGCTGTGGGGCATACTCTTGTCGGGAGGCAACCGCGGAGGTCATCATGGGGGCGGTTACAGCGGAGGCTCCTGGGGCGGCGGTCACAGCGGAGGCTTCGGCGGCTTCGGCGGAGGCCACTTCGGAGGCGGTGGCGGAAGTTCTAAGTGGTAAATAATATGTCAGTTATGAGCAACGTGATATCAATAAGAAACGGTAGCGTGTTTCAACACGACCGACTGATTTTAAATAATATTAACCTTGAAATCGGCCAAGGCGAGTTCGTGTATCTTATCGGCCGCAGCGGCTCGGGAAAATCATCGCTGCTCAAGACATTGTACGCCGACCTGCCGGCAAAAAGCGGCATGTTCAGCATAGCCGGCTTCACCCTCAACGACATCAAGCGCAAAGACATACCCATGCTGAGACGCAAAATAGGCATCGTGTTCCAGGACTTCCAGCTGCTTTATGACAGAAACGTGGAGCAAAACCTGTCGTTTGTGCTGAAAGCCACAGGCTGGGACGACGAAACCAAAATCAACAGACGCATCGATGCCGTGCTGCAACTCGTCGGACTCAAAGGCAAACGCCTATCGATGCCACACCAGCTGTCGGGCGGCGAGCAACAAAGTATCGCCATAGCCAGGGCGTTATTGAACAATCCGAGTGTCATTTTGGCAGACGAACCTACAGGCAACCTCGACCCAGAGACCACCAACGACATCATGAAACTCCTCACGGAGATATGTGACAACGGCACCACCATCTTGATGGCGACACACAACTATAACCTCATTTTGAAATATCCTTCACGTGTGATAAGCTGCGCCGACGGCACTATCAGAGAATCAGCCAAGTAGCTCGACAAGGCGGTCGGTGGCGCGTGAAGAATTATAGAAAGCATCCATCCTGCTCTTTCTGATAGCAACCTGCTCCTCGACGAAAGGCTTCGTCATGAGGTCAGTGACAACAGTCTTGATTTCGTCGGCAGTATTCGCCACGACACATAAGTCGTTGATATCCAAGCCCTCAACCATCTTGTCGTTAACCACACAATAACGACCGTTATACAAAGCGTTCAGCAATTTAAGCTTCAGTCCAGTCGACTGTGTCGTTACCAAAATATTTATATGCGCATTGCGGATAAGCTCCTGCAAATAATCGTCGTCAGGGTTCTCGACAAGCTCCACATTGGGTTCTGCGGAGGCACATCTCACCAGATGACCCGGAGGGTTCATGCCTGCAATCTTCAGCTTGATATCAGTACCTTTAAACACATTTTTAATAAGGAATTCAGCAGCATTGTAATTCTCCGAAACATCAAGGTTTCCGTGATAAAGCACGAAATCGCCCTGCCCTTCCAAAACATCAACTTTGTCGAAGCCTGCGTATGCCGGAATCAAGTGCACATTGTCGTAAAAACGCTTGAAATACTCATAATCTTTGTTGGAGATGGCAAAAATACCAGTGGCTTTCGCCAAAATTGGCTCAAATTCGCGTAGTTTTCGTGCTTCAATCCTCAAAAACACTCGTTTTCTAAGACTTTTCTCAGTGTCGGCCAGATAACGATAGTAATCGTGTTCGAGATTATGGGCGCGGACAAAAATCTTGCGTCCTTCCATTCTCGGGTCGAGCAAAACACCGCATGTATGCAGCCCTTCAAGAAGAACCGGATAGTCGTCTTTCAGCAGATTTTGAATCAAATCCTCAGATATTCTTGAAGTTACAATAAAAGGCCTTTTGCTGAAAAGATTGCCTAATGACATGTCACGTTTGTAATAGTGCGTCTCCACACACAAAGCTTCAAGTCGTTCGGAATGCTCCCTACCGTACTCAAAGCAATGGAAATGCACCTTGAAACCACGCTCCACAAGGGCTTTAAGCTTGAAAAACACATCTATAACGCCTCCGTAATTCACCGGACACGGAACATCGAAACTTACTATATGTATATGATTATCAGACGTATTTTTCATAGATTTTCAGCAGGACAGTCTCTTCGTTCTCCCAACAGAGCTCCTGCGCTGCAAATATAAGATTATTTTTCCATTCAGCCAACTTCTTTTCGTCATTTAACGCATTTTTAATTGTGTCGGCGATGGTTTCAGGCTCGTGATTTTCGATAAAAGTGCCTATGTTATAATGAGTTATGATACGTTCAATCTCGGTGAGATGTGATGCTATGACAGGCACGCCGGCCTGGATGTAATCGAACAGTTTGTTCGGCAGGCTGAAGCGGTAGTTGAGGTTTGTGTCCTTGTCGAGGGTGAAACCGAGCTCAGCAAGCTGTGTGATAGCCATCATTTGCTGGTAAGGCATTCGCGGGAAAAACTTCACACGGTCGTCCCAATGGTTTGCTGCGACTTTCTCTTTCAAAATCTGGAGCACGTCACCCCCACCGATTATAACCAATTGACAATCAGGCAGATATTCCATCGCATCCACCAGTTCTTCAGAGCCACGGTGGATATTGATACCCGAGCCTTGAAGCACTAAAATATGTTTCTGATTGTCGAGTCCGACTTCTTCGCGTGAGGCTGGTGCCGGCAGCATCTTTCTCATAGGAATGTTGCGTATGACATGCACTTTTAGTCCGTACTTCTCATGGAAAAGGTCGGCAATCGACTGGCACACGGTTATCATCTCCTCCATCTTCGGCAGGACATAGCCTTCTATGAGCTTCCAGACGCGTTGTACTCGCGGACGATTCACCAATTCAGGCACTTCCGTGAAATACTCATGGCTGTCGTAAATCAGTTTTACGCCTTTCAGTTTTGAAACCCAGAAGTTTGGCAAAAGCGTGTCTAAATCGTTGGATAACAAGCAGTTGCAGCGATGAAAAAGCAAAAATAGGAACAATCGGAAATTGAACTCAGCGTAGAACATCGGTCCTTTCTCGAACAGCAGTTTCATGCGGTGCGATTGATATGGCCGCTCATCCATCGGAGGCGATTTGCGTTGTCGGCGACCCACAAGAAGCACCTCGAACCCAGCTTTCTGGAGGGTCAGGCACGACTTGTTGACACGCTGGTCAGTCACTAAGTCATTGATTACCGATACGATAACACGTTTCAAAGTGGTCAAATTTTCAAGCTATAAAATTAAGGATTTTTCCGTTGTCGTTTGACAAATTTTG
>CADAFC010000029.1 GCA_902787095.1 uncultured Bacteroidia bacterium
TTTCAAAAGAAATGCATATATATTGACTACGACATAAATGAGATTTATCGAAAATATCGCTAAATATAACGAATTATTAGCCATTTGTCAGCAGTTATACATTATAAATGCCGCAAAATTATAAAAAAAAAATGGAATAATGATATTTTTTTTTACTTTCCGATGCAAAAACGTCCGAAAATGGTGCCTAAGACCTCTCCATTGGTCACTTCGCCGGTGATGCTTCCTATGTAAAACACGGCTTGACGCAGATCTTGTGCCAGCAAATCAGCCGAGAGATTGTTATCCATGCCGTTTTTCACCTGCTCCAGGCTTTCTTTGGCCTGCATAAGCGCCTCGTAATGACGGAGATTGGTGACCAAGACGGTGTTTCCGTCAATCTTGGGAGTGCTGGTGTAATAACGGATTTTGTGTTTCAAATCCTCAATGTCTTCAGTATCTTTCGCCGACATGATTTCATAGTGCATGAGGTTGCGGATGTCGTACAAATCTTGTCCGGTTACGCTGTAGCTGTACTCGTCGCACATGTAACCGCCGTGTGCCTCGATGTTTTTCTCCACCGTCTGCTTGATTTTCCATTGGAAATTGTCGTTGATGTCGTAAAACTTCGAGATTTGAATCTTGTCGTTTTTGTTGATGAGCAGCAACAGCTTCTGTTTCAATAAGTTGACGTGATTTATAATATCACTTGCCTCTTTATAGATGCTTGCCAATCTTTTTGTTCCGTCGAGCATTCCGATCACGATGTCGGCTTCGGCTATCTTCTGGAAAGTGCGCTCGATGCCAATCTTTTCGATGGTTTCCGATGTCTCGCGTATGCCTGCGGTGTCGATGAAACGGTACGTTATCCCTTCGATGGTGAACGTTTCCTCTATGGTGTCGCGTGTGGTGCCTTCGATGTCGCTCACGATGGCGCGTTCTTCGCCGAGTATGGCGTTCAGTAATGTGCTTTTGCCGGTGTTGGTCGCACCTACTATAGCGACAGGCACACCGTGTTTGATGGCGTTACCCATTCTGAATGAATCGGTTAGCTTTCCTATGTGTTTCAATATGGTGTCGAGCAGCTCTTTAAGCTTGGTGCGGTCGGCAAACTCCACGTCTTCCTCCGAGAAGTCGAGTTCAAGCTCCAGTAGTGCGGTAAGGTCGTCGAGTTTGGAGCGTAAGTCCTTGAGTTCGTTGGAGAAACCACCTTTCAGCTGGTTCACTGCTATGCGGTGTTCCGTTTCATTTTGTGATGCAATGAGGTCGGCGACCGCCTCGCATTGTGCCAAATCGAGCTTCCCGTTGATGAATGCGCGTTTCGAGAACTCTCCAGGTTCGGCAAGCCTGCCACCGAATTTCCACAGCAGCTCCATGATTCTTTGTTGCACGAATTCCGAGCCGTGACAGCTGATTTCGACAGAATCCTCGCCGGTGTAGGAGTGGGGCGACTTGAAAAACGTCACCAGCACCTCGTCGACCATGGGGGCGTCGTCCGGGAATGGGTCGAAAATCTCGCCATAATACGCTTTGTAAGGCTCTATAGTATTGATATCCAATGATTTGCCATTCTTTCTGAAGATGTGTAAAACGGCATCAAAACTAACTTTGCCGGAAACCCTGATTATCGAGATGGCACCAGTTCCCGAAGCTGTCGCTACAGCGTAAATTGTGTCGTATTTGCTCATGTCAATCCATGTTTAGAACTTGCTCTACCTGTTCCGCCTTGATGCGCTTGGCAATGATTTTCTTTTGACTGTCAAGCACATATATCGTCGGTGTTGTCTGAATGTCGTACAAAAATAGTAAATTTTCTATTCCGGTCGAATTTATTTCAACAGGAAAAATCGTCAGCTCAGGTCTACGTGACTGTATCTCCTCCAAAATTTTGCCTTCTTTCATGCATGTATGGCAGTCTTTGTCGTAGAAAAACACTGCTATATATGGGCTTTTGATGGAATGCAGGTTCCCGATTTCCGGGATCTTCGCGCCGATTTTCAGATTTTTGAGGCAGTTGGCACGCTCTGACATCATATTCAGCACTCTTTCCGACACGTTTTCCATCTCGTATTTCATGAAATAATCTTCCACAAGATGTATGTAAACGTCGTCGAGGTTCATATAATCCGGTGCATAGTATTTTCTGTAGAAATACCAGATGAGATAGTCGCGGACATCGTCGCAGTCGCCAGTCTTTGCAATGACTTTGTCGATTTCAGCGTTGATGATTCCGGCATTTATAGGCAGACTGTTGAAATATGCCTCCAACTTCTTGTCAATCAAAGGATATGTCAGTATTCGCTTGTCGTTCAGCGCGAAACCGTCCCAATAATGCTCGAAGTCGTGCTGCTGCATCGAATTTATCAACAGATTGATGAAAGCATCCTCCTTTTTTACCTTAAATTGATTTAAATCCACGCCATCATGCCCCAATTGTGCCATCATCTTGACGTAATTTGCTGTCTCTTTGCAACCTCGCACCTTAATTGGATTCTGATAATCCAAATCATTGACAATCAACGAAAAACGCTGGTCTTTGCCAATCAGAATCTCAGTTAAAGGGAAGTCGTTTTGATTTGTCAGGACATAAATGCCTTCCGGAAACTTTTGATTATGTTTGAACTGTATCCTACCTTTTTTATAATATGAAGTGTCAACGGCATGAGTCTTCGACCCCCTGTACTGATGCAGGTAAAACACGCTATCTTGCTGGTTCTCAAAGTATATTTTGATGTTCGTTTGCCCCAACAACATGATAGGTATTAAAACAAATATTATACAGCCTAATCTCTTCATACTCTAAACTCTAAACTCTTAACTAAAAACATGCAAAATTATTAAAAATTTTTGTCATTTCTAAATAATTTGTATCTTTGCAACAAATAAAATTGGAATAATATGAGACCTTTTACTGAACAAAAAGTCCCTATACTATTCTGCTTAATCATTGGATTACAGATAGTTAGCTCTTTTGTCGCCGCCGGACAGGAGGGTGGTGGAATGCGTGTGGCGTTTTGGAACTTCGAAAATTTCTTCGACCCGTTTGTCGACTCCACCAGAATGTACAACGAATTCACCGAAAATGGCAGCCAGCACTGGACGAAAGCGCGATTTTACAAGAAACGCAACAATATGTACAAGGCGATTTTGGCCATCTCTGAAAACCAGCCGATGGGCATACTTGGCATCGCAGAGATTGAAAATCAATATGTTTTGAATATGTTGTTCAACCAGACGCCGCTGAAGACACATAATTACCGAATAATTCATTATGAGGGCGACGACAAACGAGGCATCGATGTGGCTATGGTTTATTGTATTGATAAGCTGCAACTTATTTATACAGAAGCAGTTAAGGTGCGAAATCCAAAGAATCCGAATTATAAGACGCGTGATATACTCTACGCCAAGTTTTACGACAGGCGAGGGGATACCATCCATTGTTTCGTGAATCACTGGCCGTCGCGTTACGGTGGCGAGCGGGAGACAATAAAACTGCGTGCCCTCGCTGCTAACACATTGAAACACAAGGTGGATTCGCTGGTGTTCCTACATGAGACCATACCTAAAATAATAATCATGGGAGACTTCAACGACACGCCGGAAGACCCGAGCATTTATGAGGTTCTGAATGCGAAATCGCCTGCAAAATCCGATGATAACGATGTCTTGGTGAATCTCTTCACCGATGGAAGTGAACTCGGTTTTCAGGGTACGCTAAAACATCAGTACAACTGGCAGATTTTTGATCAAATTATTGTCTCCAAGTCATTGATTGACAATGATAAAGGCTTGTTATACAAACAAAACAGCGCTACAATCTTCCATGGCGACTTCCTCTTCGAGAAAGACGAGTCGTTTGGTGGTGTTAAGCTGTTCCGTACGTATGTTGGCCCTAAGTATTTCGGTGGCTATGCCGACCATCTGCCAGTGTATATCGACTTGATATTCAAGTGATTAACCACGCTTACAGATGCTCTTGAAGTGACAGAAATTGCAGTTTTTCAGCTCATCGGTTTGTGTGAATGGGAGCTCTTTGTTGAACAGCTCTGACAAGAAATCGTTGAAATACCGTGTGCAGGTATCTTCGAATGACTGGCTAAGCTCGTGATTATCACTGATTTCCAGATTAAACAGTCCGTGACTGAGTTTCTGGAATCCGACTATTGCTGGTTTTATCAATTCAGGGTCTGCCTTAGGATTGTTGTGCAAATACAGATATTTGTACATCATTAACTGTATGGATTTCTCGGCCATAGACGTGATTCCTGCCACTTTGTCGTTGATTCTCAGGTCGTTAGGGTCAACTTTACCTGTTTTGTAGTCGATGACACGAACCTCGTCAGCAACCTTGTCGATGCGGTCAGCGAAACCATGTAAAATAACTTTATGTCCTTGATAATCAAGTTCTTTCTCTATCTCAGTCTCGGTGGAGATGATATATAATTGATTCCCATCTTCAAGGAATTTGCGCTCCGCTTTGATGAAGTTCTGCAACATGTTGTCGATGACAGTCTTGTTCAGATAGTTGAAGCCAGTGTCAGGTAAGCCGTTCTTGAATCCGTTGTCAATCAATGCGTTACGGTAACATGTGGCGAAATGCTTTTTGTACATCTCGTCAAACAATGCCGGTGATATGATCTCGTTTCCGAAGAGATTGTAGAAGTTTTCAAGCGTCTTGTGAACGATGTTGCCTATGACATTCACTTGGATTTCCTCTTCGAGAGAGGTGTCCTCAATATGCTCGATGTTTTTCCAATAGAACTGCAGCGGACATCTTACATACACCCCGATTGAAGAAGGAGAGAGCTTGTGGATTTTATTTAAGATTTCATCAGTTTTTTCAACTGTTATATCGCTTTTTAACTCATTGATTACAGGTGATTTATATTGTAAATGTTCAAGCTTTACTTTAGGGTTGTTGTTAGCATATTCGTACTCAATCTGGCGAATAAACCGGCTCGGTTCGCCCATGCCAGACAAGTCGGCTATGTTGTTGTAATAAAGATTGATTTTCTTGGCATTTTGCAGTAAACGATAGAAGTGGTAGGCATAAACGGCCTGCTGTTGGTCGTAAGTCGGCAAACCGTAGGCTTTACGTAAGTCAAACGGAATCAAGCTGTTATTGTTCTTGTTTTGTGGCAAGATGCCTTCGTTTACGCTTAAAAAATGGATGATGTCGAAGTCGAGGTTACGTGTCTCGAGCAAGCCCATCACCTGCAATCCTTCAGGATCACCCTTCAAATTGATTGACATTTGTGTCGCCACCTGAGCGTAAATTATCTGTAAATCAATGATTTTTATGTAATCAGAATACTTTTTGAGCAACAACTCAAGCCTGTTGGCAATCCTTCCGGCAACACTGATTTGGTTTTTGACAAAATTATTGTTTTTGCCAAGTTTTGCAATTGAAACGATGAATATTTCCTTTAACGACTCAACACAATCTTTGGCATTTTTCCATTTTTTTGTCGCAATATCAAGAAAATCAAAGAGTTGCTTCTGATTCTCAAATTGTTTCAAATCCGATTTCTTGAAATAATAAACCGAATGTGAGGCTAAATCCGTCAGCCATGAATTCAGTCTGTTATATTCAAAACCATTGAAAATCAATTTGATAAAGTCGGAGTTGCAGAAACGGATAAATGTCCAAAGATATAGTTTTTCTTCATCGTCGGAAAGAGTGTTTTGATATCTAAACCATTGATCCACAAAGTGATATGCGATCGTTTTGTCAAACGGATATCCCATCGTGACCTTGATATTGCCTTTCGACTCCGGTATGGCATTCAAAACAGGTATCAAAAGCGACTCGTCGGCAAGCACAACCACTTCTTTATCACCTTGATTATCAGAGTCTTGTGATAACTGAAGCTGTAAGGCGTTGGTTTGGACTGCATTGCCTGAAACGCTTATTACATTGATGTCTTTTTTAAGTGTGTTGAAGCTGTCGTCGATGAAATTTTTCTCTATATTCGGGTGTTTCTGAAAGAATTTGCGTGCAAAATAGCCCGCTTCCTGTTTCTCGTCCTCATAATAATATCGGTCTAAGTCCCACAGCATCACTGCGTTACCGTTTTCAACCATGCGCACGACTATGCTTTCCTCGGTCGTCGTCAACGCATTGAAACCTGCAAATATGATTTTACGGCCTTGGGTGCATTTTTTCAAAGTGTCATCGTCATAATGGGCTATCTTATTGGTTATCAAGCCATAATATCCTTGTCCGTTTTTCTGCAAAGCCTCGCGAAGATTATTGTAATAGGTGAGGAGTGACGAGAAAAAGCGCAGATAGTTCGATTCGACACCGTTTTCGAGGCTGAGGTTCCACTCTTCAATCATTTTGGCGTCTTTCAGATGGACGAAAAGCTTGGCTGCATCGACATCGTACTGGTCGATTTCGTCGAAATCCTTCGCCATCTGTGCTGCGTATGGGAAAAAGTCCTTGTTCATCTTGATAATCTCGAAGATAACATCAATATTATCAATGAGTTGCAGACCGCTCCATTCTTCCATGGCTTGCTGGATTGAAAGGATTTGCGGCACCCAAAAGTTTGTTTTTATCTGTTTTGACAGCTCATTTCGCAGCTGTAATGCGGCACGTTTGTTCGGAAAAACGATGGTGATGTTCTCCTTTGTCAAGTCGTAATGACATGTAATATAATCACTTATCTTTTTGATGAAAGCCATAACTCAGCATTTTTCAGTTGTTCCTGTGTGCCGAGGTCAAACCAGTAGTCGGGTTGTATTGGTTTTGACGTAACACGATGATTCTCAGCGATTTGCTGATAAAGTTTGAACACATAACAAGGTTTTGCCTCGAAATCTTTGAAGTACTCAGGCTTAAACAGATGTATTCCGCTGAAAGACAATAACTTACAGTTATATGGCATAATGTCTTTGCCGTCGTATTCTTTTGTTTCGGTGTTGTAACGTCCCAGGAAATTGTCCTGGTTGTCGAACACCAGCTTGCGTTTGCTGTTGCGTTCTTGAGTGAGAAGCCATGCGGCATCGTCACAGCGGCAGAAATCGTCGTAAAAGCCTTTTAAATCAACATTTGTAAGCACGTCGACATTGTGTACGAGCACTGCCTTGCTGTCGGCGAAATATGGCAGAGCCTGCAATATGGCGCCGCCAGTGTCCATAAGAAGCGGTCGTTCGTCGGAGACTTCTATTATGACGTCATTTCGACCGAAGCGAAGCGTAGTGGAGACCCGAGCAAAGCGAGAGCTTTCACCTCTGGTGAAAAAATCTCCGACATTTAATCCTGTCGAAAACTCTTTTAAAAACTCAAGAATCTGCTCTCCAAAATGATGAATATTGATAACAATATGATTGAAATCTTGCTTTATAAGCTCTTCAAGTACAACTTTAAGTAAAGGCTTATTATTTATTGATACTAAAGCCTTTGGCTTGTTGCTTGTGAGCTCATTAAGCCGGGTTCCGAGACCTGCTGCGAGTATAAATGCCGTTCTTCTATTCCGCTTCATAAAAATGACTGATATGTTGTGCCAAATGATTGATTGCGACGTTCACCATGGGGTAGTTTTCGTGTATCATCTCGCCGATACGCTGTGCGAAAAACACCGAGCGATGTTGACCGCCCGTGCACCCGAAGTTGATTTGCAGGTTTTTGAAACCGCGTTCGAGATAATTGTCAATGGATTGAAACACAAGCAGTTGTACGTTTTGCATGAAATAATGAGTGTCGGGCTTGTCATCCATAAACTCTTGAACCTCAGCATCTTCGCCTGTCTTCTGCTTGAATTCGATATATCTGCCGGGGTTCGGAAGTGCCCTGCAGTCGAAAACGAAACCGCCGCCGTTGCCGCTCTTGTCGTACGGAACGCCTCCGTTTTTGAATGAGAAGCTGTTGACAGTTATCGTAAGTCGTTCAGGCTCAACGTTTTCGTATTTTGCCAACAACACGTCAAACTGTTTGATAACTGCTTGTAACTCAGGCAAATCGAATGGCAGAGACCATTTTTCATTCACGTTCATTATCTCACGTATGGCGTATGGAATGCTCTGCATGAAGTGTAACTTCTTCTGTATCAGGCCTCTGAAGCCGTAAGCGCCAAGGACTTGGAGGAGGCGCAGGAGAACAAATGCGGGGAAGTATTTGTCGAATGTTTCGGCCATTGAGGATTTCTCCACTCCGCTACGCTCCGGTCGAAATGACACGTTCTGATTGTCATTTCGAGCGACCAAAGGGAGTCGAGAAATCCTTTGTTTGTAGTAATCAATCAATTCATTCCTCAATTCCTGCGGCATGCGAGCCTTCACCTGATACAGTAACGAAACCACGTCGTATTGCAATGGGCCTTTTCTACCACCTTGATAATCAATAAGATACGGATTGTTTTCGACAATCATGATGTTGCGTGACTGGAAATCACGATACATGAAGAAATCGGACGGAGCTTCAAGAATATATCTCGTAAGTGTTTGAAAATCAGTGTCTAAGCGAGTCTCGTTGAACGAAATCTCCTCGTGTTCCTTCAGGAAACAATATTTGAAATAATTGAGGTCGTCCATTATTGACATCTCGTCAAATTCGGCAGTCGGGAAGGCTTTCGAATAATCCAGTCCTTTATGTCCGATTATCTGAAAATCAATGAGTTTGTCGAGTGACTTTTTGTATAATTCAACCGTCTCGTCGTCGTATTTGCCGTTTTTTAGGCAGTTTTCGACGTGATTGAACAGGGTGTCGTCGCCCAAGTCGGTCTGTATGTAAATCTCTTTGGAATCGGATATCGCCAAAATCTGGGGGACGGGGAGCCCGCATTCATGAAAATGCTTGGAAAAACTGAAAAAAGCATCGTTTTCCTCGATGTTCAGATTGTAAGCGCCAATCAAAACACGCTTGTCGGTTTTAACCCTAAAATACTTTCTCGACGAGCCGGAACTCGGCATGGCGTTGATTTCCAACGCTTTTTCGCCAATGTTTTCTATAAGTGCGGCAATCGTTTTCTTTATCTCTTCCAAAGTCAGCATAACCAAAATTTTAGCTTACAAACTTACAAAATTTTTTTAAAATATTTAAAAATCACAAGAAATTTATTATTTTTGCAGCGAGAAATTTACTCCCATATCGAGTTTTGCGAAAGCGAAATTCTGATAACGACTTAATTAAATTATTGATTATCAAACATTTATCAAAAAATGAACGCTACCGAACTCAAGACAATTGAGAAACTCAACAAGCCGACAATATTGCCGGGCTCTGTAAAAATCAATGTGAAAATTGATGTGAATGAAGAGATTCCACAGGAAAATGAAATGGATTTGAACGACGAAAACGAGGAAGAAGAGGAACTTGAATTCGATTTCTCGAATCTGAACAAGCTTCAACTCGTTGAACTTCTTGAAGAAACAGTCCAGGAACAGGATGTCGCAAAAATCAAGGACAAAGTCGTCGCCATCAAATCTAACTTCTTGAGACTCAACAAGGAAGACCGTGACCGTGAGATGGAACAGTTTATCCTTGACGGTGGCGACAAAGAGAGCTACGAGCACAAAGACGACCCGCTCGAGGTTCGTTTCAAGACCGCTTTCGACATTTACAAGGTAAACAAGGAAAAATACAAGGAAGAACTCGAGAAACAAAAAATCGAGAATCTTCAGAAAAAGCAAGAAATCATTGAGGAATTGAAGGTTTTGATCTACTCGGAGGAGACTCTGAAGAAGACATACGACGACTTCCGCGCTTTGCAGGACAGATGGAAAGAAATCGGCCAGGTTCCGGCAAACGAGATTTCAAATATCTGGAACACATACCATTTCCTCATTGAGAAATTCTACGATAAGGTAAAGATTAACAGAGAATTACGTGACCTCGACCTCAAGAAGAACCTCGAAGCTAAGATTGAGCTTTGCGAGAAGGCCGAGCTTCTGCTTCTTGAGAAATCACAGACAAAGGCATTCAAGCTTTTGCAGAAATATCACGACGAATGGAAGGAGATAGGTCCTGTTCCTGCTGACAAGAAAGACGAAATCTGGGAGCGTTTCAAGAACACTACCGATAAAGTCAACCAGATCCGCCGCGAGCATTACGCCAAGATCGAGGAAGAGCAAAAGGCCAACTACGAGGCCAAGGAAGCCATCTGCGTTAAGATGGAAGAGATTGTGAATGAGCCGGTTAACAGCATCAACGCATATCAGAAGAAGTCGAACGACGTCAACGACCTGTTCAAGACATGGAAGGAAATCGGTCCGGTGTCGAAGAAACAGAGCGATGAGATATGGAACCGTTTCAAAGGCGCGATGAATCAGTTCTTCGAGGCAAAGAAGGAGTTTTTCAGCAAGCTCAAGGTGCAGCAGATGGAAAACTACAACAAAAAGGTGCAAATCTGTGTGGAAGCTGAGAATATCGTCGATTCGACAGAGTGGAAGAAGACCACCGACCGCATCAAACAGCTGCAGGAAGAGTGGAAGGCTATCGGTCCGGTGCCGAAACGCCATTCCGACAAGATCTGGAAGCGTTTCCGCAGTGCCTGCGACGCGTTCTTCGCAAGAAAAGCCGAGCATTTCTCGGGTGTTAAAGGCGAGGAGGAAGAGAATCTGAAGGCAAAGAAAGAACTCATCGAGCGCATCAAGGCTTATGAGCTCAAGCAAGACCGCAACGAGAACATGGAGGCTATCCGCGGATTCCAGCGTGAATGGATGGCTATCGGCCACGTCCCGATGAAGGTCAAGGATTCGCTGCAGAACGAGTATCGCGGCCTCATCGACGGCATGTTCGACAAGATGCGTGCCAACGATAACGAGTTGACAACCAATGAGTACCGTAACATGGTCTCAGGTCTTAAAGACGACCCGGATTCACGCGACAAGGTCAGAAGAGAACGCATGAACCTGCAGAACAAGATTCAGAAGCTGCGCGACGAGATCACGACATTGGAAAACAATATCGGATTCTTCGCAAGAAGCAAGCAGGCAGAGCTTTTGAAGGCCGAATATGAAAAGAAAATCGCCAAAATCAAGAACGATGTCAAGGTTCTCGAGGCAAAGATAAAAATCTTAAACGAACAATAATTGAATTCGAATACAATTGGAACGGCATTTTGTCTGACCACATTCGGAGAGTCACACGGGGCAGCTATCGGCGGAGTCATCGACGGTTGCCCCGCTGGCATTATGCTTGACAAGTCATTGATAGAAAATGAGTTAGAACGCAGGAAGTCGGGGAAAAACAATACCATGTCGACCCGTAAAGAGCCTGACGCGGTGGAGTTCCTCTCGGGATTGTTTGAGGGCAAGACCACTGGCACGCCGATAGCGTTTATGATTAGAAACAAAGACGCGAAAACCTCTGATTATGAGAATATTAAGAATGTTTTCCGTCCGTCGCACGCTGATTTCACATATCAGGAAAAGTATGGCATAAGAGATTACGCTGGCGGTGGCAGAGGCTCGGCGAGGACATTGCTGCCGTGTGTGGTGGCTGGCGCTGTCGCCAAACAGATTCTGGCATCACAAGGCATAGAAATCGCTTCAGAAGTCGTTCAGATTGGCGGGGAAAAAAGCGACGGTTTCTCAAATGACGAGATTGAGCGCATTTTAAGCCGTTTTAGAGACGAACGCGACACTGTGGGCGCCGTTGTCCGCGGAATCATCAAAAACGTCCCTGTGGGCCTCGGAGAGCCCGCATTCATGAAATTCCATGCCGTGTTGGCACAGGCGATGATGTCGATCAACGCCGCGAAGGGCTTTGAGATAGGCGAAGGGTTCAACGCTGCCGGCATGAGAGGTAGCGTTTGCAACGATGAGTTTATCAATGACGGCGGGCGGATTCGTACCAAGACTAACCATTCAGGTGGGGTGCAGGGGGGCATCACAAACGGGGAAAATGTTGTCTTTAATGTCGCTTTCAAGCCGATACCGTCGGTGATGCAGCCTCAGCAAACAGTTGATAGTCAAGGTAATCAGACAATATTAGAGATACAAGGCCGTCATGATGTGTGCGTGGTGCCACGGGTGGTCCCGATGGTGGAGGCGATGGCTGCGATGGTAACTCTCGACTTCATTTTGTTAAAAAAATGCAACAAAATATAGCACAATATTAAAAAATTGTGTATTTTTGCAGTCGAAAACTTCAGGGCAAGGTGAAATTCCTTTCCGGCGGTGACAGTCCGCGACTTCCCCAAGGGGAACTGATTCGGTGGAATTCCGAAACCGACGGTGACAGTCCGGATGAGAGAAGTTTGTTTGTTTAATTTTTCAAAATATGCTGCCCTGATGTTTATTTAGGGCTTTTTTTATGTCATATTGCGAAAAAGACATCGAGTACATGAGGCGGGCCATCGAGCTCGCGAAGAAGGGCGGGGGCTTCGTCCATCCCAATCCTCTGGTGGGCTGCGTCGTGGTGAAAGACGGCCACATCATCGCTGAAGGATATCATGAGAAATACGGTGGTTTTCATGCTGAACGTAACGCTTTAACATATTGTAAAACAGAAACTAACGATGCTTTACTTTATGTAACACTTGAACCATGTTGCCACTATGGTAAGACGCCTCCGTGCACCGAGATAATCATCGAGAAAGGCATTAAAAAGGTGTTTGTCGGCATCCTCGACCCGAACCCATTGGTGGCCGGCAAAGGCGTGAAAATGTTGCAAGATGCAGGCATCGAGGTCGAGGTGGGTATCTGTGAAGACGAGATACGGGAACTGAATAAGGTGTTTTTGAAATATATCACCACCAAGAGACCATACGTCATCATGAAGACAGCGATGACCCTCGACGGGAAAATTGCAGCGCACACTGGCGATTCGAAATGGGTGACAAACGAGGAATCGCGCAAAATGGTGCATCAGTTGCGTGGCGAGATGGCTGGCGTGGTGGTCGGAATTGGCACCGTCTTGGCCGACGACCCGATGCTGACATGCAGATTGGAAGGAAATCATCATCAGCCGATAAGAATTGTGGTTGATAGCAAATTGAGAATACCCATTGATTGTCAATTGGTTAGGACAGCAAAAGAATATCGTACAATTGTGGCAACATGTTGTACGGACGCGGCGCGCCACGTCCCCACAGACATCGAATTGATTCATTGCGCATCAAAAAATGGTCACGTTGACATCAACGACCTGATGACTCAATTAGGCACGCAAGGCATCGATTCGCTCCTCCTTGAGGGCGGCGGCACACTCAATGCGGCGTTTCTTGAGGCAGGATGTGTGGATGAGGTATGGGCATTCATCGCACCGAAAATCATCGGAGGAAGCGACGCAAAGACACCTGTCGCAGGCAAGGGAATCGAAAGGATGTGTGATGCGATAAATTTGCAAAACATTGATATTCAAAATATTAACGGAGATATTTTAATAAAAGGAAAGATATGTTCACGGGAATAATTGAGGAAATCGGGAAGGTGAAAGCTATAGTGCGACATGCCAACAGCATCATGCTGACAATTGCTGTGAAGAAGATTTTGGACGACATACATATAGGCGACAGCATCTGCACCAACGGCGTCTGTCTGACGGTGACTACATTCGACGAGGGCTCTTACACCGCCGACGTGATGCCTGAGACGATGAGTCGTACCAATTTCAAGGACTTGAGAATCAACGATTTAGTGAATTGTGAACGTGCGATGCCCGCGAACGGACGTTTCGGCGGACATATTGTCTCGGGACATATCGACGGCACCGGAGTAATCTCGAAAATGAGCAGAGATGACAAGGCGATACGCATAAAAATAGAGACGCGACCTGAGATTTTGAAATATATCGTGGAGAAAGGCTCAATCACAATTGATGGTATCTCATTGACAGTCACTGAGGTAAGTAACTGGGACTTCGGGGTTTCGATTATTGAGCACACCCAGGACGTCACCACCTTGACGAAGAAAAAAGTTGGGGAAACAGTCAACTTGGAGAACGACATCATTGGAAAATACATAGAGAAATTTGTCGGGAGTTTTTCCGCCAAGAAAGATGAGAATTTGCTTAACTTATTGAATGACAATAATTTTTTAGTATAAATGAACAAGGATTTTAACACTATTGAGGAAGCTTTAGAAGACCTTCGTGCAGGTAAGATGATTATCGTCGTTGACGATCCTGACCGCGAAAATGAAGGCGATTTGATTTGTGCGGCTGAATTTGCGACCGTGGCAAACGTGAATTTTATGGCGTCATACGGCAAGGGCCTGATTTGCATGCCGATGAGCTCTGAGATTTGCAAACGATTGAAACTCAACCAGATGGTGACAGAAAACACCGACAATCACTGCACTGCCTTTACCGTTTCAATCGATTATAGAGACACTACGACAGGCATCTCGGCTGTTGAACGCTCCATTACGGCCATGAAAGTCGTTGAAGACGGCGTACGTCCTGAGGATTTCCGTCGTCCCGGTCACATGTTCCCGCTTGAAGCCCGTCAGGGTGGAGTGCTGAAACGTGGCGGTCACACTGAGGCTACCGTCGATTTGATGCGTCTTGCAGGCTTGAAGGAATGTGGTCTGTGCTGCGAGATCATGCGTGAAGACGGCACCATGATGCGTACCACCGAGCTGATTCAGTTTGCGAAGGCTAACAACTTGAAAATCACTTCGATAGCAGAGCTGATAAAATACCGTAGAAAGACAGAAGTGCTTGTGGAACGTGTCACTGAGGCCGAGCTACCGACGAAGTACGGCACTTTCAAGGCTGTCGGTTACGTCGATAAGATCACTGGCGAGCATCATGTGGCGTTGGTGAAAGGCGATTTGAGCACCCCGGAACCTGTTTTGTGCCGTGTGCACTCTGAATGCTTGACTGGTGACGCTTTCGGCTCGATGCGTTGCGACTGTGGCGAGCAGCTGCAGGAGGCGATGCGCCGTATCGAGGCGAAGGGCAGGGGCGTGCTGCTATATCTCCGACAGGAAGGCCGCGGCATCGGCTTGATAAACAAGCTGAAAGCATATACCTTGCAGGACAAAGGCATGGACACCGTCGAGGCTAACCTCGCACTCGGTTTCGCCGCCGACCTGCGTGACTACGGCACCGGCGCCGAGATTTTGGCAGACTTGGGTGCAAAGAAAATCATCGTGATGACCAATAACCCGATGAAAATCAGCGGATTGGAAGGCTACGGCATCGAAATAGTCGGCCGCGAGCCCATCGAGATGACTTGTAACGAAAAGGACGCATTCTATCTTTACACGAAATACAAAAAAATGGGACACATGCTTCATGTGAAAGAAGTCAGAAGCCAGGAGACAGAAGTCAGAATGTAGTTCCCGTCATTTCGACCGGAGCGGAATGAAATGGAGCGTAGTGGAGACCTGAGCTTTGCGAAAGCATTCACCCTTGGTGAATAAATCTCCGACGAATAAATCTGACGGATTCAAATGCCGGTGATTTCTCGACAAGCTCGAAATGACGAATTAATGTGAATTATTAACAACTTAAAATATTAAAACATGAACATTTTAGAAGGAAAATTATTAGCTGAGGGCCAGAAGATAGCTATCGTGGCTGGCCGTTTCAACGAAATCATCACCAACAAGCTGTTGGGTGGTGCCATCGACGCTTTCAAACGTCATGGTGGCGATGAGAAAAACATCGACGTGGCTTGGGTTCCGGGCGCTTTCGAGATCCCGCTGGTGGCGAAGAAGATGGCTGCAAGCAAGAGATATGACGCCGTCGTGTGCCTGGGCGCTGTCATCCGTGGCGCAACACCGCATTTCGACATGGTAGCCAACGAGGCAACCAAAGGCATTGCAACAGTGGGTCTTCAGACCGAAGTGCCTGTAATCTTTGGTGTTTTGACCACCGACAGCATCGAGCAGGCTGTTGAAAGAGCTGGCTCAAAAGCCGGAAACAAAGGCTATGATGCAGTGACAACTGCCATTGAGATGGTGAATCTGCTGAAGCAGATTTAGTCTTTAGTCGTTAGTCTTTAGTCTTTAGATGGGATTCTGCCTTGTGGGCAGGATCCTTTTTTGTTTTGACAGGATTGAAAAGATTTACAAGATACTTCCTCACGTCATTAACATATTTTTACAAATTTTCTTGACTTTTTTCAAAAAAAGTTGTATTTTTGCCGTTGAAAATAATCATGATATGATACAAAATGTTGAATTAAATCAAGCTCAATTGAGCATTTTAAGGCTTCTCGAAAGGATGAACACAATGGAGAAGGTTGACGAGCTTCGCCAGGTCATCTCGAATTACTATGCCAGAAAGGCCACTGAAGAGATGGATCGTTTGTGGGATTCAGGTGAATGGGGTGAAGCTAAAAACGAGGCGGTTCTTGAAGAACATCTACGCACACCTTACGTAAAATGAAACGTGTAGTTCTTGACACTAACTGCCTTTTGGCAAGCCTTTCCTCAAAAAGTGAGAATTTCATTGTATGGCGCTCACTTCATGAGGGCAGATACATTTTGTGTGTATCAAACGATATTTTAAAGGAATACGAAGAAATTATTGCACTGAAAACCAATAGGTTTGTTGCTGAAAATGTCATAAATGCCATTGCCGACAGCAAGTTTGTTGAGTTTATCGACCCTCAATTCAAGTTGCATCTCATCGATGTTGACCAAGACGACAATAAATTCGTCGATTGTGCATTTGCGGCCAATGCGACATTCATAGTCTCAAACGACAAGCATTTCGATGTTTTATCAACTATATCGTTCCCGAAAATTAATGTGATAAAAATGAATGAGTTTTTAAAACTTTTAAAATAATGTTAAAACAAATACATTAAGAATCAGACAGTTATAAACTATAAAAACATATAATTAAGGCGTTTTCGCTTTGTTTGGTTTGTGGAAATATCGACAACTTCTCAATAACTATGCCACCTATATAAAAATATCAAACGAAGAGTTTAGCTCCACCGAATTTACATTCCCATTCGACATGCAACCGAAATGCGGATATGAGTTGACACTTGTCAATAAGGCTGAAGCAATTAATAATGGCTGGGCTTCTTTAACCATAACAACTTCACCCGAAAATGGTGCTGAAATCACTCTAAGCGGGTATTCCTTCTTGTTGTGTTCGTTTATTATCTCTTCCATAATCTATACGGATTCTCCGACAAATACGCGTTGTAATAACGTTTGTCGCCAGTGACCTCTTTGCCAAGCCAACTCGGTTTGTCGAAGAGGTCATTTTCGCTTTCAAGCTCTATCTCGGCCATGACGAGGCCTTCGTTGTCGCCATGAAACTCATCGACTTCCCAGATATGCCTGCCATCGGTGTTTTTGATGAGATGACGTGTCTTGTCGATGACGCCAGGCTCGGCGAGTTTCAGCAATGACTGTGCATCGGCGAGAGGTATCTCTTTCTCCCACTCGAAGCGCGACAAGCCTGTGTCGTTGGTTGTTCCTTTGATGGTGATGAAGCCTTTGTCGCCCTTGATTCTTACACGAACCACACGCTCGGGCACCCGGCTGAGGTATCCTTGAGTGATTCTCACCGAAGCGTAAGCCTCTGATTTATAATTACCTGCGACCAAAAACTTCCGTTCAATCTCCTGAGCCATAGCTATTCTTTGTCGAATTCTTCAATTTCCTTGACGATGTTCTCGATGAGGCGTTCCTTCAAGTCGTATAGCTCGTCGGAGATGTCGCATTTGTAGTAATGCGGGTTGATGAGACGTTTCTCTGTCTCGTCCATGTGTTCGAGATTATCAAGGTAATAGGCGCGTTTTTCCTTAATAGGGATGTCCTCGAGTATTGTCTTGCCGTCTTTCATCACCTGTGGCTGCAAAATTCTGAACTCATATTTTCCTGCGGGGAAGGTTGTCGATTTCAGTCGGTCGGTCTCGTCGCGGAGAGTTATTTCATCATGATTCTCAATGGCTTGTGAGAGCTTGTCGCCGCGCAGACATGTCACGTCGACCTTGAATTTGTTGTTGCGGATGATGCGGTAAGTTATCTGGAAGCCCGGGTTGATGAGCTTGCTGCTTTCCTCGGAGCGTTTCAGCACCGGCATGTCGTCGACTTGCACCAATTTATACACATTGCCGAAGCAAGGGTTATGTTTGCTTGTCGCGATGGCGTCGCCCACGCCGTAGCTGTCGACTTTACAGCCTTGGCGTTCCAGTTCGGTGATGAGATATTCGTCTAACGCGTTGGTGGCGAATATCTTACAGTTTTTCAGACCTGCGTTGTCGAGCATCTCGCGGGCGTGAATCGAGAGGTATGTCAAGTCGCCGCTGTCGAGACGGATGCCGTAGCCGTAAGGGTAGGAGTCGTCTATCCCGTTGGCTTTGAATGCCTTGATGGCGTTTTTCACGCCGCAGCGCAGGGTGTCGTAAGTGTCGACGAGGAGTATCAGTATCTCGTTTTTGTGTGTCTTGATATATTTGTCGAACGCTTCGTATTCGCCTTTCACTGTCGGTCCGAACGAGGTGACGTAGCTGTGTGCCATTGTTCCTGATGAGGGGAATCCGAACTCGACGCCTGTGGCGATGTTTGACGTGTTGGCGCATCCTCCGATGTATGCGGCTTTTCCGCCGTAGATGGCAGCCCACGGGCCGTGAGCGCGGCGGCTTCCGAACTCGCTGACGGGCTTGGTGGTGCTACGTGTCACACGTGACGCCTTTGTCGCCACCGCCATCTGGTGGTTCATGATGCAAAGCATAGGGGTCTCAAGCACTTGAGCCTCGATGATAGGTCCCTCGATGGTGATGATAGGCTCTTTGGGAAACGCTATCTCGCCTTCGCGCATGGCGTAGATATTGCCAGTGAACTTCATCTTGGCGAAATATTTGCGCACCTCGGCGTATTCCTCGCCTGGCAAAAACTGTTCAAAGAAACTCTCAGGGGCTTTCCCGAGGCCTTCGACCATCTTCAGCACCTCACGAACGCCGCTGACGACCGCCCAGTTGTTGGTGTCGGGGGCTTTACGGTAAAAAAGATTAAAAATGGCACGTTTGTTTTGCATCCCATTGTCATAGAACGACTTACCCATTGTGTACTGGTACTTGTCGGAGCAATACGAAATGTTCAAATCCATAATTTGCAAAAATTTTCTGCAAAGTTACGAATTATTTCGAATGTTTCACATTTTTCTCACGCAGATCTCACAGATTTCACGGATTTTTCTGTTCTTCCGAAGATTTTCTTCCACGAGGATTTAATTCGCTGACGCTCATGGATTCCGCAGATGGAGCCTAGTCATTTTGAAGTGTCCTGTCATTCCGAACGAAGTGAGGAATCTCAAACAAATTGGTCTGTACTATCAAAGAATTCCTTAATTTTGCAAAGTGATTCAAACTATTATGAGAAAGCTGTTTTTGTTTTTAATACTCATTTCTGCGGGCTTCATCGCTTTTTCGCAGAAGCCTGTTAACCTTGAAAATGTTGAGATTCCTGGGAAAATTGACGGTCGCACGGAGCGGGTGATAGTGCACAAGGGATACACTGTTTCGTACAATGCCGACTGGAAGATCCCGAACTGGGTGGCGTACGAGCTCACTGATGTGGAGGTGGCGGGCGAGGAGCCGCGTGCCAAGAAGTTTGTGCCCGACCCGATGGTGCCTAAATACGAGTCGGCGACCACTGACGACTACAAAAACACCGGCTGGGACCGCGGTCACATGGCGCCGGCAGCCGACATGAAATGGGACCCGCAGGCGATGAAAGAGTCGTTTTATCTGTCGAATGTGTGTCCGCAGAACAGAAATCTCAATGGTGGCGCCTGGAAAGACCTTGAGGAGCAGGTGCGTGACCTTGCGGCGCAGAAAGGACGCGTCTATGTGGTGTGCGGGCCGATAGTGGCGGCTGATTATCAGACTATTGGCGCAAACAAAGTGGTGATTCCGAGTGCGTTTTTCAAGGTGTTGTTGCAGGAGGAAAACGGCAAGATTCACACCATCGGCTTCGTTTATGAGAATGTGGCGGGCCGTCGTCCGATGTCGACCTACGCTATGACTGTCGAAGCTGACGGGCATTGATTTCTTTCCGTCGTTACCCAACAAGATTGAAAAGAAGGCAGAGGCCGAGGTCGATTTCACGAAGTGGACGGTGAAATAGGTTTTTTAAAAAAAAGATTTGACAATTTAATAATATAATGTACCCATTAATTGAGTACTGCAATTATAATGAATTAACGTGAAACATCAAGCAGCTTCATGGGTACGGATTAATAATTTATTGTTATTGCAGCCAAGGCAACCATGGCCTTGAATTTGTTTGTGAATTTCCTTCGTCTTGTCGTCATTTTCCCTAATGCTTTTATCACCTGCAAAACTGCTCATTTTTCACCTTATCTCTTGCACTCTATTCTGGGGAACATTATTCATGAGTTCAGCAACCAGTCAATTACATTGGTTTTCTTTATGCCGTCAATATCACTGTTGTCAAAATCCATTGTAAGCAGGTATT
>CADAFC010000030.1 GCA_902787095.1 uncultured Bacteroidia bacterium
TCTCAAGAAACAGCATACCAAAGAGCAGCTTCTTGAGCAGTCGGAGGTCATTTTGTCAGAATTAGAGCGGCATCCCGACTTTCAAAAAGCACATGTCGTGATGATTTACAGTGCCTTGCCTGATGAGGTGCAGACTTCTGCTTTCCTTGAGAAATGGCGTCACAAAAAGAAAATCATTCTACCAACGGTGGTGGGTGACGACATTATCCCTGTGGAACTTGCTGAAAACACTGGCTTTGCCGTCGGTGACTTCAATATCCTTGAGCCTCAAAACGAGCCTTACACAGGCGATTACGACCTCATCGTGGTGCCAGGTGTCGCCTTTGATAAAAATGGCAACCGTATTGGCCGCGGTCGTGGCTACTACGACAGATTCTTATGTAAGCACCTGAATGTCAAGAGAATAGGCATCTGTTTCGACTTCCAACTTGTTGATGAAGTACCCACCGAGCCGAATGACATTAAAATGGATGAGGTGATTTCTTTATAGTCGCTAGTCTTTAGTTTTTAGTCTTTAGTCAATTAAAATCATAAAAAAAGCTGCGATAATACAATTCGCAGCTTTAACTAAAGTCTAAAGACTAATGACTAGAGACTAAATTACCAAGCGAAGAGTGGATATTCTGCCATCATTGCGTTGACTTTCTCCTTCACTGCCTCGAGTTTCTTGGTGTCGTCGATGTGGCTGATGACGTCGTCAATCATGTCAACGATTGGTTCCATCATGTTCTCTTTCAAACCACGTGTTGTGATAGCCGGTGTACCGACGCGGAGACCTGAGGTCTGGAATGGTGAACGGCTGTCGAATGGCACCATGTTCTTGTTGACTGTGATGTCGGCCTGAACGAGGGTGTTCTCAACCATCTTACCGGTAATCTCCGGGAATTTCGAACGGAGGTCGATGAGCATCAGGTGGTTGTCTGTGCCGCCGCTGATGATGTTGTAGCCTCTGTCGGTGAATGCCTTAGCCATTGCTGCTGCGTTCTTCTTCACCTGGAGGATGTACTCGAAGTATTCATCTGACAATGCCTCGCCGAAAGCGACAGCCTTTGATGCGATGACGTGCTCGAGTGGGCCGCCCTGTACGCCTGGGAACACTGCGCTGTTGAGCAATGCCGACATCATCTTGATTTCACCCTTAGGTGTTGTCAAACCCCATGGATTCGGGAAGTCTTCACGCATCATGATCATACCGCCACGTGGTCCGCGGAGGGTCTTGTGTGTGGTTGTTGTCACGATATGGCAGTACTCCAACGGGTCGTTGAGGATGCCGCGGGCGATGAGACCTGCCGGGTGTGAGATGTCAGCCATCAAGATAGCGCCAACAGAGTCAGCAGCCTTACGCATACGTGCATAGTCCCAGTCACGTGAATATGCTGAAGCACCAGCGATGATGAGTTTCGGCTTGTACTGAGCCACTTTCTTCTCCATGTCGTCGTAGTCGACGCGGCCTGTCTCACGATTTACTTCGTAAGCCACTGGTTTATAGAGGATACCTGATGAGTTTACCGGTGAACCGTGTGAGAGGTGTCCGCCGTGTGAGAGGTCGAGACCCATGAAGGTGTCGCCCGGCTTCAAGCAAGCCATCAACACTGCCATGTTGGCCTGTGCGCCTGAGTGTGGCTGCACGTTCACGAACTTAGCCTGGAAGAGCTCGCCAGCGCGGTCGATAGCAATCTGCTCGGTCTGGTCGACGATCTGGCAGCCGCCATAATAACGCTTGCCAGGATAACCTTCTGCATATTTGTTTGTCATCACCGAACCCATGGCCTTCAACACCTGGTCGCTGACGAAATTTTCAGAAGCGATAAGCTCGATGCCGTGCATCTGACGCTCTTTTTCCTTACGGATAAGGTTAAAAACCTTTGTGTCTTTCTTCATGTTAAAATGTATTTAGTTGATATTCAATTATTTACAGATTTTTAAAAAAATATTTTGCCTTTTATTTCAAACTTCAAAATTACAATTTTTTATTCAAATTACAAAAATTTTAATTAATTTTGCACTTTATTTTGGAAATGACGACTCTCGATGACATAAAATCAGCGGTTTCAGAGGAATTGGAGCGGTTTGAAACATTTTATAAAGACGCGCTTCATTCCGACAACTTCCTGTTGGACCGGATAGGCCGTTACACCTTGAAACACAAGGGGAAACAGCTGCGTCCGCTGTTTGTCTTCCTCTCGGCAAAATGTTTCGGCGAGGTCAACGAGAGCACCTATCGGGCAGCCACCTTCATCGAGCTTCTGCATTCAGCCACTTTGATTCATGACGATGTGGTCGACGATGCTGCCGAGCGGCGGGGATTTGCTTCAATCAATGCGCTTTACAAAAACAAAATAGCTGTCCTTGCTGGCGATTATCTCCTCTCAAAAGGCATGATGATAGCTCTCGAAAAACATGATTATCAGATGCTTGACATGATTTCGGAGACGGTCAGGAATATGAGCGAGGGCGAGATTTTTCAACTTGAGAAAGCCAAAAAATTTGACATATCTGAAGATGATTATTACCAGATTATCGAGAAAAAAACCGCTTCGATGATAGGCTCGTGCTGCGCTATCGGGGCTGTCTCCGCTGGCGCGGATGCTGAACAGGTCGAGACGTTGAGGAGATTCGGAATCTTCGCCGGCACAGCATTCCAAATCCGTGACGATATCTTTGATTATCAACCGGATAACAAATCCGGAAAAGGCTATGGCAACGACATTCGCGAACATAAGATGACATTGCCGCTCATTCATCTTCTGAAAGAGAGTTCTCCTATTGAGAAAACGTTGATAATCAGCAAGATACGTCTTGGCGGAAAGCGCAGAAGCACCATTGAGGAGATTATAAAAAAGGCAAATGAGAAAAATAGCCTGCAATATTGTGAGGATAGAATGAATTGTTTTATCCAACAGGCTGATAATCAATTGAATGCAATCGCTGATGGCGAAGCGAAACGGGCTTTGAAAGAATTGATGTTTTACTGTATAAAAAGAAATATATGAAAACAAACAGAGTCGTCATTTCGAGCGGAACGAAGTGTAGTCGAGAAATCACCGGCATACAATTTCTAACAGATTCGAGTGGCGGAGATTTCTCCATTCCGCTCCGCTACAGTCGAAATGACGTTAAACTAGTAACGTTATTACTTTTAATGTTTTTCTGCATATGTGCACATTCTCAGGCCTTCTTCGGCGGCATCGCTTTCGGTGGTGTCACTTCGCAGGTCGACGGCGACCATAACAACGGCTTCCACAAGGTGGGCTTAACGGGCGGCGCATTTGTAGGACTGGAGTTATCCGATATCTTCGAGGCTCAGTTTGAGATAAAATACATCCAGAAAGGCTCGCGTTCGAGTGCCGACGACCCTTATCAGTTTGTGATTCGCCTTGATTACATCGAGCTTCCGCTCGTGGCCTCCGCAAACCTCGGTTTTTTGAACATCAACGGACGTGAAGTCGACTGGATTTCGTTTGAAGCGGGTGCCAGCGTCGACGTGCTCGCCTACACCAACCAGAAAAACAACGGTGCCAGCGAATATGGCTCAAACCAATGGAAAAGATTCTGTGTCAACGGAATACTTGGAGTGAAGTTTAACCTCGTCGGGAAAAAACTGCAATTAGATGCCCGCGTAATAACCTCGATAAACTCGGCTTACGCGGGCAACTACCTGCAAGCACTGCGTTTCGGACAATGGGGCGCTTTTAACGACGTCCTCGAACTTGTGCTATTTTATCGTTTCTAACTATTTTGAAATAGTCAACTTCTTGGTAATCAATCCATTATCTGTCAAAATATTGACAAAATACATTCCTGATTGATAGTCAGCGAGTCGTACTTCTATCTTGTCGGACTTGACTTGGACATCGTAAACCATCTCACCGAGCATATTAACGATAGTAACTCTTTGAATACCAACACTTTCAATGGTTACAACATCGTTTGCTGGATTCGGGTAAACAGCCACTTCGGCAAGGTCGTTTTCACCGATGTTATCCCAATCTTTATCAAGTGGTTCTGACCAGTATATTGTATATCCCCCGTCAATGCTGACACCATATTGATAAAGGCCGTTTGGTAGGTTAACCCATTCATTGTCAATATATTGAGCGTTGATAACGCTTTCTGCCACCAAAGTCTGTGCACCAGTGTCGCAGTTCTTGCGATAGACGTTGTACGCATTGCCGACGGTGATGTCGTCGATATAGAATGCGTTCTCGTACTCGCCTTCGGCGAGCTGGTTGACGTATTTCCATTCAAGCAGATGGTTGCCAGGGCCTAATGCGACAGTGTATTTTGTCCAAGGCACCTTGTCTTTCAGAGTCTGTCCATATTGCACGTTGTCGATCAGGAAGCCGCAGCCGTTCAGCGGGAAACAGTCGACCATCGCGTAATAGCTTACTACACAAGTGGTTGGCACGTTAACGCCGAGTGTTATCTTGCTTGATGAGAACATGGCTTTGTTGGTTGACCTCACGCAGTAGGAGCCGCTGTTTGGGTTCTCCATGGTCACTTCCCAGGGTGATGTGCCGTCGTTGATCCACATGTTTTGTAGCAAATCGCCCGACTCGAAGCCGTCATAGATGCAGTTAGGCATGTCCCAACTCAAAGCCACCTTGCTGTTGCTGATGATATCTGTTTGAATATCAATGATTTTGTTGACTATAACATAGTTTGAAGGCAATGTTGTAATATCGTTGTCAAGATGAGCCTTGATGTAATAGGTGTATTTGCCGGCATACGTCAGCTGATCGGTGTAAGTCACTGATGTTAAATTGTTTACGATGCGCACTCCATAGCGATAAACCTCATAATATGTGGCGTTTTCGGCTGCATCCCAATTCAAATCGACATAAGTGCCATCGAAGTCGGCGGTGAGGTTGGTCGGGCCATGATGGAACAGTGTGTTGATGGCTGCCAAAGCATCGATACGACCTGAGCCTACGATGTTGTTTTTCTTGCTGTTACCTGCTGGAACGGCAGTCAGCTCGATGATGGAGTCGAGTTCGGCTGGCAATAACTCCGGATTTGCGTCAAGCAACAATGCCAAAACAGCTGAGACACAAGGCGTTGCCATCGAGGTGCCGTCGTATTCCACATAACCATTACCGGTATTGAAATTCAACGAAGTGATATTTTTGCCTGGTGCAGAGATGTCGGGGCGAATGAGACCTGGCTGTGAGGCATCGCCATTTAGGTACGGATAGTCATTGTAATCTCCAATGTTTGGGCCAGCTGACCATGTCACAGGGCCGACAGACGAGAAGCTGCAATGCGCATCGCCGGAATCGGTCGCTCCAACGCTAACCACACCTGAAGTTCCTCCCGATATCAGGTTCACCTGGTCAGGGTGCAGCCATGGTGGAGGGCAGTTGCCAGGACACTCGATATTTTGTGGGACAGGATAGGCATATTGTGAATCACCGTCATTGCCAGCTGCCACCGAGGCTATCATACCCGCTTCTTGTACCGTGACAAAGAGGTCGCGATATGCTGCCGAAGGCCCAACTTCAGGGTCACCAAGTGATAAGTTGATGATGTCGGCACCATGGTTCATCGCAAAGTGAATACCCGAGATAAGATCGGAATCTGAACCATATCCGCTTGAATCCAACACCTTGACAGCCATAATCTTAGCACCTGGCGCTATGCCTGTCTGGGTGCCTGCGTTACCTTGGCCTGCGATGATACCAGCCACATGTGTTCCATGGCAGTGGTCGTCCATAGGGTCATTGTCGTCATTACACATATCATATCCGTGATGAGGATAATTCTCACCGCCGTCCCACATGCTGCCTGCAATATCTACATGGTTGTAATCGACACCGGAGTCGACGACAGCCACTATCACGCCATCGCCGTTGTAGCCTGATGAACCGTTGTAGTTCCACACAGCGGGTGCGTTGACTTTGTCAACATGCCAAGCGTTGTCTCTCGAAGTGGCAGGTTTTGCTGTCAAATCAGGAGTCATCTTGTGTTTTTCATCGCGATAGACGTATTCGACATCGGCGCGTTTTTCAAGTTGTGCAATCACTTCTTCGGAAGCGTCGCAGCGGAATCCGTTGAATGCCCAATACTGCTCGATGCCGCTCACTTCGCCTTTAAAACCGTCAAGAAAATCCATCACATCTTGCTGTGATGCCTGGCAAAATGCAATCTTTTCCTGAATCACAAAAGCACGACGTTCAGCTTTTGTCATGTGCCTTGTTTTTGCAGTAAGACTTGTGTTGTCATACTTTTCGGCCATCGTCACAATCACTCTCGATTGTGCAAAAATCGTGCCGAAACTCATCAAAAACATTAAAAAAACAAAAAATCTTTTCATTTTTATAAAAATTTAACCAATTATAATTGTCTGTCGATAGAATCTTTATGGATTATCTCAAAAATCTCCTTCACCGATTCATCGTTGAGGCCGAGGCCCACACCTTTATTAATATGATGTTCCAGGACCTGTTTCCAGCGGTCCATCTGCAACACAGTGACTTTGTGTTGTTTCTTGAAATCGCCGATTTTTTCTGACACTATCATTCGTTTTGCTATCAGATTCAGTATTTCGTCGTCAATGTCATCGATTTCCTTACGGAGATTTTGAAGCACTATGGCATCGCCGTCGACTTTTTTCTTACGGAATGTCAGGTTTTTGAAGGCGTTCTTCAAACTTTCCGGTGTGATTTGTTGTTTGGAGTCGGTGAGGGCAAGGTCGGGATTGTTATGTGTCTCAATCATGAAGCCGATAGTGCCCATGTCGAGGGCTTTCTGTGCCACTTCCTGTAGCAGCTCGCGGCATCCGCAGATGTGGCTGATGTCAGTGATTATTGGCGTTTTCGGACGCAGTCGCAGCAACTCGATAGGTATCTCCCACAATGGCTCGTTTCGGTATGGTGACTCTTCGGCTGAGGCGAATCCGCGGTGTATGCCGCCAAGATATTTCAATCCTGCTCCGTCGAGACGCTCGAAAGCGCCCAACCACAGCTTCAGGTCGGGGGCTATCGGGTTTTTCACGAATACGGGGATGTCGCAGCCTCTGAGGCAGTCGGCGAGCTCTTGCACCGAGAAGGGGTTAACCGCCGTGCGTGCTCCAATCCAAAGAATATCAATGCCATAGCGCATGGCAAGCTCCACGTGTTCTGGACTTGCGACCTCTGTCATGGTAAGAAAACCGTAACGTTGTTTGGCTTCCTGCATCCATTTCAGGCCTATCTCTCCGATGCCCTCGAAGGCGTCGGGACGTGTGCGGGGCTTCCAGATGCCGCCACGCAGCACCTTCACCCTGTCGATTTCGCTAAGCCCGGCTGCTGTTGTAAGAAGTTGCTCGCGGCTCTCCACGCTGCACGGACCGCTGATGACAAGCAGATTGTCGCGTTTGTCAAACCATTTTCTTATGTCAAAGCTTTCGCCCATCAATAATAATTTTTGCAAATATAAAAATAAATTACGTTAATTCAGCAAAAATTTGCTATTTTTGTAGTTTGAAATTTTAAAAGACAAATATCGTGAAACGTACAGAGATTAAAGCCGCTCTCGCAATGCAAGAGCTTGATAATGAGATAAATGTGAAAGGCTGGGTGCGTAACAAACGCGGCAGCAAAAACGTCGCCTTCATCGCTTTGAACGACGGCTCCACCATCAACAACCTGCAGCTGGTCATCGATTTGGATAAGATTCCGGAGGAAAACCTCGCCCTGATGCACGCCGGTGCCTCTGTTTCGGCCATCGGAAAGCTGGTGAAATCGGCAGGCAGCGGCCAGAATGTGGAGCTGGCAGTGAGCTCGATAGAGCTGCTCGGACCGGCTAACCCGGATTTCTATCCGCTCCAGCCGAAGAAACACTCACTCGAGTTTTTGCGCGACATAGCTCATCTGCGTTTCCGCACCAACACCTTCGGAGCAGTGTTCCGCATCCGCCATGCTATGGTGTTCGCAATACATAACTTCTTCAACAGCAAGGGCTTCTACAACATCCATACCCCGCTCATCACAGCATCAGACGCTGAAGGCGCAGGCGAGATGTTCCAAGTGACGACACTCGACCTTAACAATCTGCCGAGAACCGAGGAAGGTAAGATCGACTACAGCCAGGATTTCTTCGGTAAGTCGACAAACCTCACCGTGTCAGGTCAGCTCGAAGGCGAACTCGCAGCCACAGCACTGTCGAAGATTTACACTTTCGGTCCTACTTTCCGTGCCGAAAACTCAAATACAACACGTCACCTCGCAGAGTTCTGGATGATTGAGCCTGAGATGGCATTCTACGACATCCACGACAATATGGAGCTCGCTGAAGAGATGCTTAAGTATCTGATTCAGTATGCGTTAGACAACTGCATGGACGACCTTCTCTTCCTCAGCAAACGTCTCCAGGAAGAAGAAAAGAACAAAAAAGAAGAAGAGAAATCGATGGAGCTCATCGAGAAACTGCATTTCGTGCTCGAGCATCCGTTCCAGGTTTTGACATATACCGAGGCTATCGAAATCCTCAAGAACTGCAACTACAACAAGAAAGGGAAGTTCCAGTATCCTATCACCGGCTGGGGCGTCGACCTGCAGTCAGAACATGAGCGTTATCTCGTCGAGAAACACTTCAAGAAGCCTGTCATCCTGACTGACTATCCGATGGAAATCAAGGCTTTCTATATGAAACAGAACGAAGATGGCAAGACAGTGCGCGCTATGGACGTACTGTTCCCTGGCATCGGCGAGATTATCGGCGGTTCAGAGCGTGAGACCGACATGGACAAGCTCCTGAAACGTATGGCAGAAGTGGGAATCCCGAAAGAATCGATGGACTGGTACCTCGACTCACGCCGCTTCGGCTCGGTGCCTCACTCAGGCTACGGACTCGGTTTCGAACGTCTGCTGCTCTTCGTGACCGGAATGAGTAACATCCGCGACGTCATACCGTTCCCACGTACACCTAAGAACTGCTTATACTAACAATAGCGTCATTTCGACTGGAGCGGAGCGGAATGGAGAAATCACCGCCATTTGATTCATCCGGAACTGTTTGCCGGTGATTTCTCGACCCCACTGCGTTGCGCTCGAAATGACGGGAATGAGAGATATTATATCATGAGTTCTCAGAGATTAACGCAAACCCAGAAGCTGCTCCAGAAGCTGTCGCCACAGCAGATCCTCATCATGAAGCTGCTGCAGATTCCGACTATGGAGCTTGGGACGCGTATCAAAGAGGAAATCATGACAAATCCAGCCCTCGAAGAAGGTGAAAACCATGACTACGAGGACGATATCACTGGTGAAAACATCAACGAGAACGATGATGTCGACACTTTCGAGGACGAACAGGGCGACGATGACCATTACGACCCGCTCGATGACTTCGACGACTATCTGAAAGACGACGACGAAGACGACGCGGCATACAAATATGCTGTAAACAATAGCAGTCCCGACGACAAACACTACGAGGCTCCTATCACCAACGAGGCCTCTTTCCAGGACTCGCTCATGGAACAGCTCAGCTTCCGCCAACTCGACGAGAAAAAACGCAAAATAGGAGCGTATATCATTGGTAATCTTGATGATTCGGGATATCTTTCAAGACCTGTCTCGGGTATCTCCGATGACCTGCTCTTTACACAAAACCTCGACGCTTCGGAAGACGAGATACGTGAAGTTTTGGAAATAATACAAGATTTCGACCCTGCTGGAGTTGGCGCTTCCGACCTGCAAGAGTGCCTGCTTATCCAGTTGCGTCGGAGGAATCGCGAAAACCCCAGCAAAGACTGCGATAACGCCATCCTTATCATAGAAAAGTATTTTGATGAGTTTACCAAAAAACACTACGATAAGATTTTGTCGCGTTCCGGCATGTCGGACGATGATTTTAAGAAAGCACTCGATATCATATTGTCGCTTAACCCCAAGCCGGGAGGCTCTACAGGCAGTGTGGCTCAAAGCCATGACTATATAATCCCTGATTTCACGGTCATCAACAATGGGGGAGAGCTCGAGCTGCAGCTCAATAGCCGAAACACGCCAGAACTCCATGTCAGCAAGGACTTTCAGAACATGCTGAAGGAGTATTCCAACGGAAAAGACACCAAGGAGATGCGCGAGGCCGTCAGTTTCATCAAAAACAAGATAGACTCGGCTAACTGGTTTATCGACGCCATCAAACAGCGTCAGGACACGCTTTACGTGACCATGAAAGCCATCATGGACTATCAGCGCGACTTCTTCCTTACAGGAGATGAGGGAAAGCTTAAGCCGATGATTCTCAAAGATATAGCAGACAAAGTCGGTCTTGATGTCTCGACAATATCGCGTGTGGCCAATAGTAAATATGTGCAGACGGCATACGGCACGTTTCCACTCAAGTTTTTCTTCAGCGAAGGCCTGATGAGTGATGAAGGCGAGGAGGTCTCTACACGCGAAATCAAGAAGATTGTGCGGGAGAGCGTGGATAATGAAGATAAGTCTAATCCATTGAACGACGATGAGTTAACTGCTATTTTGAAAGAGAAAGGCTATACCATAGCACGCCGTACCATCGCCAAATACCGTGAACAGATGGGTATTCCTGTAGCACGTTTACGTAAAGTGTTATGAAAACTGCAAAATTCATCTCTGTAATCGGACATCCTATCTTTCATCCGACGTGGATGATGATAATTCTGTTATGTAGCGGCATCACACGGTTTATGCCACAAAACACCTATATTTTCCTGGGTATCACAGTGTTAATGACATGTGTCATCCCTGGACTTGTCATCATGATGGTGAAACGTTGGGGGTTGATTAAGTCGTTGGAGATGGATGATCGCGAAGACCGTCTGGGGCCTCTTTTCATCATGCTGCTGTTTATGTACGCCGCTTATCGCTATTTTAATAAGGTCCCGATGCTTGCGATATACAATTTTTATCTCACAACCGTAATAGTGGTGACGGCATTGGCTTTTATCGTGTCATTTTTCTGGAAAATCAGTCTGCATACCCTCGGATGGGGCTGTTTTACGTCGTTTCTTTTTATTATGACGATAGTGTCGATGCGGTTGTATCTGCCTGTTTTTATTGTCAGCATGGTGTTTTCAGGTGTGGTGGCATCGGCACGTCTCAAACTGAAATCCCACGACAACGCCCAGATTTACACAGGCTTTGCCATGGGATTCGCACCAGCTGTAGTGATGTATTATTTCTTACTTTTCTAAAAAGCTCTGATGCCGATACCTATTGAGAACGGCAGTATCTTAGGGCCTTTTCCCGACTTGAAGGAATTGTTGAGCTGGTAGCCAACGAAGACGTTCACGCAACGATAGCCAACACGTGCGTTCACACCGTATACTATGCTCTCCAGACCTGTGATGTCTTTATATTTAAGCTCCCATTTGTGGCCGTCGCCGAACACATCGCCTTTGGTTTTCGTCTTGCTCTGCATAAGGAAGCTGACTTTCGCTCCGAATGATATTTTGAATTTGTCGGCAATCCTGAAATTCAACTCAATTGGGACGTCGAGGTAGTTTAGGTTAATCTTACTTTTCTTGACGGCTGGCTCCTCCTTGAAAGTGATTACGTCATTGTAAGGCTCTGATAACCAAGCGTTTTTCATGTAATAGTTGTGGCAAGACACTCCCAAGCCGAGTGATACGGTGTGTTTCGTTTCCGCCATTGGGAAATTGTAGGTGATATATGTGTCGAAGCCTTGGTTTATCGAGCGAAGATTGAAGTTCTCGTAGCTGTCGCCAGTGTTGATGTCGGTGAACAAGTCGAATCCGATAGTGACTTTGCCGCCAGTTCTGTCTTTTATAAGCTGGGCGTTTGCCATCAATGAGATTAAAAGCAATGCCGGAAGCAGTAATAATGACTTTTTCATAATATTATAAAATACTGATAATCAATTATTTAACTTGTTTAATAACTTCTGTCTTTTGTCGAGCAGAGTGTCTATCTCATCATCGGTGAGGTCGGGGTTCTTCAGCTGCGTGTCGATGCTGTCGATGAGAGCCTGGTAGTTTTCGCCAGTCTGCAGCGACTCGAATGCTTTCTCTTTTATTTCCACGTCTTGAATATGATTTTCAATCATTTCAGGCTCGTCGGCCTCGTCGCCAAGCTGGTCGCGCAGTTTCTTGATGAGCATGTCGATGATGTTGTGTGTCATCTCGTTGTCCATCATGCCGTAAATCTCCACCGACATGTTGTCTTTCATCGCGTCGTATTGCGAGAGGTACATCTTCAACTGGTCAAGCTGGGCTTTGTCCATGCCTGGCACATCATCGGGCGGAAACTTCTCCATCACCTTACGGAAAAGGCGGAACAGCTCGTTCATTTTATTTTTAAGATCGTCGTTTTCCATCATTATTCATCGTAAAAAATGCTGTTTTTGAGATTGTTGATACTGTCGATATACATCAGGCTGTCGAGAAGAATCGTGTCGATTTCATAGAAATCGTCTTCGATGAAGAATCTTTCCCTCAAGGTATCCTGTTGGTCGATATCGGGATATTTAATCTCCGAGCACAATGCCAGATACGGCAGTTCGATGCGGTCAGCGGTGACAAAAGCGTTCTTGTATGTCTTTTTCAGCCTCTGATACATGTTTTCGGCTTCGAGACGAGTGCGGTAGTCGCCCACACGCAAACGATAGTACGGCTGTCCGAACAGCAGATATATCGGCACGTCGGGATAGTTCTTGGAGAACACCTCTCTCACGCTGTCGGCATGGCGGATGGCGTCGTTGCCCAACTCCATGAATATCTGCACTCTGAATCCGTCAATGGTGCTGTCGTTGGCGTGAATCTGACGCTGTTTAAGCAACAAAGTGTCGATTCTGGTGTCCTGACTTAAAATCAGAAAACCGTTCTGGGCTGCACAACTTATTGATAATAAGCATGTTATGACAAAAACCAACAATCTCTTATTCAAAATACAAAATTTTTTGTAAAATTACGCAAAAACTTTCAAATTAGTATGTGATTTTTTGTAATTTTGTGAATAATTTTTTGATATGAATGAAAATCTGGATGCATACGGCACTTCGATGAACAAGGCTGAGAAGGAGATCGAGAAGGTTTTGCGGCCTGATGCCTTCGCCAGTTTTGCGGGGCAGGAGCAGGTAGTGGCAAATCTGAGGGTCTTTGTGCAGGCGGCGGTTCAGCGTGGCGAGTCGCTTGACCATGTGTTGTTATATGGGCCTCCTGGATTGGGTAAGACCACCTTGTCGCACATCATCGCCAACGAGCTCGGCGTGAACATGAAGATGACGTCGGGACCGGTGCTCGACAAGCCGGGCAACCTCGCGGGGTTGCTTACCAGCCTTGAGAAAAACGACGTTCTGTTTATCGACGAGATACACCGTCTGAGCCCTGTGGTGGAGGAGTATCTGTATTCTGCCATGGAGGATTTCCGCATCGACATCATGATTGAGACTGGCCCCAACGCCCGCAGCGTGCAGATTGCGCTCAACCCGTTCACTCTGATTGGTGCCACCACACGTTCCGGACTGCTTACAGCACCTCTGCGTTCGCGTTTCGGTATCAAATCAAGGCTTGAATACTATGATTCGAAGACTTTGTCGAACATCATAAAACGTTCAGCGTCAATACTTAAGGTGCCCATCGATGACGAGGCGGCATTCGAGATAGCAAGAAGAAGCCGTGGCACCCCACGTATAGCCAACCTGCTATTGCGTCGTGTCCGTGACTTCGCTCAGATCAAGGGCGACGGACGTATCACCATCGACATCGCTAAGATCGGCTTGAAGGCCCTTAACGTCGACCAGCACGGTCTGGATGATATGGACAACCGTATCTTATTGACTATCATTGAGAAATTCAAGGGCGGACCTGTCGGCGTGAACACCATCGCCACGGCGGTGGGTGAGGAGGCAGGCACCATAGAGGAGGTCTGCGAGCCGTTCCTCATCCAGGAGGGCTATCTGATGCGCACCCCACGCGGACGTGTCGCCACCGACTTGGCATACAAACATCTCGGAATATTCAAAGGCGCAGACCAAGGCAGTCTGTTCTAAATCTGAAAGTTTTACGGGTTAACACAAAAGAAAAAGGTTCCTTGGGAGGGAACCTTTTTCCAAATTAACCATTTAAAACTTAATCCTATGAAAAATCAAAGCTTTACTCTCTCTTGCTTTGTTTTTTTCTTGTTACTCGCCCACAGACCATAAACCTCGCTGACATTGCCAGCTGTTATGAATGCGTTTATGCCGTTTTCGTTGATGTGATTCATCAACTTGGAGAACTCATCTTTAGTCAGAAGAACCTCAAGCTCGACCTTCTTCTGGTTGCTGTAACCACCGGTTACGTCGTACATCGTCACACCACGCTGGAGCTCATTGATGATGAAGTCCTGGATGTGCTTGTACTGTGGACTGATGATGCAGACACGTTTTCTGTTGTTAAGACCCGCTGTGAAATAATCGACCACAATGCCGTTGATCCATGTTCCAATCAAGCCGATTACCACGATGTTGAACGGGTTGATAGCGAATGCTGTCAAACAGATTACTGTGCCTGCCACCGTCACTGATGCTCCGATGTCGAAGTGCATGTACTTGTTGACAATCTTTGCAAGGATGTCAAGACCGCCTGTCGAAGCATTAATCTTAAACAAGGTGGCTTGCGCGAAACTGAGGATAAGCACGAAGCAGACCAGGTCGAACCATGGGTCGCCCATCAACGATGAGATACCGTCCTGAAGCGCTGTCGGTGACCAGCCGCCCGTAGCTGCGTCGAAGAATGCACTCTTTTCGCCATACAACTTGGTGATGACCATCTGATATGGCAGGTACTTCTCAAACAACGCGGTGAAAGGTCCTAATATCAATGCGGTGTAAACCGTCTTGATACCGAACTCTTTACCTATCAAGAAATATGCCAATACAAGCAAGATGGCGTTGATGACGAAAATCATCACTGACACCTCGAGATGCACACCGAACAACGACTCCGACACTGTAGCCAAAACGATGGAAAGACCGGAGATAGTACCGATGATGAGCTTGCTTGGCACCAAGAAATAGTGAACGCAGATAGCAGTCAAAATCATGCCAAAAGTCATGATTAGGAACTCAACCCAGAACTTCTTGGTTGCAACGTAATCCCAAATTTGTTTTGCACTGACCATTTTTAAATGATTTTTAACTGTTATATCTTAACTGCTTTCGGGGTGCAAAATTACATATTATTTCATATCGCACAACATTTTTGTGATAAAAATTTTCGGAAATGCATAAAATTATGATAATCAATTTAATACACGGATTTTGTCCATATTTTTCCATATATTTTTGTGACGAAAATATGGTTATTGTGACGAAAATCCACGTTTTTTGCCAAATATTTTTATGCATTTTTACGCCAAATCCTCTGTCATTTCGAGCGAAGTCGAGAAATCCTTCTAAAAAAATTCTTTTAAAAAGGATTTCTCCATTCCGCTTTGCTTCAGTCGAAATGACAAAAAAAAGTTTCTGATTCCAAACTTTTTTGTATTTTTGCAGGTTGAAAACGAGACGATTAAATGAGAAAATTACTATCTACAATTGCGTTTGCATTTGCTATATTGCTGTCGTTAAATGCGTCAGCAAAAACCGCTAACATCACTGGAAAAGTTTTCGACAAGGAGACTAATGAGCCTTTGGAATATGCCACCATAACCCTGTTCAAGGCTGCTGACTCGACTTTCGTGGCAGGCATAATCACCGACGCGAGAGGAGTGTTCACGTTGCAGGCTGGCGAGGGGCGTTATTACCTGACGATACAGTTTATGGGCTACAAGACCAAAAAACTGAATGTCAATGTCGGCAGCGACGGTGCCGACGTGGATCTCGGCAAGATTTACATCGACCCTGACACGGAACTGCTTGAGGAAGTGGAGATTGTGGCGGAGAAGAGCACCATGACCATGACTCTCGACAAGCGTGTGTTCAACGTGGGCAAGGACCTTGCGAGCACAGCAGGCAACGCCATCGACGTGCTGGAGAACATCCCATCGGTGACTGTCGACGTGGAAGGCAACGTCAGCCTGCGTGGCGACGACGGCGTGACGATACTTGTCGACGGCAAGGTGTCGGGACTCGTCGGACTGAGCACCCAGGATGCTTTGCGCAGCCTGCAGGCCGACATGATAGAGCGTATCGAGGTGGTGACCAACCCTTCGGTGCGTTACGAAGCCGAAGGAACAGCCGGTATTATCAATATCGTGCTTAAGAAAGACAAACGCAAGGGCTTCAACGGCAGCGTCGACATGCGAGGCGGCTTCCCGTTTGAATGGGGCAAGGCACAGCCCACGCCGTTCCCATACCAATGGGGTGCTGGCGTTAACCTCAACTACCGCCTGAAACGCTTCAACTTCTTCGCGAGCTACAACTACAACTACCGCGACGACATGAACGACGCTTACACTAAGACCGAATATTTCAACGGTGGCGTCCCTTATAACCCCGATGTGCATAACCACAGCGACGCCACACAGGTGTCGGAGCAGTCAACATTCCGCAGACGCCATAATGAGGGTCATACAGTGCGCGGCGGCCTCGACTATTACATCACCGACAACGATATCATCTCATTTTCAACGATGTACCGCTACGGGACAGGCCATAACACCCCGACGGTGACCTATGTCGACGTGTTCCCGTTTGACGGTACCTCGAAATACAAAAAACGTTCGGAAGACTGGTATAACAGACGCCCGATGAACGAGTTTACCCTCGATTACGACAAGTATTTCAACACAAAAGACAACTTTTTGAAGGCTTCGTTCCGCTATTTCCAGAATGAGAACGACGAGAAATCGGACATCTACGACAGACATTTCGCCTCGCAGGAGGACATGGACAACGACATCGTGATAGACACCTCGGTGATATTGCAACACACTCAAACCACTGAGATCCACCGCCGTTTTCAGGGGATGGTTGATTTTGCATATCATCTCGGGCTGCATCATATCGAAGCTGGCGCCAAATACACCAACGGTATGCCAAGCAACAACGCGATAGTGACACAGAATGGCGAGCCTTTGGAGGAGTTTTGCCATAAATTCGACTATAACCAGCAGGTGGCGGCGCTTTATGCGAGCTACGGCACCGAAGTCGGACTGTTCTCGTTCCTCGCCGGTGCTCGTTATGAGTACACCTACACCATGGCAAACTACAAAGACAAGCCAGATGGCAAACACACCCAGAGCTATGGCGACATCTTCCCAAGCGGCCACGTCAACTTCAAGATAACCGAGAAAGACCAGCTTCAGGTGAGCTACACACGTCGTATCCGCAGGCCGGGCTACTGGCAGATGGCACCTTACCGCTCGTTCAACGACGACCGTAACTTCCGGATGGGTAACCCTGCGCTGAAGCCAGTATATACTGATAGTTATGAGCTTTCTTATCTGAAATTCTGGGAAGGCGGAAACTTCAACCTTACAGGATATTACCGTCATAGCACCGATGTGATACGCTACTTCACCGAGGTCGTAGGTGAGGTGTCGATAGGCATGCCTCAGAACTTCGGTATCAGCGATGATTACGGTCTTGAACTCGTCGGAAATGTCAAGATTTTCAAGTGGTGGACTCTCAACGGAAGCATCAACGTGTTCAACTCGTCGGTGGTGGGCGACTACACCTCGACCACGACGGGCATCACAAAGCATTATACTACAGACTCGTACAACGTGCAAGGCCGTTTTGTCAGCAAGTTTGAGTTCAAGAAACTGTGTAACTTCCAGCTCACAGGCCACTTTTCGAGTCCTCGCGATGAACCTCTCGGCTTCCGTGAGGCGCATTACTGGTTCGACTTTGCCGCTTCACGTGACGTGTTGAAGGGCAAAGGCACCTTGTCGTTGAATGTCAGGGACTTGTTTGGCACACACTCACATGCCGGCGAGTCGTGGGGCGACAACTTCTGGCAATACAGCGAAGGCTCGTGGAGCAAGACCACGGTCACGCTCAATTTCAACTACCGCATCAACCAGCAGCAGAAGCGCCAGCGTCCTGATGAGGGCGGCGGTTATGAAGGCGACGAGGGTGACGAGGAATAGTATTCCCCTGAATATAAGCTCTAATGTCGTAAGTTATTAAGATTCATAACTGTACGATAATAAAATATAAAAAATTTTTATTCCGCTGCAAATTTACTCAATATTTTTACTATTTTTGCAGTGATAAAAATTTTGCACGATGATCATTAAAAGAGACAGGTTATTCCTTCACTATCCTTTCTGTAAACTCCCTGCCATCAGCCATGTTCACTTTCAGGATGTAAACCCCTGAATTTAGGTCTGAAATATCCACAGTCTCGAAATTCGAGCTTTTAGATTGCAGCAAGCGTCCATCGATGGTGTAAATCTCAACCGACTGGCAGTCTATGTCGTCGGAAAAAGCAATATTAACAATGTTTCTTGCTGGATTCGGGTAAACCGAAATGCCGTTGTATGCCTCATTTTCATCAACAGAATAATACTGTGTGAATATCGGGTAGCCTTGGTTGACGTGTATGTCATCCATGGCATAGACATCGCTGAGGGCATTCAGCAGTTCGACAAAATCCTGCGACTTCATTTCTTGTTCGGATTTTGCTAAACCATAACCGTTGTCTTCGATAGTGTTGATATAGTAGCAATTGTCAACAGATACTTGTACATTATCATTGGCATATCCGAGTATGCCACCAATATAGGCAGACTCCTCGCATCCGCTTATAGTCATTTCAGAAACGCAATATGAATTTGTTATGGACAAATTGCCTTCTGCTATCGAAGTGCTGCCAACAATACCTCCAGCTGATGCAATAATACTTGATGGTGGTGTGACAGAAACCTCCATGTCCATATTGCTGATATTAAAACAATTTGTCATTGTCCCTGTCATTCTGCCGACAATGCCACCGCAAACTACTTGTTCTGCAACATTGCCATCTCCATTTTTTACATATATATCGCCATGATTGCTGCAATTGTTAATGCCACCTTCATATAAAACACCGCATATGCCTCCGAAATTTAAGCTGGAATATACTGACAAAACTTCTGGCACTGTTATTTTGCCATAATTATGGCAATCCGATATTGTGGAATTCAGCATCCAGCCAAACAATCCGCCGAAGCACGCTCCGAATTCGAAGTTTGCATATTCCCAGGTTATATCCACATTGTTGGTGCAATGTTCGATTGTTGCGTTCTCACCATAACCAACGATTATTCCAAGTCCACCCACATCGTACGTGATAAACTCGGGAACACGTATTTCGTCGCCATCAATAGTGATGTTTTTTATGCTTCCTTCTTTAACATGTCCAAACAGTCCCATATATTTTCTGCCACTGTCGTCACCCAAAGCCATATTTGATATGACGTGGTTTCCTCCGTCAAAATTTCCGCCGAAACATCTTGTTTGAAGACTCACTCCATCTTGTGCAATGGGCTTCCATATCAAACCATTTTCGCCTCCCAGGTCAAGGTCAACAGTCAACTGAAAGCACGTGTCTGTGTACATATTATTGTATGCGTAGTTATTATAAAGCAGTTCGTTCGTTTTTTCAGCCAAATACGCTAATTGTCGGGCGTTTTCAATAAGATAAGGGTCACTTTGTGTGCCTGCGCCATGTGTCCAAGGCTCGGCAGTGCCGTCCCAAACTGAAATCTGGGCGTT
>CADAFC010000031.1 GCA_902787095.1 uncultured Bacteroidia bacterium
GTATCGACATGCTTTGCCGGAAGGTCGACGAGGGTGCCGTTGGCGAGGCGGTTGTACTGCATAAACACGAGGTTCCAGATCTCTATGACTTCCGGGTCGTCTTTATTGACGAGGTCACGGCCGTTGATTTTCTTGCGTGCTTCTTCGTCACGGATGTCGATATGAATTTCGGAGCAAGGTCCGCACGGTCCTGTCTCGCCCATCTCCCAGAAGTTATCTTTCTTCGAGCCGTAGATTATCCTTGACTCGTCGACATGTTCTTTCCAAAACTCGTAAGCCTCATTGTCAGGAGCCATACCGTCTTTCTCATCGCCTCCAAACACTGTGACATAGAGTTTATCCTTGTCGATTTTCATCACATCGGTAAGGAACTCCCAGCCCCAGGCGATGGCTTCTTTCTTGAAATAATCGCCAAACGACCAGTTGCCCATCATCTCGAACATGGTGTGATGATAAGTGTCACGGCCCACTTCTTCGAGGTCGTTGTGTTTACCGGAAACGCGGAGGCATTTCTGAATATCCGTCACGCGTGGCGCTTTACGGGGGTTATTGCCCAGGAACACATCTTTAAACTGGTTCATGCCGGCGTTAGTGAACATCAAGGTAGGGTCGTTTTTGACTACTATAGGTGCGGAAGGCACTACAAGGTGCTGTTTCGACTGAAAAAACTCCAAAAAACTCTTACGAATTTCGTTTGCTTTCATCATAGAATTTAATTTTTCTTTAAAAAAAGTTTGCAAATTTAAGAAAAAATTATTTATTTTGCACGTTTGAATACGATTTTTTTCATTTTAAGTTAGAATTTGAAAAAATAATGGCAAGAAAAAAATTCATATACAACCCGCAAACCCTTGATTATGAGGAGTATAAGGTTTCATTTGGAAAGCGTTTGCGTAATTTTTGCCTATTTATTGTTGCTGCCGGAGTTATAGGATTTTTTACTGTAACGATTGTAGAAAACAAGATTGGATCGCCAAAAGAGCGTATGCAGGCGCGTGAAATAGAGTTTTTGCAGTTCCAATATGAGATTTTGAACAAGAAGATAGGCAAAATTGACAATCTCGTTGACGAGATGCAGGATCGTGACGAGAATATTTATCGTATGATATTTGAGGCTGATCCCATATCTTACTCGGTAAGAGAGGCTGGATACGGTGGTACAGACCGTTATATGACGCTTGATGGATATGATAATTCCAGTATTGTCAAGGCAACGGCGAAAAGAATTGACATATTGGAGAGCCAGTTGAACATTCAAGCCAAGTCGTTTGACGAGGTTTATGAAATGGCCACCAACAAAGCGGAGATGCTCAAGTGCATACCTGCCATCATGCCGGTGAGAAATGTTGATATCAACCGTATTTCGTCACATTTCGGGCATCGTACCGACCCATTTTACAAGATTAAGAAGTTCCACAGCGGCATTGATTTCTCGGCTCCTATCGGCACCAAGATTTATTGCACTGGTAATGGTGTGGTGGAGAAAGTGGTGACCAGCAACAGCGGTTACGGCAACTATATCATTGTAAATCATGGATATGGCTACAAGACACGTTATGCCCACCTCAAGAAATCCCTTGTGAAGAAAGGCCAAAAGGTGAGTCGTGGCGAGAACATTGCACTGATGGGAAACACAGGAAAGTCGACGGCGCCGCACCTACATTATGAAGTGATTAAGAATGACAAGCCGATAAATCCCGTTGATTTCTTCTACAACGACCTCACTCCTGAGGAGTACGAACAGATTCTCAAGTTATCGGAAAAGCCTTCAATGACAATGGATTGATATGGAAATCAAGAAGTTATATTATCGAATTGGTGAAGTCGCTGCGATGTTCAATGTTCCGACATCCACCATACGCTATTGGGAGAGCGAGTTTGACGTGCTGCGTCCTCGCAAGAGTTCAAAAGGCAACAGGCTCTTCACTGAGCGTGATATGCGGTATTTGCAGATAATATATCAGCTCGTTAAGGTGAAAGGCTACACCATCCAAGGCGCGAAGGAGGCCATGAAGACCAAGTTCGACAAGCTTGAGGAGAATGCCATGATGATTAGGACACTCACCGATGCGAGGGAGTTTTTGTTGGATTTGGACAAGCAATTAGCTGAGAAACAGAAAGCATTATAATCGTCATTTCGACTGTAGCGAAGCGAAATGGAGAAATCACCGCCATTTGAATATTACGGAACTATTCGAATGGCGGTGATTTCTCGACTACACTTCGTTTCGCTCGAAATGACGGGATTGTTAGAATGTTTTATCTTTTAATAAATAATTCGTCACATAATCGAAAACACCGTCTTCGAGGCTGGTGAATGGCTTGTCGTAGCCGGCTTTACGGAGTTTTTCCATGTTAGCTTCAGTGAAATACTGATATTTGTCGCGGATGTCGAGCGGAGTGTCGATGAACTTGATATTCACTTCTTTTCCCATTGCCTTGAAGGTGTTGGCTGCGAGGTCGTAGAAGGAGCGGGCGTGGCCTGTTCCAAGGTTGTACAAGCCGCTCTCGGGACGTTTCTCTATCAAGAAAAGGATAACCGAGGCGATGTCTTTCACATATATGAAGTCACGTAGCTGCTGACCGTCTTTGAAGTCGGGACGATGTGAGCGGAACAGTTTTACCTCGCCACAGTCCTGAATCTGGTGGAACGAGTGCAGGATCACTGATGCCATGCGGCCTTTGTGATACTCGTTAGGGCCATAGACGTTGAAGAACTTCAGTCCAGCCCAGAACGGAGGACACTTGGTCTGTTTGAGAATCCATTTGTCGATTTCGTTTTTCGAGCGTCCGTAAGGGTTAAGTGGCACGAGCTTCTCGACAATGTCGTGGCTGTCGTTGTAGCCCAGCTCTCCCCCACCGTAAGTCGCTGCTGATGAGGCATACACGAGCGGAATCTGATATTCGGTGCAGAGAGTCCAGAGCTGTTCGGTATAGTTCACGTTGAGTTCCAAGAACACGTTCCAGTCGAACTCGGTGGTGTCGGTACGAGCGCCGAGATGTACTATGAAATCGACCTTGTCGTGATTGATTTTCAGCCAGTTATGAAACTCTTTTCTGTCTAAAAGAAGCTGATATGCTTTGTTGATGAAGTTTCTTTCTTTTTGTTTCTTTGAGAAGTCATCGACGAGTACGAGGTCGGTCCTGCCTTGTTGGTTGAGGCATCCTGCCACCACGCTTGCGATGAAACCTGCTGCTCCTGTTATTACTATCATGATATTTTAATTTTCTTCTGTTCGTGTTTTAAGATAATTACGCCATTTTGCGAGCACTGTCTGCATATCTTGAGGCAGTTCCGAGTCGAAATAGAGCTCCTTACCTGTGGTCGGGTGCACGAAGCCGAGCACTTTGGCATGGAGGCAGTGACGCGGTATCTCGTTGAAACAGTTGTCGATAAACTGGCGGTATTTTGAGAATGTGGTGCCTTTGAGGATTCTGTCGCCGCCGTACAGAGCGTCATTGAACAACGGATGTCCGATATACTGCATGTGGACGCGTATCTGGTGGGTGCGTCCCGTTTCCAGGCGGCATTCCACCAAGGTGACGTAGTTGAAACGTTCCAGCACCCTGTAATGTGTGACGGCGTCTTTGCCCTGGCTGCCGTCGGGATACACCGCCATAGCGACGCGGTCGCGCACCGAACGTCCGATGTTGCCTTCTATGGTGCCATCGTCCTCACCGAAGTCGCCCCAGACAAGAGCTTGGTAACGGCGTGTGATAGAATGTTCAAAGAATTGAGCTGCCAAAACAGTCTGCGCCGTCTCGTTTTTCGCCACAATCATCAGACCGGTAGTGTCTTTGTCAATACGATGTACGAGGTAACCGAAGCCGTTGTCGACTTTCGAGCCATTTTCTTTGAAATGATATGCCAAGGCGTTGAGCAGTGTGCCGTCGAAGTTGCCGTGACCGGGATGAACGACCAGTCCAGCCTGTTTGTTGACCACGATGACATCGTCGTCTTCGTAAACCACGTCGAGCGGGATATTTTCGGGTGTAATGACGATTTCGCGAGGCGGATATGCAAGCACCACTGTCACCACGTCGAACGGCTTCACCTTGTAGTTCGACTTCACCGGCTTGTCGTTGACGAGGATGCTGCCTGCTTTCGCCGCGTTCTGCACACGGTTGCGAGAGACGTTTTCAAGACGGTTTTGTAGGAATTTGTCGACACGGGTAAGAGTCTGACCTTTGTCAGCCACGATACGAAAATGCTCGAATAGTTCGGTATTCTCCTCCGTGTTGTCACCGATAACGCCTACAAAATCTTCTGACATGGCTTTAACTATTTGGATATCAACAACTTAGATGTTTTATTAGAGCCATCTTTATTTATTATGCGAATCATATAAGTCCCATTACACAACTCGCTGACATTCAACTCATTACAATATGGATAACACTTCACGACACTACTGGTGATGTCATAAATCCGGACTTCGTCGCACAATTCTTCTTCAAGGCCTTCGATATGAATCACATTTTGTGCAGGATTCGGGTAAATATTCAGCGCAACATCGTCATTTTCATCAACGCCGATGTAATAGCCTTTTTTACCGACAACAGGGCGAATCATGATGGAACCCGGGAATGCGCTGTTATGCCATCCTGAGCCGACATCATAAAAGTTATATTGGCTGTTGTCGACTGATGAGTCGAAGCCGATATTTATAGTCTTGGAATAACGTTGACGTATTCCGACGTAGAAAGTGCTATTGACTTTCACCACCCTATCGAATTTATAGAACGAGAACTTGTATATAAGGCTGTCGTTCCACTGTGGCCGTTGGTTCTCAAGTTTATAGATAATATCACCAGGTTTGCCGTTGTTGTCGTACCACACAATGATATCAAAGAAATTGAAGTTTGCGTCGTTGTATGTGCGGTTGAACAACATCTGGACACCGCTCAAAGTATCAAGGCGATTTACGGTAAACTGTGTGGCGAAATATGTGTCGCTTGGCACGAGACCGTAGCCCATCTCAGGGGTGCCGTCGTCGTATGCAAAATAGTTGTAAAACCCCTGATGACAGACAATCGAGTCGCCACGCACCTCTCCGCTATGTTCGTCGACCACCTCAATATAATGGCGGATTGTGTATGAAGTGGTGTCGAACGAGTCAGTGTAAGGATAGATAAAATCGCCCATAACGACATGTTCGTTAACCGGGCCTACATTAGAATATTGATTGACAACCAATGGGTTATGTTCGTAAGTATAGTTCCATGACGAGTTATTGTCGTTCACCTTGCACGAATACTTCACCTGATGTGTGTTGACATCAAGGTTGGACATATTGATATCATAGCCATCGATGTCGATAGATGCTATCGGGTTCTCTTTATAATGCTTGTAAGGCATTGATTGATAGCGTCTTAAGAACGAAGGCATGATTCCTGTCAGGCTTACGAGCGGATAGGTGTCGTTTGCAATGCTGCGGTTTCTGTCGAGGTACACGAAATCGATGTTCCACATATCCATATTGCTGCGATCGTTAGGATACATTTGGGTTGGCAGTGTCCCGTAGTTAAAGAATAGCACTTGGAAATCATCTACAAAGAAGCAGGTGTCGGTGATTGGTATCATCACTTTTTTGAAGTATTGGTTTTCACCGCAATATTGAAGGAATGTGTCGATTTCGATGCCTTGTGTAGCCCACATCTGGCGCCAATGTGTGCGGCGTTCGGTGTAAGAATGCTGATTTACAGAGTCGTACACTTCAACATCGTAGCCGTATCCAAACTGAAGCACCAGTGAGTCGAAGCGTTCAGGGCAGTCGCCATAGCCGCCAGGTTGGTAATAGAAACTGAAATAGAGCGAATCGGCGGGTGTGAGTGCCTGATTATCGAGACTGTCAAGACGGATCTTCACTGATTTAAGCGTATCGGCGACAAACGGGTTAGAACTGCCTCTCGAATAAATTTTACCATAACGGTCGGCGACGTCTAATGTCACTGCGCTGTAATTGACCGGCATCAAAGGGAAGTTTGAGCTGACATACGCATTGTTCCACAGCCATCTCGAGTCATCGGTATATCTATAAGTGGTAGAGAAATCGTCGAAAAAAGGCAGTGTGGCATACACTTCGTCTCTATCCCTCTGATTATCAGCATTTTCGTTATAGCCAAAAGACGTCAGATATTCTTGAGCGTTGGAGCTCAACAATCCCGCAAAGGCAAGTAATATGAGCAATATTGTCTTATTCATCATAGAAATATGTTGTGTCGATTTTGTAATCATAATCAAAATAATCGGAGTTGTCGAGCTCCAAAATGTCGAAATCGTCAGACTTTTGATATCTCATCTGCATGTCTTCGATGCGTGATAGCGAGTCGAAGGAGAAGCTTCTGTGTTTCAAGATATAGTTAAAGCTGTCGATGACATAATCAATAGTATCTTGTTTGAATCGTTTGAGGCGCATGACTTCGACAATGGAGTCACGACGCAGTTTTTCACGACGATACCAGTCGAAATCGAAGTTTTTGGACGATTTGTACCACACGTTTACGAGTGAGCCGAGAGGTACCATCTTATCTGTAGTGTAATCGGGATCCATCTTGCTCACGAAGAGGAACTCGTCGTCGTCGGTGTCGACAAACACTTCCGTGCCGATATTGAGAGATGCATTGTTGAGGCTGTTTTTAACTTCGGCGATATTAACTCCCACCAAATCAGGGACATTGGTATTCTTATCGCCACGACCGAGACCAACCACGAGGGTTATCGCAGAGCCTTTCACCACATCAGTTTTAGGTTCGATGACCTCGTCTTTGAGTTTCTGTTCCACCACTGCGTTACGCGCAAAATATTCGATAAACTCGAGTTTGTCGACTTTGAGTCCGACGGTGTTCAACGTCACCATAGCCTGACGCAGCGACAGATTGCGAAGGTTTGGCATAGGGACTATCTCTGGTGCGATTGTGGTGCGCAGGATATAGAGGTTACGGCCTTGTTTCACCTTTGAGCCAGGAGCCGGATTCTGTTGATACACAGCGCCATCCGGGAAATCTTTGACGTAAATGCTGTCGATAAGGACGAATGTATAACTATCCTGATAATGCTCCACTGCATCATCATAATTCATGCCGACCATATCTGGCACGACCAATTCCTGGCCGTGACGGGTGAATCTGTCGAGCCATTTGAAGGTCAACATAAGCCCACCGACAACCAGTAACACCATGATTGCCAAGCTGATATAGAACCATTTATCTTTCAAAAAACGAAAAGCTTTCATTTTTTTATTTTTTTCGTTTCAGATATTGTCGTTTTTTGTAATTTTGAACTCGCAAAGATAACGAAAATAATTGAATTTAAGTTTATTTTGACATGAAAAAAATAGCAATAGTTTGTGGAGGGTATTCAGGAGAGTATGAAATCTCCATCAGCAGCGCGAAAGTTGTGAAGAAACACCTCGATTCGAGCAAATATGAATCGTATATTATTGTGGTTTTGAAAGACAGATGGTATCATCTGGCCGATGACGGCAAGGAAACCGATGTCGACAAGAACGATTTCTCTATTAAGGTCGGGGCCAAAAAGGTGGTTTTCGACGCTGTTTTCAATGCCATTCACGGAGTGCCTGGCGAGGACGGGCAGCTTCTCGGGTATTTCGAGATGCTTGGCATTCCTTACACCTCATCGGGTTTCACCACCTCTGCTTTGACGTTCCACAAAGATTTTTGCAAAAAGATAGCTGCTGCGGCAGGTGCCAACGTCTCCCCTTCCATCATTATTAATAAAGGTGAAAGTTACGACGGCAAGAAAATCATCAAAGAGTTGGGGTTGCCTCTGTTTGTCAAGCCCACACGCAACGGTTCTTCGGTAGGAGTAAGCAAGGTCAATGTGGAGGACGACTTCGACAAGGCCGTTGAATTCGCTTTCAAAGCCGGCGACCAGGTGATGTGCGAGAAGTTTGTGAAAGGCCGTGAGTTAGCATGTACTGTGATGCAGGTAAAGGGCAAGACGATGGTGTTTCCTGTCACCGAGATCGTCAGCAAAAACGACTTTTTCGATTACGAGGCGAAGTATACTGCAGGAAAATCGGACGAAATCACGCCCGCTGACTTGGATGAGGTTTCAGAAATCGAGGTCAAGGCGACGTCGGCTATGCTTTACGACAAGTTCGAGTGCAGGGGCTTCGCGCGTTTCGACTATATCATGACACCCAAACAGCTGGTTTTCATCGAGGTGAACATCGTGCCAGGCATGTCGGAGGCATCAATAATGCCAAAACAAGCAGCCTGCATGGGCATCACGCTCGACAAACTGTTTGATTTGGCATTAGAGAATATTCTTGACTAAACTGTCAGGATGTCTTTCTGCTTGAGCTCGTAAAGATCATCGATTTTTTTCACGAATTTATCTGTCAGCTTCTGGATTTCTTCCTGGAGCTGTTTCACTTCGTCTTCTGACACGCCGTCTTTTTCAAGTTTTTTGGCGTCGTCGTTGGAGTTACGGCGGATGTTACGGATACCCACTTTGGCTTCTTCAGCGGCTGTCTTGGCGCGTTTAGCGAGGTCTTTACGACGCTCCTCTGTCAACGGCGGGACCAGGATTCTCAGGAAATCGCCTTCGTTTTTAGGGTTGAAGCCGAGGTTGGCAGCCTGGATAGCCTTGTCGATGGCACTGATGGCGCTCTTGTCGAACGGCATCACGATAATCTGACGAGGGTCAGGAGTGCCAATGTTAGCGGTCTGCTCAATCGGGACCAGTGTTCCGTAATATTCGACCTTGACGCCCTGAAGCATCATCGGGCTGGCTTTGCCTGCTCTGATTTTCTGAAATTCCGACTCGAGATGCTTGATGGCACCTTCCATCGATTCAGTCGTTTCGTCCAAAATAAATTGAGATTCTTCTGTCATATTTCTTATAATTTTCGCTACAAAAATACTAATTTTATTCTAATGGTTCATACAATCCGTAAAAATATGGATTCTTTTTTATCTGGTAATACGATAACTTATTGACAATAAACGGTTTTTTGCTGATATTCCAGATAAAAACACGTATCTCATAATCTTCGACTATGTCTTTCGGGATGATGAATCCGTTTGTCAAAAAAGCCCTTTCACCCGGCATCAACACATGATTTTTGTCCTCATAGCCAAACCAGCACAGTTGTTGCCCAGTGTTTTTATCGATGATTTTTGCTACAAGAGCGATATGCTCAATTGTATCAAGTGCTTGAATATCAGCGATAATGCCCATTCGTTCACAAGGTTCAACATCGGCAAGTTTTGTGTTAGAAGCCCATTCTTCTCCTTCTCTAACATTGACATTTTCTTTAATAAGATGCAATAGCGGATGACCGTTGTCGTTCTTCGACAAAACAAGATAACGTGTTGTAAACCATGCGTTTTCCTGTTCCAAGAACGGATATTCAGCCACTGCCGAGAGCTCCCAAGACATATCGGCATGGTCGGTGAAACCAGCTGCCATATAATCATTATCACAATTCATTATAAACCGTTGATAATCACTGATTTCATCATTTTCGTTAAAGCATTTCACATCGTTTACCCCAAACTTGTTCTGATAATGCTCCGCCACAAAGTTTTTGCATGAGTATGAAACGCAGCTAATGTTGTCGCCATAACGTTCCTGAGCCTTTTTCATCTCGACAGCCACTTGGTCGTATCCCTGATGATACATCTGGTAAAAGTATTGACGGTCAACGATTAAGGACGTGATTCCAAGAAAAACCACGACACTAAGGACTATCGTCATGATTCTTTTTGAAACTTGTCCGTCATAAAATGAAAACGCCAAAATAATCAGGAACGGGAAGCTGAAAATGAGTGTGCTGAACTGCAAAATAGGTTCTTTTAACAGCGAATAGGCCCATGCTACGGCCAGAGGCACCACAAACCACAGCAGACAGCAAATTCTGATGGCAATTTTTTTGTCTGACACTCTGTTTCCTACTATTAACGGCAGCAAAATCACCATTAACATTATGAAAATGAACAGGTTACTGTAGTTTGCCGAGTATTGCAGGAAGTCGGTTAGAAACGTTGGAGCTGGTTTGCCGAGCCATCCGCCGATGCTGCCGTAAACGAACAGCTGGTAATAGAAAACCGGGAAAGTCGGCAGGTACAGTGCCAAGGCACCTATGCAGCTCCAGAGATATGCTTTTTTGCGTTTTTTATCGACATTTCCAAGGAAAAACAGTCCTGTCAGAGCGATGAGACCTGCTTGTGCAAGTGAAAACATCTGCATCTCAGCAGCGAGAAATGCCGAAACTGCAAAGCCAAAACATATCCAAAAGCCGAAATCCCTTTTATCGAATAGGATTCGGTTCCAGAAATAGACTAACAGCAGGGTGAAAAAGAGTCCTGGTGAGTATGGACGTGCCAGCTGGCTGTAGAAAAGAAACAGCTCGCTCACGCTGGCAAAAGCTGCCGACACCAGTCCCACGTTCTTGTTAAACCATTGATTTGCAATCACGAAGACCAGATACACCGATGCGATACCCATCAAAGCGAAAGGCAGTTTGAGCCAAAACTCGCTCCATCCGAATAGTTGGACGAGAGCATACACCAGCACCTGCGTTCCGGCGGGGTGTGAGTCGTTGAGCATCACGCCTTCACGGATTAGGTCGTGGAAGTTGTCGTAGCACGTACGACCCAAGGCGCTGAACTCATCGTGCATAAACGGGATGTCATGCAGATGCCAGAGACGCAAAACAGCTGATACGACAATGATTATCAATAGCATAATCTTGTCGTATCGTGATAAATCCTTGGAGTCTTTAAAGGTCATTTTGTCACAAGTGTGCCTATATTTTCACCGTTAAGAACCCGTGTAAGGTTACCTTTCTTGTTCATGTCGAACACGAGCATCGGCATGTTGTTTTCTTTACACATGGTGAATGCTGTGAGGTCCATGATCTTGAGGTTACGGTTGTAGGCCTCGTCGTAGGTTATTGTCTCGAACTTCTTTGCCGTAGGGTCTTTCTCTGGGTCAGCGGTGTAGATGCCGTCGACGCGTGTGCCTTTGAGGATGATGTCGGCTTTGACTTCCACTGCGCGCAATGTTGAGCCTGTATCTGTTGTGAAGAACGGGTTGCCGGTGCCGCCACCGATGACGACGATGTAGCCTTCTTCAAGGAGTTTGATAGCCTTTGACGAGCTCATCGACTCGGCGATGCGGTCGATGTAAAGTCCTGACAGCAAAGCCGCTTTCACGCCTTTCGATTGCAATGCCGACTGTATTGCCATGCTGTTGATGACTGTGGCGAGCATTCCCATGTAGTCGCCTTGGATGCGGTCCATGCCTTTAGAAGCGCCCTGCAAGCCGCGGAAGATGTTGCCTCCTCCGATAACAATAGCTATCTGCGCACCAGCATTATGTGCTGCCGCTATCTCTTCTGCATAATCATTAAGACGTTGTGGGTCAATGCCATACTGTTGCTCACCCATCAAAGCCTCACCACTAAGTTTAAGTAATACTCTTTTGTATTTCATATATTCAAAATTTTTAAGATTCAAATTAGTACCAAAAGCCCACGTTGATAAACCCTACAGGCTTGTTGTTGATGTTGGAGCCCATTAGACTCACCTCGATAGGACCTATCAGGGTGTCGACACCGAATGTCATGCCTGCGCCTGCCACGAAACTGTTGTCGTCGAACCACATATCATAGGCGCTGTTGATATAACCGGCATCAATATTGGCTATGAGATATAGTCTTTTATAAAAATTCCATTGGTATGCCATCTTACCCATAGCCACATAGTCGACCACTTCTTCTGTAAACTCAAGTCCGGTAAACGATATGATATTGTCGAAATAGTTCATCTTCGACTGTCCGCCCACCATAAACTTGTAGAACAACGGTATGTCGCTGGTTCCCACTTTATAGCCGGCTTCCAAGCCCATCTTCAACGACGATTTTCTGCTCAAAGAGAATGATTTTATTACATTTCCGTGAAGTACCACCGACTGCTGCCATCCGTTTGAGACGAGGTCGCCGCCGTTGTTGAGACCTTCAAAGAACAGCCATTTTCCATTGATGTTGAGACGCCAGCCGCGGCGTGCAAAACTTGGAGAGTCTTCACTGATATAAATATATCTGAGATACAGATAGGAATAGAAGTGATAGTCGCTATTAAGCTGGTTGTTGCCCACAAAATCTTTCATGTGGACATAATCGGCAGCCGCGCCGATACGTATCTCCTGCTTGTTATTAGGCACCAACTGCATGTAAATATCAAGATTATTGTCCTGAATACTGTACGAATTGGTGATAACCTTGTTGGTATACTGGTTGATATCGAACGAATAGACGCTCAGATCGGCACCATAGCGGAACATTTTGCCCACATGTTTGCTGAAGCGTCCTTTAATATATGGGCATTCCGCAATGTTGACATCCAAACTGATGGTGGTGCGGTCGATGCTCTCGAGGAAATTCTTCGCAGTGATGTTGACCAAAGCACCAATGCCATAGTTATTGTCGTAATGTATGGCCACCGACAGCGATGTGTTGGCAACTTCGGTACAATTCACCGTAAGAATATAACCGCCTTTACTTTCCGTCACATTATACCAGATATTTTCATAATAACCCGATGTTTTCAGTTTCACCAGATTCTCTTCGACGACGTCCAAGGGGACGGTTACAGGCAATTTGCTACCATAGATACTCTCGATAAAATGTTTGTGTTTGTCAGGTATTCCATTGACATCCACATCCACAATCGTCAACTCGTTGATAGGCTGGGTATGAGGTCTTTCTATCTCAAAATGCCCAAGTTGCTGAAGCGAATCGGCCAGACGTTTGAATTGTGGGAAGAACTTGTCGGCGGCATCCTGTCCATATTGGATTATAGAGTCAAAGTCTTTGAACGACAGCATATTACGACCATGAAGGTCGGGCTTGATGTAAATATCGCAATGACTTCTGGCGTAGAGGCTCTCTTCGAGTGATGACAGGTTCATCAAGCTGGAGAGCAGTCCTAAAGAGTTATCAATCTGCTCAGCAGGTATCGTAGCATCTTCAAGGTCGATGCCGATGATGATGTCGGCACCGTGTTCCTCCATATTCCTCACCGGGAAATTGTTGACCATTCCTCCGTCGACGAGCAGTCTGTCATCGATTCTTACAGGCTGGAAGAGGAACGGTATAGACATACTGGCGCGAACTGAGCGTGGAAGGTCGCCAGAGTTCATCTCATATTGGGTAGCATGTTCCACATCAGTACCGATGCAGAAAAACGGCACAGGCAGGTCGTGATAATCGTGGATTTTGTGTGCCGGGAGCATCAGTCGTGACAGCAAAAGGTTAACGTACACACCTTCCACAAACGACGACTTTATCTTCATCTTACCGTTTGATACAGGGAAGGTGGCAAGATAACGCCGGTCGTATATCTTTTTCTCGACAGGCTCCACATTTTCCGGAAAAACATCATAAAGAATACGGTTCCAGTCTTGTTCGCGCACGAGTTTCTCGATCGTGTCGGGGTCGTAGCCGATGGCATAAAGCGCGCCGATGATGGAGCCGATGGAGGTGCCTGCGATATAGTCGATTGGGACACCTGCCTCATCCATAGCTTTCAGGATTCTTATCTGTGCGAAGCCTTTGGCGCCGCCGCCGCAGAGCACCACGCCCACCTTTGGACGGCGCGACAGACTGTCTTCAAGTATTTTCGCCTGAACATTTGATATGAATAATGTCATGATGAGAATTGTCATCATGGCAATTTTATTAACATTCAAACGCACAACCATAATATTTTATGTTTAACCAGTAAATCCTAAAACCAAAAACCGACATTTATGAAGAAACACCAATTTTTGGCCACGTTAGACTTCGACAGCTGCAGCTCGATAGGGCCGAACAAGGTCTTCATACCCAAGGTGAGTCCGCCGCCGATGATAAAGTTATCCGGGATGAACCATGTGTCAAGTCTGTCGGAGAACAAATCATTGATTCTTTTATAATATTCCTCCACTTCCTCCGCTGTCGCATCATCTGAAATATCTATATTAATGATGTCAAGATAATTTTTGAAATATCCGGCATCGCAGCTTATCACGCCATAGAAATTCTTATAGAAATTCCACTGCCATCCTGTCCTTGCGTAAGCTGCATATTCAGTATATACTGACAAAAACGGCAATCCTGTAAATGTCATGATATTATCGACATAATACATTTTCGACTGTCCGCCGACAAAAAGCATATTATCTTCGGGGAGGGTAACGTCGCCCAAACGCATAGCGCCAGCGGCTCCAAGGCGGAAAGCGTGACGTTGTCCTATCGGGAATGACTTTCTGACATCAGCCTGGATGAGGTAAGCCGGTTTGCTTTCTGCATTCGAGAACACCGAGTCATACAATATACATTTGCCTATCACATTGACATTCCATCCTTTACGAGGAAAATCGCTCTGATCTTCATTATTGAAGAAATATTGGGCATAGAACTTTGGATACAGCTCATGTTTATTATAATCGTCAGCAGTAAATTCGCTATATGTCCTGTCTTTTACCAAAGTATAGTCCATCCTGAAGCCCAACTTGAAAGTGTGGTTCACCGACGGAATCACCTGCAGGAACAGATTCGCTGTATTTTGTTGCACTCGCATCGCGCCGAAGATACTGCCTTTATAAGTGTAAAGATAGGCTGCCAGATTAATCGCCGACAGTTCGAAAGCGCCTCTGAGAACCCTGGTATAACGATGTACAACCTTAGCTTTGAAATACGGGTTATCCGAAAAATTCAGGTCTACATTATAATCGAAGTGTTTGGTGCGGGCATTCATATTGAGGAGTATGCCTATGCCATAGTTATTGTCGTAATGCGCTCCGATGTTGAATGTCAGCGAGGTCTTGTGTTTACAATGGAACCGCAGGATATTGCCGTCCGGGCTGTCGATGATCTCGTAATAGACATTGGAATAATAGCCTTGCGAGTATATCTTCACCACCGTCGTCTCTATCTCATCGATATCAAACTCGCGTGGAAAATCGTCGCCAAACTCTGATTCCAGTATTTTACTGTCGTATTCGTCAACGCCCACCACCTCGACACCGCTCACCGTGATCTTGTTGACGGGCTGGGTATGATGTCGCACCGGCTCAAATGGCTCGATAGCTTGGAGTGAGTCGGCAAGGCGTTTCAGCTGCGGGAACATGTCACGCGCACCTTTCTCGCCGCAATCGATAATCGGACTGAAGTCGTTGAACGACATAATGTTAGCCTTTCCGATATCTGGTCTGATAAGGATGTCACACTGTTCACGGGCCACGTTGCTCTTGTCCTGCGACACCACCGCAATGAGTCGTTCGAGCACCTTCAGTGAGTTATCAAGCACTTCGGGGTCCGATTTTATGATTTCGAGGTCGACGCCTATTATGATGTCGCATCCTTGCGCACGCACATTCTGCACCGGGAAGTTGTTGGTGAGACCGCCGTCGCAGAGCAGGTATCCGTCATATTCGACAGGTTCAAAAAGGAACGGTATCGACATTGATGAACGTATCGACTGCGCCAACGAGCCTTTACGGAACTCTATCGGGTCGGCCGACAACATGTCGGTGCCAATGCAAAGGAACGGCACAGGCAGGCTGTCGAAGTCACGGTCTTTGTAGGCTGGCATCGTCAGTCGGGTGAGAAGCATGTTGACATACACACCGTCGACCATTGAGCGGTTAATCTTGAGTTTGCCCTTTTTCATAGGGAATGATACCAGATAATGACGTTCATTGAGACGTTTCTCGAGTGGCATGAACTTACGTGGCACCTGGTCTTTGATGATAAGGTCCCAGTTCTGTTCAGTGCACAGCTTCTGCATCATGTCGGGATCGTATCCCACGGCGTAGAGACCGCCCACGATGGAGCCCATACTCGTACCGGCGATATAGTCGATAGGAATGCCTGCTTCTTCGATGACGCGCAGTGCTCCGATGTGTGCGAAGCCTTTGGCACCGCCGCCGCTCAGCACCACTCCCACCTTGGGACGGTGACGTACTGGTGCTACTGTATCGGTTTTCACGACCGGAACGGTGTCAGTTTGCACCTCGGCAATGGTGTCCTGGGCATTCGATGAGAATGCCAATAACAGGATAGCCGTTACCATTAGAAAATGCTTCATGGCTTTTTAAAAGTTAATCAGTTATAGTTAAGCCAGTCTGTCCCACTGTTACTCTAATCTTCCGTGGCAATTTTTATATTTCTTACCTGAGCCGCATGGACACGGGTCGTTACGACCGATCTTTTTCTCCACGTGTATCGGCTGTGTCACCTGGTTTTCCTGGGTGTTGGTGTTTGCTTTCGACAGCAGGTCGGAACGTTGTTCCTTGAGTTTAGTGCGGTCGACAGCACGCGCGCGCTGCGCGCGTGCTGCGTTCGGATCTGGAGCTGGCAGGTTCGACAGCATCAGGAACGAGATGACGTCGGAGTTCATCTTCAAAATCATGCTCTCGAAGAGGTTGTACGACTCCATCTTGTAGATGACGAGCGGGTCTTTCTGCTCGTAATGCGCACTGTTTTGTACGGCTTGTTTCAAGTCGTCGATCTCACGAAGATGCTCCACCCATGCGTCGTCGATCATGGCGAGAGTGATGAACTTCTCAAGTGCCAGTGATATCTCGTGTGCTCCGTTCTGCACAGCCTTCTCAATATTTACCGACACGTTGATGCCTTTCTTTCCGTCGGTGAACGGGATGAGGATATATTTCAAGCCTGGCTGTTTCTCGTAGATGTCTTTGATGACAGGCAACGTCTTCTCGCCCACCAGCTGCATCTTACGGTTGTATGACTCGAGTGCCTTTTCGTAAAGCTTGTCGGCCAAATCATCAGTTTTGCCGTGTTTGAACTCGTTCTCGTCAAAAGGCACCTCGACACCCATATTTGCAAGCACGTCGAGTTTCAAGTCATCGAACGACTCATCGTCCTGGTGCTTGGCAATCAGCGACTCGCCGAGGTCATACATCATGTTGTTGATGTCTATTTCGAGACGTTCTCCGAACAAGGCGTGACGGCGTTTCTCGTAGATTGCCTTACGCTGCATGTTCATCACGTCGTCGTAGTCCAAGAGGTGTTTACGCACGCCGAAGTGGTTCTCTTCGACCTTCTTCTGTGCCTTCTCGATCTGTTTTGTAATCATCGAGTGCTGTATCACCTCGCCTTCCTTCATTCCGAGACGGTCCATGATTGGGGCTATACGCTCGGAGCCGAAGATACGCATGAGGTCGTCTTCCAACGACACGAAAAACTGTGAGCTACCTGGGTCACCCTGACGACCGGCACGACCACGCAGCTGGCGGTCGACACGACGTGACTCGTGACGTTCCGTGCCGATGATGGCGAGACCGCCGGCTTCCTTAACGCCAGGTCCCAGCTTGATATCGGTACCACGACCCGCCATGTTGGTGGCGATGGTCACAGTGCCTGCAAGACCTGCGTCTTTCACGATCTGAGCCTCCTTGAAGTGCAGCTTCGCGTTCAACACGTTGTGTTTGATGTTTTTACGTGTCAGCATACGGCTTAGCAGCTCTGACACCTCAACTGATGTGGTACCTACCAACACAGGACGGCCTGCATTCACCAGCTGTTCGATATTTTCGATTACGGCGTTATATTTCTCACGTTTTGTCTTGTAAATCAAGTCTTCATGGTCGATACGGGCTATAGGTTTGTTGGTCGGTATCTCCACCACGTCGAGTTTGTAGATATCCCAGAATTCGCCCGCCTCGGTGATAGCGGTACCTGTCATACCAGCGAGCTTGTGGTACATACGGAAGTAGTTCTGCAAGGTGATGGTGGCGTATGTCTGTGTGGCTGCTTCCACGTCGACGTTTTCCTTAGCCTCCACTGCCTGATGCAAGCCATCCGACCAACGGCGGCCTTCCATGATACGGCCTGTCTGCTCGTCGACGATCTTCACTTTATTGTCGATGACCACGTAGTCGACGTCTTTCTCGAACAAAGTGTAAGCCTTCAACAGCTGCTGTACGGTGTGCACACGGTCTGATTTCTCCGCAAACTGGCGTAAAATCTCGGCTTTACGTAACACCTTCTCGTCATCGCTGAGACCTTGTTTCTCCATCTCGGCAATCTCCGAGCCCACGTCAGGGATGATGAAGAACGATGGGTCGTTGTATGCTTTCGCCAGCTCTTCGTTACCTTTATCGGTCAAAACGACGGTATTCAGTTTCTCGTCGATGACGAAATAGAGCTCGTCATCGATGATATGCATGTTCTTGCTCTGTTCCTGCATATAGAAACCTTCGGTTTTGAGCAGCAACGACTTCATGCCTTCTTCCGATAGGAATTTGATGAGGGCGTTGTTCTTTGGCAGACCGTGATAGGCGCGGAAAAGCTGGTCGGCGCCACGTTGTCTCTCTTCTTCAGTGGCATCAGGTTTTGTCAAGAATTTCTTTGCGTCGGCGATACACATCGTCACGATACGTTTCTGTGCCTCATAGAGCTTCACCACGTCTGGCTTCAGCTGGATAAACTCTTGGTCTTCGCCATGCGGGATAGGTCCGCTGATGATGAGAGGAGTACGGGCATCGTCGATCAACACGGAATCGACCTCGTCGACGATGGCGTAGTAGTGTTTCGGACGCTGCACCATATCCTCAGGGTTACGCGTCATGTTGTCACGCAGGTAGTCGAAACCGAACTCGTTGTTGGTGCCGTAGGTGATATCGGCGTTGTATGCGGCGCGGCGTTCTGCCGAGTTAGGCTCGTGCTTGTCGATGCAGTCGATGGTCAGACCGAGGAAGTTGTACAGAGGTCCCATCCACTCCGAGTCACGCTTTGCCAAGTAATCGTTGACGGTCACCACATGCACGCCACGGCTCGAGAGGCCTCTCAGATACACCGGCAAGGTAGCCACGAGGGTCTTACCTTCACCTGTCGCCATCTCAGCTATCTTACCCTGATGCAACACTATACCGCCAATGATCTGCACGTCGTAATGCACCATATCCCAACGAATCATATTGCCGCCGGCCATCCAGCTCGTGTCGTAGAACACGCGGTCACCCTCGATTCTGATGTTCTCGCACTTCGCGGCAAGGTCACGGTCGAGGTCGGTGGCAGTAGCTTCCACCACTTCGCTGTCCTTGAAGCGTCGTGCCACCTCTTTCAGCACTGCGAAAGCCTCCGGCATGATGTTGTCCAAAGCCTCGTCGACCTTCTCGAAGACTTTCTTCTCCAGCTTGTCAACCTGCTCGTAGATGTCGTTTTTCTTCTCCAAATCCATGTCAGGATTGGCTTCGACGCTCGTCTTCAGCTCGGCAATCTTAGCTTCGTCCTCAGCGATATAATTCTTGATATATTCCCTGAACTCCACAGTCTTATGACGCAGGCTGTCGATGTCCAAATCCTTGATTTTCTCATACGCGTCAAGCGTTTTCTGTAATAATGGCTGCAGCGCCTTGTTGTCGCGCGATGCTTTATTTCCAAAAAGTTTCGATAAAAAACCCATTTTCTATGTTATTTGTTCGTGAATAAAATTTTCAATTTTAACTATATCAAAAATTATGCAAAAATAATAAAATTTTTTCAATACCGACTTATTCTTCTCACTTGAATTTCAAGATTGTGGTCTGGCGATGGTGCCGGAGCCATCCCGA
>CADAFC010000032.1 GCA_902787095.1 uncultured Bacteroidia bacterium
CTTACGCATGTGCAGCTGACATGTGGTAGTGTTTTTGAACCTCCCGTGAGGATGTCCGTTGATATACAATCCGCAGGCGCCGCAGATGCCTTCGCGACAGTCGTGGTCGAAGGTGACCGGGTCGTCGCCACGTAAGACGAGCTGCTCGTTCAAGATGTCCAACATCTCTAGGAATGAGGCTTCGGCAGGAACGTCATTCAATTGATATTCAACGAAATGACCCTTAGCTTGAGCATTGGCTTGACGCCAGATTTTTAGTTTTATATTCATATTATTATTTTATCGTCATTTCGAGCGAAACGAAGTGTAGTCGAGAAATCTCATCCAATTGTTCGAGATTTCTCCATTCCGCTTCGCTTCAGTCGAAATGACGTTATTCATTACTTATAATTTCTTTGTTTAAGTTCAACATTTTCGAATTTCAGTTCTTCTTTGTGGAGAAGAGGCTCATTATCAACGCCTTGATATTCGTAGGCGGCTACGAAGGCATAATGCTCGTCGTCACGTAGGGCCTCGCCGTCCTGAGTCTGGTACTCGGCACGGAAATGACCGCCACACGACTCGTTACGCATGAGGGCGTCGCGCGCTATGAGTTCGCCCATCTCCAGGAAATCGGCGACACGCAGAGCTTTCTCGAGCTCTGTGTTCATGCCCTCGACATCCGGCACCTTCACTCTTGTCCAAAACTCATTGCGCAAAGCTTTGATTTCTTCGATGGCCTCTTTGAGACCTTGTTCGGTGCGTGACATGCCGACTTTTTCCCACATAATATGTCCCAGACGACGATGGATATTGTCAGTTGTGACATCGCCATTTATGGACAAAATCCGTGTAATCTTCTGACGCACAGCGAGTTCCGCCTCCTCAAATTGTGGAAGGTTTGTCGCTAACGGTTTTTCGTTGATTTGGTCGGCGAGATAGTTCTGCATGGTGTACGGAAGCACGAAATAGCCGTCAGAGAGGCCCTGCATGAGTGCCGAAGCACCCAGACGGTTAGCTCCATGGTCGGAGAAGTTGGCCTCACCTGCTGCAAACAATCCTTTGACTGTCGTCTGCAATTCATAATCGACCCAGAGGCCGCCCATGGTATAGTGAACAGCCGGATAAATCATCATCGGGGTGACGTAAGGATTCTCGTCGACGATACGTTCATACATCTCGAAGAGGTTGCCATATTTTTCCTCAACTGCTTGTTTTCCAAGACGTTGGATGGCATTGCTGAAGTCGAGATACACTGCGCGGCCGGAGTTGTTGACACCATATCCAGCGTCACAACGTTCTTTTGCCGCGCGTGATGCCACGTCACGAGGGACGAGGTTTCCGAATGCAGGATAACGGCGTTCAAGGTAGTAGTCACGCTCCTCTTCAGGGATGTCGGTGGCTTTGATTTTGCCTTCGCGGAGAAGACGAGCCTTCTCGGCATCTTTCGGCACCCATATACGTCCGTCGTTACGCAGCGACTCGCTCATCAGTGTCAGTTTCGACTGGTAGTCGCCATGCACAGGGATACATGTCGGGTGTATTTGCGTAAAGCAAGGGTTTGCCATGAAGGCACCTTTTTTATAACACTGCCAAGCTGCCGAGCCGTTCGACGACATGGCGTTTGTGGAGAGGAAGAACACGCGACCGTAGCCTCCCGTGGCGATGACGACGGCATGAGCCGAGTAGCGCTCGAGCTCGCCAGTGACCAGGTTTCGTACAATAATACCTCTTGCGCGGCCGTCGACGATGACCACGTCCATCATCTCACGACGGGCGTACATCTTGACGGTGCCGCGTTCTATCTCTTTGCTCAGAGCGCCGTAGGCTCCAAGCAAAAGCTGCTGTCCCGTCTGGCCTTTAGCATAGAAAGTACGCGACACCTGTGCGCCGCCGAACGAACGGTTGGCAAGCAGTCCGCTGTAGTCGCGGGCAAACGGCACGCCTTGCGCAACACATTGGTCGATAATGCTGTTGCTCACCTCGGCGAGACGGTATACGTTAGCCTCACGTGCGCGATAGTCGCCGCCTTTGATGGTGTCGGCAAACAGACGCTGTATGCTGTCGCCGTCGTTGGCGTAGTTTTTCGCCGCGTTGATGCCTCCTTGTGCCGCTATGCTGTGAGCGCGACGAGGGCTGTCCTGGATACAGAACACCTTGACATTAAAACCAAGCTCACCGAAAGAGGCGGCAGCCGATGCGCCAGCAAGACCCGTTCCGACCACGATGATGTCGAGTTTGCGTTTGTTGGCAGGGTTCACGAGCTTCTGCTCAGCTTTATATTTCGTCCATTTCTCTGATAAAGGACCTGCAGGGATTTTTGAGTTCATAAAGTTTATAAAGTTCTTAAAGTTTATAAAGTTCTTAAAGTTTATAAAGTTCTTAAAGTTTATAAAGATTTATTTACACAATGAGCCAATAATAAATGACCACAGACACGAACATTGCCACGATGACGGTGGCGAAGATGTTGCCCAGCCATTCGAAGCGGCGTTTCCATTGTAAGTTGTTCCATCCTATCGACTGCATCACGCTGGCGATGCCGTGCGAAAGGTGAAACCATATCGCGACGAGCCATAGCAAGTACATAATGCTGAGGTAGTTACTCGAAAAAATGAATTTTATCTGGTCGATGCCGTCGACAGGTTCGTTACCTTTTATCTCGGCGAGTTGCATCTTAGCCCAGAAGTCGTAAAGATGTAAAGCGAGTCCAAATAGGATGAAAGCGCCTAATGCGAGCATGTTTTTCGAGGCCCATGACACGCCTTCGGGGCGTTCGTTGACGGCGTAGCGTTGTTTGCCTCGAGCCTTGTAGTTCTGAAAAGAGATGATGAAGGCATAAACGATATGCACCACCATCAGGATGCCTAGACCGATAGAGCCCACTATCGCATACCAGTTTGCGCCGAGGAACTCACAGATCCAGCGGTAGGCGTCTTCCGAGAATATAGAGACGACGTTCATGGCGCCGTGGAAGAGCAGGAAGAACACCAGACCGGCTCCGGATACTGCCATAATTAATTTCTTTGTGATTGAGGATAAGCCTTTTTTACTCATGACAAGAGTTTTTAATACAAGCTACAAAAATACAAAAAAATCTTTGAGCTCATACGAAGAAAATATGATTTTTTTATACTTCAGAATCGCAATGACAGACACAAAAAAAGAGAACCACCCCTTTTGAGGATGGTTCTCGAGCAAATTAGGATTATATTAATTGAAAAGCATATAGCTCGGAATGAGTCCCAGCTCATAGGTGCCGATAAGGGTGCCGTCGGCAGAATAACGAACCAAATCGCCGTTGACGACGTAGTTCTTTGCATCAGTGACATATAGGTCGCCGCTTGTCGGATCGATTTTCAGGTTGTAAAACACTTTGCCGTCAGACGTAACGAACGGAGTATCAGGGATTTCAGTGGCATCGACCGACATCTTATAGATATTCAACGTGCCGTAGCCGCCATTCATGAAATAGATGTTCTCCCCTGCCCCGTCAATGGTCAAATAACTCGGGTAGTCGGCACCAGAAGCGAGGTCGAAACGCTTGATAATCTGATGTGTGGCAGCGTCGATACAGATGATAGCCGGGTCTTGCGGAGGCATGTAGCCGCCACTGCACGACACCCAAATGTGGTTGTATTTGTCGACGACCATAGAGTTGGGCTCCTGCGCCACATCAATGGTCTCAACAAGCGTATCATTCACACAATCAATCACTTGAATGCTATGATTTGATGTCTCAGTTGTGGTGTAATAGTTCGACCAGTTGCTCATGAAGACCTCGTTGCCGACCTTCACGATAGCCTCGGTGGTGTTGCCAGTCTCGACGAAAGTCTTCTCCAAAGTGTTGAGATTCAACACCCAAAAGCCCGTGCTCACGAGGTCTGTGACGTAAGCCTTGTCGGCACTGACCTGAAGCATATATCTCGGAGATGTGAAACCTTCGATTTTTGTCTTATATTGAATAGTTTTAGCATCCACCTTATAAATATATTTGCTGTTGTTAACAACTATATACAAATCATTGTCAATCAGCGTAAGTGACTGGCCGACATCACCTATAGGAGCATTGTTAACCCTGAAAAACAGGTTGTTTTCGACTGTATTTGTCGCAAAATCATAATATGAAAGCGACGAATTGGCATAGGTAAATGTGCCTTCGTTCAAGATAAACAGACCTCTATCAGCAGGTTGTGGTGTCGGCTGAGGTGTTTCTTTCTTCTTGCAAGAAGCAAATGTTATTGCAATAATTAAGCTTAAAAATAAAATAGTTCTTTTCATTATTATTAAAATTTATAATTTAAACTCACTTCATAACTACGGCCCGGCATCGGTCGCCAGAGCACTGCCATATATTGGACATCGAAAATATTATTCACCCTGCATTCGGCATAAAACTTTTTGATTTGTTTGCCTAACGACGCATGTTGCAGAGTGTATTGATCAAGGCTGAAGCCATAGAAATCATTGGGATTCATGGAGGTCTTACGTTCGCCTGTATATTCCACAGTGTATGTCATGTTCCACGTCTTCCACTTTATTTCCGCGAAGGCGTTGGCGTGATGCAAAGGTATGTAAATCAGCTGTTGGTCGCTCTCGTCGGTGGTGTGGCTGTAGACATAATTTCCGGTAAGGGAGAAATTCCAATTATTGATATGATAATTCAATTTCAGATGCACCTCGGTGCCGTATGCTATGACCGTGTTGACGTTTTCAGGAATCCAGTAACGATAGGTCGTCGGCACCCATTGTATCCAGTCTTTGACTTTTGAGTAATATGTGCCGATGGTGCTCTCCACCGACAAACTTCCGAAATACCTGTTAAAACTGATGTTTCCGTCAATGGTACGGCCGTCTTCAGGTCTGAGATTTTCGTTGCCGCCAGGATACCAATAGAGGTCGTTCAAGCTCGGATTACGGTAGTTGTGGCTGTATCCGACGTTGAGAGTCAAGCCTCTGACAAACAAAGAGTTATACGACAAGGTGGCTGTCGGGAAGAAACCTTTCGACTCCCAGTCGACCCAGTCGTTTCGCAGGGTTAGACGCAAATCTAACGGCTTCAGCAGTTTACCAGTGACAGCGGCATAAAACGACAGGATGTCGCGGTCTTTTACACCTGTATAGTTGTTCGACACGACCTCTTCGTAGTCGTATTGTATTTTTGCGTTAAGCTTCCACGAGCGATAGATATCCTGGTACAAATCGGCGATTCCATGTACCACGTTGGCGTCGTTTTTCGAGTTTATCTGTGTGACAGGTGTGCCGATGTCGGTGTATGACTCGAGGAAATAATGCTGTTTTTCGTAGAAATAGGCTGCTTTCGTCTCTATTTTACCTGTCTGCCAATATGTTTTATATGACACGAAGTTACGTGAGTAGCCGTTATCGGTATATTCCCTGGTGTTGTCGTTGTTGACGTTAGGCATGATCTGTGGGCAGTTACGGTCGCTCCATTGGTTCCACGACACTATGGTTATCAACGACTTACGTCTTCGCCACTGGTATTCTGGCATGAGTCCGTAGTCGACGTATTCGCCATTTTTTTGCTTCATCACCTGATGCGGGATCACGCCTATGTTGAGGTACTCGAAGTCGTTGTCACTCGAGGTCCGATAAGCCTTCACCCGCAAGAGGTGACTTGCCCATGAATAACCGGCAGTGATGTAAGAGCCGAAGGTGTTGAAACTGCCGTATGTTTGTTTCAGGTCGAGAATGAGTTTCTCGCCGAAATGCTGATTGTTGTCGATGTTGATGACGCCGCCGAGACCGCCGCTGTTGGCTGACGTGCCGCTGCCCCATTTCAGCGCCACCTGTTCGGTCATATACACCGGTATGGTGCTGAAGTCGACCTGGCCGAGTGACGGCGCGTTGATCTGGAAGCCGTTCCACAGCACTAAGGTATGGCTCGCTGTGGTGCCTCGAAACGATGCCGTCGCCACTCCGCCCGGGCCGTATGTCTTGATGAAGACGGGGCTGTGCTGGATGAGCAGCTGCGACATCGTGATGGTGTTGAGGCGTTTGAGCAGCGCGGTGTCCATCTTGCGTTCCATCGCCGCTTCGGCCTGGTTGGGCCGTATCGCATCCGCCTCGACCTCGACGGAGGGCAGCATGATGGTATCCTGCGCCCATACGGCGCATGAGGCCAATAGAAACAGCATTACAACCAATTTCCTCATAACAATCAGTATTTCACGACTGACTTTTATCCCGAAAGCCCTTTATGTCTTTGATCTCAGGCAGGTCTTCTGACTCACTCCTTACGTCCGCGTCTTCCCGTCTATGTGGGATAAACAGTGACATCTGCGGTCGCTGCGAGAGTTTACAGCAGCGGGAACTGTCCGGGGTTCTCACCCGATTCCCTATTAAGTCCACTTAAGGACACCTAAAATCGATGCAAAATTAGTAAAAAGTTTTTAAAGTTTTAAAATTTTCAATAATTTTTTTGAGATTCCTCGCTTCGCTCGGAATGACAACATTATTATTAATAAACAAGGCGCGGCTTGCCGGTTCATCCAAATTTGAATGTTCCGTAATGCCGCGCCATATCATAATCCTCTGTCCTTGTCATTCCGAGCGGAACGAAGTGAAGCGAGGAATCTCGATTACATCATTTCGTCGCGTAAGTATTCATCAATTGCCTTGGCTGCTTTCTTGCCGGCACCCATGGCGAGGATGACGGTCGCTGCGCCACTGACGGCATCACCGCCGGCGAAGACGCCGTTACGTGTGGTACGTCCGTTCTCTTTTGCCAAGATGCAGCCGTGTTTGTCGGCGTTCAGACCTGGAGTTGTTCTGAAAATCAACGGGTTAGGCGATGTACCGAGTGCCATAATGACCATGTCGACATCGAGCACAAACTCCGAGCCCTTGATCTCGACAGGACGACGACGACCCGATGCGTCAGGCTCGCCAAGGCCCATTCTAACACATTTCATGCCGTTGACCCAGCCCTCTTCGTTGCCTAGGATCTCGACAGGGTTGCAGAGCAGGTCGAACTGTATGCCTTCTTCCTTGGCGTGATGCACCTCTTCGGCACGTGCCGGAAGCTCAGCCTCCGAACGACGGTACACGATATGCACGTCGGCACCAAGACGCAAGGCGGTACGGGCAGCGTCCATAGCGACGTTACCGCCACCTACGACAGCCACCTTCTTACCCACGAAGTTAGGTGTCTCGAAGCCTTCTTTATATGCGAAAAGCAAGTTGTTTCTTGTCAGGAACTCGTTAGCCGAGACGACACCGCAGAGGTTCTCGCCAGGGATGTTCATGAACTTAGGCAGACCTGCGCCAGAGCCGATGAACACCGCGTCGAAGTGCTCGTCTTTCATCAAGGTCTCGATGGACACGGTACGACCGATGACCACGTCTTTGAAGAAATGACCGCCGAGACGCATCACGTTTTCGACCTCATGACGGACGACGGTCTCTTTGGGCAGACGGAACGAAGGGATACCGTATGCCAACACGCCGCCGAACTCATGCAAAGCCTCGAACACTGTGACGTCGTAGCCTCTTACGAGCAGCTCCTTGGCGCATGTGAGGCCTGAAGGACCTGAGCCGACGACAGCCACACGTTTGCCGTTTTTCTTGATAGGCTTGGTGAGGTTGATATTATTCTCACGTGACCAGTCGCCCACGAAACGCTCGAGTTTGCCGATGGCGATAGGCTCGAACTTCACTCCCATCACGCACTTGCCCTCGCACTGTGTCTCCTGTGGACACACACGGCCGCACACTGCCGGCAATGCTGAATCTTCGTCAATAATCTGGGCGGCACCGAGGAAGTCGCCTTCCGACACCTTTTTAATAAATCCAGGGATGTTGATACTGACCGGGCAGCCTGTGACGCACTGTGGACGGCCACATTGCAGACAACGTTGTGCCTCCACGATGGCTTCGTCGGCGGTGTATCCGAGACACACCTCGTTGAAGTTATGCGCACGCACGAGCGGGTCTTGCTCGGTGATCTTCACACGATGTTTCTTGTCGCGTGGCTCGTCGAGGATGCCGCCCACATGGCACTTATGACCTTCGGCTTTCTCCTCCGCCTCAAGCTGTTTGTGCGCAACCACATTGTTGTACATCGACTGGCGTTTCATAGCCTCGGCGAAGTCGACCTTTGCGCCGTCAAACTCAGGGCCGTCGACGCAGGTGAACTTGGTCTGACCGCCCACGCTGATACGGCAGGCACCGCACATGCCAGTGCCATCGACCATCAGGGCGTTCATTGAAACGGTGCATTTGATGTTGAGTTTCTGTGCAAGCTGGCACACGAACTTCATCATGATCATCGGGCCGATGGCTATACACTCGTCGTAATGGTTGCCTTGATCTACAAGACGTTGCAGCATGTCGGTGACGAGGCCTTTATATTCTGAGGTGCCGTCATCGGTGGTGACGTAGAGGTTTGACATTGAAGAGAGCTCATCTTCGTACACGAGGAGGCTGTGGGTACGTGCGCCGATGATGACATCGGCCTTGACGCCGTTATGATACAGCCATTTCACCTGAGGAAAGATTGGAGCGATGCCCACGCCGCCGCCGATGAAGACGTAACGTTTTGTCTTACGCTCCTCATACGACATGTGAATGAACTCCGAAGGACGACCGAGCGGACCGACGACATCGAGGAAGGTGTCACCGACATTGTATTTGGCCATCTCCTGTGTGGATTTTCCGATAGCCTTGAAAACAATCGTCACGGTGCCGTTCCATGGGTCGTTGTCGCTGATTGTGAGCGGGATACGCTCAGCTTTTTCTGTCATTTTGATGATAAGGAACTGTCCTGGAAGGGCTGCTCTCGACAGACGAGGCGCCTCAATTTCCATCATAATGGTGTCCTGTGCTAATTCTTTCTTGTTGACTATCAGATACATATCTTTAAAATTTAAAATTTAATCCCTAAAAATGCGTTCAAAACGAACTACAAAATTAGGGATTATTTTAATAAAAACAAAAATTTTTCAAAAAATTATGTGATTCCTCGCTTCGCTCGGAATAACAAGGCGAAGCAAGAAACCGTGTTTTATTTCACCATAATTCGCTGGACGCTGCTACCTTGTTCTGTTGCGATTCTCAACATGAATAATCCGGTGCCGAATTGCGACAGGTCGATTTGATTTTCGACAGTTTCACTAACGACTTGACCGAGAGCATTCATCACAACGATGTTTTTCAAACCTTCGGCATTGACGTTGACGATGCCATTGGTAGGGTTTGGGTACACGCTGACGTTGCTGTCGATTTCGTCGATGCCGTCGGTGGTGACGTGGATGTAGTCGTGAATACCGTCGACCGACATTGCCGGGTTAGACTCGCAGTGATTGCCGCCTGATACGGTGTTTACAGCTGTCACCTTATAATATTGGTGCACCGACTGTATGTCGTTGTCGGTATAGCTTGTAACGTCATTGCCGGCCCATCCTATCACCTCGTAATTCACTCCGTCGTTTGAGCGATAGATATTGTATCCTTCAGTGACACTCGAAGTGCCAACCCAGAATGCATTTCTAACGGTGATATTATCGATTACCAGAGCGTAAGCCGCCACTGCCGAATGGTGACGGAATCCAAGGAACAGATTCTGTCCTTCGTAGACCGACAAATCGACGGTGTATTTTTGATACGGGTTCGATGTCGTCCATGTGCCGAGTGTAGCTATACTCATACCGTCTTCCGATGCCACCACGAAACTGAATGTCTCGGCTGGATAACTCGGGTCGAAACCGGCTGCATAAAAATCGATACTGGCATTTTGGAGGATCTGTGTCAGTGGCATGAAGGCGTAGTTGTCGGGGGTTAAAGCGCCATAATCGTTGATATAAGAGAACGATGCCAAAGAAGCGTTAGTGCCGGTAGTGTTGACGCTTCCATTAGGTTCCATGCCACCTGCAGCATAGATAGCGAAGGTATAACCGTCGCTGTCGGCATCGAGGAATGTCCAGCCCTGAGGGTCGTCTTGGAAATCGATGAAGATGTCACGCTCCCAAGTAAGTTGAACCTTATTGCCGTCAAAGCTGCCGCTGAGGTTGGTCGGAGCCACACAGTTGAGTTGTGCTGTCGCACATTGCGGAGCCGCGAGAGCGTAATAAGTGCCGTCACCCTTGCTTCCTTCCTGGATGACACGGATACAATACTCTGAGTTATAACGGTTTACGTTATGCGTAAAGCTCTCCTCGCCATGATTTAATGTTGCGATAAGCTCATTATTGGCATACAGCACAACACCTTTGGCAGGACGTGTGATTTCAGCTTCGATATTGGTGATTTTGATGTTGTCGATGTTGAGATAATAAGTCTCGCCAGTGGTGTTGAAATGGCGGAATGCCACGTATATCTGCTGTCCTGCGTATGCTGACAGGTCGACGGTATAATCGGTATAAGCATGTTGGCTGTTCCATTCCTGAATCATGATGAAATCGGCAGGATTGGTGTTGCCTGTCGTCGACACCGCCACTCCGAAATGTTCCGGGTCGGGAGCGATGCCTGGCTGGTCAGCGTCTCTTGCCACAAAGGTGAGCACTGTCTCAGACGATGCGGTAAGATGTGGCAATACCGCGAAATTATCAGTATTCAAAGCCTGTCCCTGCCATGAATTGGAACGGAGGCATGGGCCACTGCCGTAGCCGCCGTATGTGCACGGATAGAAATTAAGGCCGTCGCCGTTGGCGTCGATAACGGTGAGGTCAGACATGGTTGTGTCGGAGAAGTCGTAAAGTAACTCATCGACCACAAACGACGAGTTCATCATCGGCAAGGTCCAGCTGAGGTTGACGGCATCGCCATTGCTTTCGGCTTGTAAGCCTGTCGGAGAGCCTTGGAAGTTGTCACCCGAGCGGAATGTCCAATCTTTAATATTTGACAATGTATTGCCCGACTGATATGTCGCGGTGACAGTCGTCGTGTGTGCGGAGTTGTTGGCAAAGCCATCGGTATTAAGGAGATAACTTATACCTGTCACGTTATTAGCGACCACATTTCCGTCAAGGGAGATGCTGCAATTGACAAGCGGGTCTTTATTCTGTGAACCGACGAAGACATCGTCGATGCAGAGGCAGAAATTGTCTTGGCTGTTGAAATGGCGGATTGCGATATAGATTTCTTGTCCGACATAACTTGCCAAGTCAACCGAATATTCATGCCAGCCACCCTGTTTCGCCGTCATCGTCCATTCCTGAAGCATGGTGAACGAGCCGGGTATGCCTGTTGCCGACACTGCGAGTCCGAAATGGTCGGCAGGATACTGCTCATCCAATGCGCTGCCGTAGAATGTCACATAGTGGTTGTTTGCTGTGATAGCCAGCTGTGGCGAGACGAGGTAGTTGTCAGGATTCAGAGCTCCAGCGTAGTTGCTGTATGAATATGACATCACTACGCCGTCGGAGCCGTTACGGCCGTAGCCCTCTCCTATCGGAGAAAGCATCCAGTTGTAGCTGTCGCCGTCGGCGTCGATAGTGTTCCAGTTCAAAAGACGGCCTTCCACAAAGTCGTTTTCAAAATCGAAGGCATAGCCGTCGGTGCCTGTGTTGTAAAATGGTGCGTTGAAGATGACGTAACCCGATGCGGATACGTAAGCTTGCACGCCTTGTTGTGCTCCAGCTCCGAAAGGAACGAGCATCATGAGGGCTGCCATGAGAGACAGCAGAGTTAGTTTTCTCATAACTGTTGATTAAAAATAAATAATGTATTGATTTTCAGATTAATATACTACAGTAACATTATCGTTATCGAGGCGGACTTTCAGCCAGCGTTCGATACGGTCGCGAAGCTCTTCATTTATCGTTTCATCGCTGCTGACAAACACCATGATACGCTCTGAGACGGACAGTGAGTCGGCATCGACGGCAGAGCCTCGTGTGAGGCTGATGTTACTGATTTCAGGATGTTGCGCAAAGAGTTCCTTGGCGATAGCATATGCCGGGATCTCCTTGTTTTTGTATACGTCAAGCTGTATGTTAAGTCGGGTGATGCTGTCGTTAAGCTCTTTGATCTGACGGTCGGTATGCTCGTATATTCCTTTCAGTATCTCGGCTTCTGAGAGGTTTTCACGAACTATCGTGGCATCTTCGTGAATAATAATCTGTCCGCGTGTTATTCCAAAATGCTCAGCATCACGATAGACACGTTCTTTCATCTCATCAGGCAATGCTTCACCTGCCACAAAGATATCAACAATCTGTTCGCGACGGTTATATGTCGTCTTATGATCATAAATAAAGCTTCCGCCCAGATTCTTGTTTTTCTGGACGATTTGTGTGGCGTGGATTTTGAAGTTGTTTTCCCTGACCACATTGACAGCAGTGATGATACTTGGGACCAGAATCACGACCAAAATCACGATATACCAGCTCTTCGAGATACGCTGATGGTTCTCGTCGGTGACCTGAACGGCAGGAAACTGGAACAGTTTCACAGCTAGGAAGGTGGCGAGAGCGATGAAAATGGTATTAATTAAAAATAGGTATAACGCTCCACCGATATATGTCAGGTTCAGCTGTGAGATGCCGTAGCCCACGGTGCAGAGTGGCGGCATGAGGGCTGTGGCAATGGCGACGCCCGAAATCACGGTGCCTTTATCCTTGCGCGATGTCTCAAGGATACCCGCGAAACCGCCGAACAATGCTATCAGCACGTCATATATTGTAGGGTTGGTACGAGCGAGAAGCTCCGACTGGTTTTCCAATGTGAGAGGGCTCAGCAGGAAGAACAGTGATGATGCCAGGATACTGATAGCCACCATGATGGCGAAGTTCTTCAGTGAGTCGCGCAGCAAGTGGCGGTCTTCGGTGCCGAGACCCAAGCCGAGACCCAGGATAGGACCCATGACAGGCGATATCAACATGGCGCCGATGATCACCGGGATGGAGTTGACGTTCAAGCCGACAGAAGCGATAATGATGGCACATGCCAAGATTATCACGTTAGGGCCTTTAAACGCGATGTTTTTACGGATTGATTTATCGGCTGTCTCGTAGTCGATATATTCCCAGATATTTACGAGGGATCTGATGTATCGGATTATCTTTCTCATATTTTGCCAGTTATAATAAGCTGCAAAAATACGAAAAATTTTTAAATACAGAATGATTTTATTTTTTGTCATCCGTCATTTCGACTGTAGCGAAGCGAAACGGAGAAATCACCGGCATATGAATATTGGTAATTATTCAGATGGCGGTGATTTATTCACCTGAAGTGAATGCTTTCGCAGGCTCAGGTCTCGACACGCTCGAAATGACGAGTGAATGGTTATCTGTTGATTATCAATTTGACGATATCATTTCCGATTTTAATGAAATATATGCCATTTTGCAGATTTGAAACGTCGATTTGATTGTCTTTGACACGGATGTCAATCATTTGGCCACGTATGTCCATCAATTCGATTTGAGATGTGATGAATTGCATCTCTACCGGATCACAATCGATTGTGACGGCATCGGTTGCAGGATTCGGGTAAATCGTGAATGCTGGGGCTTCGTTATCGTCAATGCCGAAATGGTAGTCGTTATAAACATAGTCGCACTCCACATTGCTTTCTTTCAGAAGCAGGACATCGTCTTTCCAGAAGCAGCGCAGTCCGTCAACCTCGAAATCGGTTTTGTCATCTAATAGTTTCTCTGGGAAGAAGCTGGTGAGATGGCCAATTCCACATAGGATTGTGCCGCTGAAGACATCGTTTTCGTCGCTGACTGTCAATGCCTTGAACCAACGTGCATCTTTGACATAATACCACACATCGTCGACATGCATTGTGATACTGTTGTCGCCCACCAATATCACCCATTCATAGCCCGGTTTGGCAGCGAAATCATACAAAACCGTGAACTCATTCAATGTATTGTTCCACCAGTAAACACGGTTGTTTTCCTCATATATGTATTCAAGGACAGGCTGCTCGTTGTAGCGCAAATCGTACAGGCTGTTTGTTTTGACTATAACTTTCACCTTTTTGTCATCAATTGTGGTGTCACAGGCATATTCAAGATGCTGATAATATATTTCGCCTGAAATACTGGTGATTTCATAATACCATTCGTTGCCGACAAGCTGAGAAACGGGTTGGACTGCCATATCGAAAACAGGGTATCCATCGTTTATGCCTGTAACATCTTCAAGCCAGGTACATTGGCCAAGCGAGCCAGCGTTGAGAGCTTCAAGCAAGTCGACAGTGCCGTATTGTGCCTCGTTGAGAATCCAGCTTGTAGGTGTCGCACCCTGTACGAACGTTGTGGAGCCAGGCAGATTCGGGTGCTCTTGCATCTCTTCGTTACCGCAAGCAGGATATTCGTCGTCATCAAGCCAATAGCAATTGTAATAATTGTCATCAGGATGATAAGCATAACCCACGATGTTTCCGTAACCATATTCTTGAATGCTCGGTCCGACAGGTGGAGTGATTAGACCAGTATTATAAACATTAAAGATATGTGATTCATTAGCAAATTCATCCATGCCAATGATTCCACCTATATATACCTCGTCGAAGTCACAAGTGCCAATTTTTATGGCAGTCAGATCGCCACGGTTAAAACTGTTTGAGACTGCACCACCTGCTCCTGAGATTCCGCCGACAAATGCCCCGCCAAAGGCAGTGTCACCGACAATATTTCCAGTGATGACAGCATGATTAGCACATTTATTAATTATGCCGTGGGAAGCATAACCCACAATGCCTCCGACAGCGCTGCCCGTAATATCGGCACCCCTATGGTTCATACAATCCTCAACCAGACAGTTTGACAAATAAGTATTTTGTATACCCAATACGCCAATTTCTCCAACGATACCACCAGCGATATTATATGGTGATTCCATTTTACCATAATTATCACAATTTTTAATAATAATATTGCCATAAGCAGTCGCTACTATCCCACCACTCCATATAGATGAGACATTGCTATTATTGACACAGTTTTTTATTGCTATAGTTCCATGTTGGTATACACCACCCTCGTCAAATCCAGTAGAGCATTCGCCTATAATACCGCCAGTCTTGGAGTTATTATCAAACTCCGCGTTATTTACGCAATTAGCTATGAAAGCCGTATCATTAACGATATCAACCAAGCAACAACCAACAATACCGCCTACTCTCCCCGACCCCTGAATAGTGCCGTCGACTATGCAGTTTAAAATGTCGGTATTTCTGACCTCTCCAGCTATCATACCGCTTTGTTTGATGACTTTTTCTGATGAAGTTGCTATGATTAAAGCATTTGTTATGTTTACATTCTTTATTATGGCATCATTAGTCATCCCGAACAAACCGACGCTTCTGAAGCCCTCGCCATTATCGCAGTAAAGATTACTGATAGTATGTCCACAACCGTCGAAAATGCCTTCAAAATAATGGGCATCGGCATTTGAATTATAATAACCGACCGGAATCCAGCTATAGTTTCCATAGCCCACGTTTTCATTCATACAGATGTCACCGGTCAGGATATAGCAGGCGTCGCCGCCTGTACCGCTGTTTGTCTGCTCAGCGAGCAAAGCGAGCTGAGCGGCATTTGCTATCTGGTAAGGGTTTTCAGGTGTACCGTCACCGCCATCATAAGCATCGGCGACAGTACCGTCCCAGCATTGGGACTGCGCTCCGCAAAAAATCGCGAGAGCAAGTAATACGATTGATAAAAAGAACTTTTTCATAATGTGTAATTTTTAATAGTTTTAAACAGCATTTACAATTTCCTCAAACGAGCGGGTGTCGTCGTTGAGTTCCATCTTCATTTGTTTGATACGTATCTTCCGCCGGTAATACGAGTCGGTCTGGGTGTTGAGCAAGATGGATATCACCTGGTTGGAGAATCCGTTTTTCGACAGGCAGCAAATCCTAACATCCCACTGACCAAGCTTCGGGAACAGCTGCAAAAGCCGTTGCGAGAAGCCGTCGTACACCAGATCGGTGAGGCTTATGAAGTCGGCCCAGTCGTCGTTGCTGAGGTCGAAATTCAGTGCGTTGGCAGTGACATGTTCGCTCAGACTCCTGGCGGTGGCGAACACCTTGTTACGCGACATGATTTTATTGGTCATCAGCAGCTCTTTCTGCGAAAGCGTCTGATGGTCGCGGCGCAGCTCGTCGTTGGTGCGGACGAGGTTTTCCATGTCGCTCACGAGCTCGTGGATACGGTTCTGGTCGCGTTCCAGCTGACTTTTGAAGCGTTCGACAGCGATTTTATTGTCGCTGGCTTTCTTCCTCACAACCATCAGGGTCACCAGCAAAGCAATGACGACGAGCGTGATAACTAGATACAGCTTCAGACTCTTGGTACGGTTGAGACTTTCCATCTGGCTTTTCTGGGCTTTCAGCTCATATTCGGCTTTCAGGCGTTGCATCACCTCAATGTTGTTTTCTTTCTCAAGAAGCTGCATGTTTTCGAGGAAAAGTTCCTCATATTCCATCGCTTTGTCAAGATTTTTCTCGTTAAGGGCAATGCCGTAGAGGGTCTGGTAGACCGACATCCTCACTCCCACCCTGTCGCTACGCAAAGCGGCTGTGAGATAGTCTTTTGCAACATCGTTTCTGTTGGTGTAATAATAGAGGATTCCAAGCGTCATGTTAGCAATGTCGAGGTCATTGCCTTGAAGGCCGCCTTGCATGGCACGACTGACACATTCGATTGCCTTGGGATAGTTCCCGACTTCCATGTAATAATCGCGTCCAATCTCAAGATACAGGTCATTAATCATGACAGTATCATTGATTAAGAAGGCGATATGGAAAGCCGAGTCGTAATAGTGTTTTGTGGAGGCATAGAGCTCCAACGACTTGGTGGCGCGTCCGCAGTTGCGCCATGCCGCCATAATCCCGACAGAGTCAGAAATCAGTTTGAATTCGCTTACTGCTTCGTGATGCATACTTAGGGCATCTTCGAAAAGACCGTGTTTGTAATACATCGCACCGAGATTGTTTTTAATGTCGGCGACCAATTTCCTGTCATTGTCGGCCAATGCCAACGCCTGCAGGAAACATTCCGCAGCCTCTATCGACAGCCGTTGTTCGCGCAGACGCACACCTTCATCATATAGCGCGCGTGCCTTACGCTCACGTGTTGCCGTCGAATCGCATGAGGTCAGCGCGAAGCCGATCACGAGACTGAGCAGGATCAAGAATTTGAGTTTTGTCTTCATACGCTAAAATTTTACATCGTTTGTTGGTGTGATCACAATGCAAAAATATACAAAAAAAAATCTTTGTCAAGCGTTTTGAAGGCTATCGACGCATCTTGTCCATGTCTTACGAAAAACAAATTTTGCTATTTAATTGATTTTCAATATTATAATATTTCCAACAACAAAAATATGTCCATATAGGTTTCAGTGGTTAATCACAATTTTTTCATAAAAACCCTGGCTCTTTTTGTAATTTTATGTTCGAAATAATGCCATAGGTTTTGGACAGTGGTGTTGTCCTCCAGTTCACGTGTCGACTCGATGTATTTGATGCCGTTTTTCTTGATGCCTTTGGCGAACTGGTCGAAAATCATCGCGTTGATGCCTTTATTCTGGTATTCCTCATCGATGGCGATGAGCAGCAGGTCAATGGTGTCGTTGTGTTTCAACGCCCTCAGCAGATGGATGAATCCGAACGGGAACAGGCTGCCGTTGGCTTTCTGCATGGCTTTCGACAGCGACGGAAGGGCGACGCCAAATGCCACGACTTTGTCTGATTTGTCAAGGATTATCGACACAAAATCGACGTTGACATTGCCGAGAAACTGTTTTTTCAGATCCTCGCACTGTCCTGGTGACAGCTCCGAGAAGTCGTGCAACTGTGAATAGGCTGCGTTGAGGCACTTAAACACGCCATCGAGATAAGGACCGACATCGGAGCGCTTCTTCAGCGGTGCCTGGCGCAACTCGTATTTCCTTGCCACGAGGTCGGCGGCACGCGCATAACGCTCTGGGATGATGTCGGGCACGAGTATCAGATACTCAACAAAATCGACCTCTTTGGCGTAACCGAGTTCAAGAAGACGCTGCTCGTAATAAGGAGCGTTGTACTTGCCGTAAGCTGTAGGCAACTGGTCAAAGCCTTCCACGAGGATGCCGGCAGGATCGAACTCCAGAAAGCCCGTCGGACCGCTGACCACCGTCATGCCTTTTTCTTTGGCATATTGCTCCACGGCGCTTATCAATGTCTTCACAACATCTTGATTGTCAATAAAATCAATCCAGCCGAAACGGCAAATCTTCTCACCCACCTTCTCATTGTAACGATGGTTGATAATGCCGGCGACACGACCCACAATCTCATCCTTTTCATCATAAGCGAGCCAATATTTGCCTTCGCAAACCTCAAAAGCGTGGTTTTTCGCAGGGTTCAGCGTGTCGCGGTCCATCGACTCGATCTGTGTCACATAATAAGGGTTATCTTTATATAACTCATTGGGGAAATGAACGAATGCCTTCAGTTCATTTTTTGTCGCGACTTCTTTCAATGTGATATTCATGCCGCAAAAATATCACATTTTTTTTTAGGTTTTACATTATTTTTCAATAATGATCTTTGTCGATTTATCCCCTATTTTTATAAAATAAATGCCGTTAGGCAGGTTTGAGACGTCGATACGATTGTTTTTAACATTAATATCGATCAACTGACCATGAATATTCATCAAAGATATATTAGAGGTTTCGGTGAGATTCTCAACAATTGTGATATAGTCGTTTGTCGGATTAGGATAAACCATTAAGCTATTGTCATTATTTTCATCGACAGCATCAAATGGTTCCACGGCATTGACGGCGGCGAGGGCGTCGACACGGCCGACACCGGTGATGTTGCTTTTAGTTGGGGTCAGTTTTAATGATGTCTCTTCCAAAATGCGGCAGATGTCTGCAGGCATAAGGTTAGGGTTCTTTTGCAGCATCAATGCGATGATGCCGCCGACACACGGTGTCGCCTGTGAGGTTCCGTCCATATTGGTATAGCCGTTTGTTGTGAGATAGTCAAGGCTTTTTATTGCCACACCGGGGGCGCACACATCTGGGCGGATTAGTCCGATACCAGGTTCGTAAGCGTAGTCACCGAACTCGGTATCCTGCCAAGTGACGGGGCCTCTTGAGGTGAAATATGCTGCACTGTCGTTGCTGTCGACGGCGCCCACAGCAATCACACAGCTCAGCTCGCCCGGATTTGCCATTTGGTCGGAGTCAAGATACGGAGGCGGGCAGCTTGCCGGCACGCGGACATTGTTTGGGACAGGGGCAACAATTTGGATATGGCCTTCATTGCCGGCACAAACTGCAGCCACGACACCGGCATCGTTGATGGCGACACATGTTCTGCGAAGCACTTCCTTGTCGGTGATTGAAGCATTCACCATGCCCAACGACATGCTGATGACGTCACAGCCGTGTTCGACAGCCCATTCCATGCCTCCTGCGATATTGACAGAACCGCCGAAGCCTTCTGCATTGATGCTTTTCACACACATTAAAACAGCATCTGGCGCGATGCCAGTCTGTGAGCCGGCGGTGCCATCACCTAAAACGGTGCCTGCGCAATGCGTCCCATGGCCTTTGTCATCCATCGGGTCATTATCATTGTTGACTATATCGTATCC
>CADAFC010000033.1 GCA_902787095.1 uncultured Bacteroidia bacterium
TATTACTGGACAGTGGATGTTGACGGTTCCAACTTCACCTTCACCAATGCCAACGGCGACGTGCTCGGCTACACCAGCGGAACTAACTTCGCTAACGGCGGCGACAACACAGCATGGGATATCGCATACCAGACTTCAGAAGAAGGTGCCATGGTTCCAAATTATTCCGGTTTTGTTGTAAGCAACGTCAACACCCCAGTGAGAGCCATCGCCTTGAACAGCAGCCACAACTTCGGTCCATACCACACCCAGAACATCAGCGGTGAAGGCTACAACTTCTTCCTCGACATGTTCGCAACAGTAGGCAGTGGCGCACCAGTTTGTTCAGCTCCAGTATTCACTCCAGAAGCAGGCACATACTATGAGGTTCAGACTGTAGAAATCGCATGCAGCACTGCTGACGCAACTATTTACTACACATTGGACGGCACCGAGCCGGACGAGAACAGCTCAGTTTACAGCGAGCCTATCATGGTAGCTGAAAGCATGACCATCAAGGCTATTGCCATGAAGGAAGGCTATGAGAACAGCAATATCGCAACAGCGGATTACAATATTATAATAGGTGCTGTCACCATCTTCGAGCAAGACTGGGAAGGTGATATGAACGGATGGACATTTGTCTCCGTTGAAGGTGAGAAGCCATGGACCATCGGGCAGTACCAAGGCAACCACTATGCCAACGCCAACGGCTACAACGGTGGCGTGAACGAGCAGTGGTGCATCTCCCCTGCTTTCAGCCTCAATGTATATAGCAATGCAAGCTTGTCATTCAGAAATGCAAAGAACTACACAGGTCCTGATATGCAGGTGTTATTCTCGAACGATTACGATGGTGAGAATCCTGCAACAGCCACATGGGTTGAACTCGAATACATCATGTCAACAGGTTCATACACATGGGTTGAGTCAGGTTCGATAGGCCTTGCAAACTTCACAGGTGACGAGTGCTACATCGGATTCAAATACACCTCAACAGAGACAGAGGCAGCAGCATGGGAAATTGATGACATCATATTGATGGGATTCACAACAGATCCATATCTGACAGTGACACCTAATGCTTTGTCAGGCTTCACATATATCGTAGGAAATGGTCCTTCAGCGGTACAGACATTCACTGTTTCAGGCGGCAACTTACCTCCAGCGCCAGGCGGATCTACTGGTGGTATTACTATCACATGCAGCAACACCCATTATGAATTCTCACTCGACGGAGAAGAATTCTGGCCTTATACTATTAGCATCCAAGCTACTGGAACCCTTGAACCTACTACAGTTTATGTAAGACTCGAGGCAGGTTTGTATGTCGGCCAATGGGACGGCATTGTCACCTTTGAAGATGGTGGTTTAGAAGTGACTGCAACTGTAAGCGGCACTGTGACAGAAGAACCTGTCCCAGGTGGCGACTGGAACAGAATCTATGCTCTCAGCGATTTGCACGACGGCGACCAGGTCATCATCGCAGCACGTTACGATGCGACAGTAAGCGACGGCTACTATGCTATGACAGCTGGCGTTTCGGGCAAGCCTGACGGCGTATTGTTCACATCAGTTAACGACGGCAGCAATGAGATTCTCCCAGCGGAGATTAGCGATGACGCTGACACATATCTGTGGAATGTGACTGTAGACGGCGACGTCATCACTTTGACAAATGCGGCTGGCGACATGCTCGGATACAGCAGCAGCACCAACTTCGCAGCCAACACAAGCACCGATTGGAACATCGCACTCGAGACATCGGAGGAAGGCGCTTTGATTCCTAACTACACAGGATTCGTCATCACCAACGCCGAGACCACAAACCGCGGCATCGCCAAAAACTCGAACAACAAGTTCGGAGCTTACGCTACAAGCAACATGAGCAATCCTGACTACAACTTCTACCTCGACCTGTTCGTGTATGGTGGCTCGGTCACCCCAGTCGTAGCTACTCCAGTGTTCAGCTTTGCATCAGGTACCTATTATGAGCCAATTGATGTGGAGATCACATGCGCGACAGAAGACGCTATGATTTTCTATACCACCGACGGCAGTGATCCGACATCGATGGCGATGCTTTACATGGATCCTATCCATGTGGATGCAGACATGACACTCAAAGCCATCGCCATCATGGAAGGCTATGAGAACAGTGCTATAGCAACAGCCAATTACGTCATCATGAGCGGAGTTGATATTATCTTGAGTCAAGACTGGGAAGGCGACATGTACGGCTGGACATTCGTGACTATAGAAGGCAACAAGCCATGGGTCGTCAACGAGCATAATGGCAACCATTACGCCAACGCCAACGGCTACGGCGACGAAGTCGACAACGAGCAATGGTGCATCTCACCGGCCTTCGACCTCAGCAGCCGTGACGAGCGCAACGTGACGTTGACATTCAAGAATGCCATGAAGTTCAACGGCCCGGCACTCGAGCTTTACGTCTCTGAAGACTACGACGGTCAGGATCCGACAGCCGCCACATGGGAGCCATTGGATTACATCGCATCAGAAGGCAACTACGTATGGACAGAGTCAGGTGAGATTTCACTCAACGAACACGCCGGCTCAAGCAGTTGCCACATCGGATTCCGTTACATCAGCACCATCGACGAAGGCGCTGCTTCATGGGAAATCGATGACATCTTGATTGTTGCTGACAAGTACGACAACGTGGTCACATCTGAGACATCGCTCAACGTGGAAGTCTGGAACAGCTACAATGCTCTGATGATCACGAATAACAGCGACAGTATGCTCGACGTGGCGGTTTACAACCTCGTTGGCCAGCCAGTGTTGTGTGAGACTGTTTCTACAGGCAGCAACGTGATCCGTCACGACCTTGTTGAAGGCGTCTACATCGTGAGAATCGCCAACGGCAAGGAGATGAAGGGTATCAAGGTGGTTGTTAGACGTTAGACGTTAGTCTTTAGTCTTTAGACTTTAGACTTTAGCCGTTAGACTTTTTTAGCCTAACGGCTATTTTTATTTATTAGACAGAATTAACAAGATTTACAAGATTATTTGCATTTGTATTGAATTATTGTTATTTTTGCAAAAAATATTTCAATATGAAAAAATCAATATTCCTTATCCTGTTGATTATCAGCAGTCTGATATGCTCGGCACAGCTTCAGGTGAAAGAAGGCTCGTTCAAAAAAGTCGAAGGTTTTGTCAATATCAACACTGAAAAGATGTTTGACGACAACGACCGTCCGTATGCCGTTCTGAAAATCAAAACCGAAAACATCAACGACAAACAGCGTCGCGAGCTGAGTTTCGGTGGCGATGCCCAGACGTTTTTCGAGACTGAATACAAAGACGGCGAAGTGTGGCTCTACATCAGCTATTACGCCACTTTCATCAAGATTTCGCATCCCGATTTGAGCTCGACGGAATTCTGTTTTCCATACGACATGGAACCGAAACGAGGTTACGAATTGACATTGGTTAACAAGTCGGCATTAGATGAGGCTGCAATTATAAGTATAATTGACCAACGGCTTGAAAACACATCTAATATAGCAGAAAATCCTGACGATTTCGGTTACATCGTTGTAAAAACAGGTTCACTCGAAGGCGCCACAATCTATATCGACGGCAATGAGATGGAAATGAAGACTCCTTTTGTGAGCGACCCGATTAAAAAAGGCCCGCATAAGATTAAAATCGTGAAAGACGGTTATGAGACTTACCAAGATATTGTTGCCGTTGACGGCAAAGGGATGAAAACTATCAATGTGGATTTGAAAAAGATAAAAACAACAAATCCTCATAGACATAAGGGGTTCGTTTTTATTCCTGAAATGAGCGTAACAGTTGACATTAATCATCATTATGAGGATTTTACACCAATTGCCATAACACCCAAACTTAATATTGAGTATATGTTTGGGCCACATTTGGGTTTGGGCGTCGGTTCAGGAGCGATGTTTTTTGCAAAAAGCCTTAGTGCTGTTCCGGTTTATGGACAGTTTTCAGTGTATTTTACAAAAAGGAAAGCGTCTCCCTTTATCAATGCCAAAGGTGGATATGCCATTAACGTGTCCACATTTAGCGATGATAAGTACTATAATTATGTATATGACAATTTTAATATTACAGGATTATTTGCATCGGTAACCGTCGGAGTCAACATCAGGCGTTCGAGAATTGGAATCACATTAGAGTCATACGGTTATGAGGAAAGATATGAATTGACATCATTTGCATTACAACAATATCATTCAGGAGACTTCACCTTTGTGGGAGTTACATACAGCTACATTATTCCGTTCAGTAAGAAGTAGTTTTTGACTGGATTTGTTTTTTAGACAGGATTAACAAGATATAATAAACACAGAAAAGGCTATCGTACGATAGCCTTTTCCTTTGGATTAAAATCCGGTTAATCTTGTTAATCCTGTCTTACTCCATCACGCGGCAGACCAGGTTACGATCGCCGAAGGCGTCGTCGATTCTGGTGACGTGTGGGAAGTATTTATCCTGAACATCGCTCTTCAATGGGAAGCCTGCCTCTTCACGGCTGAATGGGAAGTTCCATTCGTTTGCCATAAGCATCTCGGCTGTATAAGGAGCGTGTGAGATGATGTTGTCGCCCTGAGGTGCCTTGCCATCCTCTATGTCCTTGATTTCCTGACGGATCTTAATCATAGCGTCAACAAATCTGTCGAGTTCGGCCAATGGCTCGCTCTCGGTAGGTTCCACCATCAATGTCTCGTGAACAGGGAATGCCACTGTAGGTGCGTGGAAGCCGTAGTCCATCAGACGTTTTGCGATGTCGATAGCTGCAACACCTGTTGTCTTGTTGATCTGGTTGATGTCGAGAATCATCTCGTGTGCAACGTGACCATGGTTTCCGGTATAAAGGATTGGATAATAATCTTTGAGTCTGTCCTTCAGGTAGTTAGCGTTGAGGATAGCGCCCATTGTAGCTTTCTTAAGACCTTCGCCACCCAACATCTTGAGGTAGCAGTAGGTGATTGTGAGGATCTGTGCGCTGCCGAATGGAGCTGCTGACACTGCGCCTTTCTGCTCTGAGCCGCCAGTCTTGAAGCAGACGTGGCTTGGCAGGAATGGGACGAGGTGTTCTGCGACGCCGATAGGACCTACGCCAGGGCCGCCACCGCCGTGAGGGATAGCGAATGTCTTGTGCAGGTTGAGGTGGCATACGTCAGCGCCGATGAAGCCTGGGCATGTGAGACCGACCTGTGCGTTCATGTTGGCACCGTCCATGTAGACCTGACCGCCGTTGTCGTGAACGAGTTTCACGAGGGTGCGGATGCCGTCTTCATAGATACCGTGTGTTGAAGGATATGTCACCATGAATGCGGCGAGAGTGTCCTTATATTGTTCGGCTTTCTCTTTAGCGTCGGCGAGGTCGATGTTACCGTGGTCATCGCATTTCACGACGACGACTTGCAGACCTGCCATGGCTGCTGATGCAGGGTTTGTTCCGTGTGCTGATGCAGGGATCAGGCAGATGTTACGATGACCCTCGCCTTTTGCCTCCTGGTAACGGCGGATTGTCATCAAGCCAGCGTATTCACCGCTTGCGCCTGAGTTAGGCATGAACGAGATACCTTTGAAGCCTGTGATTTCGCAGAGGTCTTTCTCCATCTCGTTGATCATCTCGAGGTAACCTTCAGCCTGTTCTGCCGGCACGAATGGGTGGATGTTGCCGAATTCTGGCCAGCTGAGTGCGAACATTGATGTTGCAGGGTTCAGCTTCATGGTGCATGAGCCGAGCGGAATCATGCAGCGGTTCAAGCTGAGGTCGCGGTTTTCGAGCTGTTTCATGTAACGCATCATGTCGGTCTCGCTGCGATACTTAGAGAACACTGGAGCTGTCAAGAATGCTGAGGTTCTTCTCATGCCTTCCTGGATGCCGCAGAAGTTCTGGCAGTTAGGGTCGCATACGAGCTCTTCGTGTTTCTTGCCGAGAACTTCAGCCACCACCTCGCCTATCTCGTTGAGGTCTTCACGGCTTGTTGTCTCATCGATGCTGATGCCGAAGTGCTGCTTGTCGATGATGCGGAAGTTCATGCAGTGTTTCTCTGCGACTTCTTTCACTCTGCATGTGCAAGCGCCTTCCGGCAACTCAAACAGCAATGTGTCGAAGAAATATTTGTTAAGCTGCTTCACGCCGAGTTTTGCCAACTCTGAGGTGAGTTTTCCGGCGAGGCAGTTGATATGATGTGCTATTTCTTTGATGCCTTCCTGTCCGTGATAGATTGCGTAGAATCCCGACATGATGGCGAGCAAAGCCTGAGCTGTGCAGATGTTTGAAGTAGCTTTCTCACGTTTGATGTGCTGCTCACGTGTCTGCAGTGCGAGACGGTAAGCCGGGTTGCCGAGGGCGTCTTTCGAGATACCGATGATACGGCCCGGCATCGAACGTTTGTAAGCCTCTGTCGTTGCGAAGTAACCTGCGTGAGGACCGCCGAAGCCCATCGGGAGACCGAAACGCTGGTTGCTGCCGAACACCACGTCAGCACCCCATTCACCTGGAGGTGTTATGAGAGCCAAACTCATCAAGTCGGCTGCGACGCCAACCTGCATGCCTTTTTCTTTCCAAACCTTCACCGACTCGCGGTAGTCGATGACTTCACCAAACTGGTTAGGATTCTGGACGATGACGCCGAAGTATTCCTCACCTGCGCTGAAGTTCTTGATATCGTCAACAACGACTTCGATTCCGAGGAAATGAGCACGTGTCTTGATGACCTCTATTGTTTGTGGGAACATGTCGTTTGCCACGAAAATCTTGTGCACATTGGCTTTCACCTGTGCACGTGAACGTTCGTGATAGAACATGAGCATTGTCTCAGCAGCTGCTGTAGCCTCGTCGAGCAACGAAGCGTTTGCCAGAGGCATTGCAGTCATGTCGCTGATAACAGTCTGGAAGTTGAGCAAAGCCTCAAGACGGCCCTGTGAGACCTCAGCCTGATAAGGAGTATATGAGGTGTACCAGCCCGGGTTCTCAAGGATGTTACGTGTGATGACACCAGGAGTAATCACGTTGTAATAACCCATTCCGATGTAGCTGCGGAACTGCTTGTTCTTTGCGCCGAGAGCCTTGAGGTGGCTGATGCATTCGTATTCGTTCATTCCGCGACCGATATTGAGGTCGTTTTTCAGACGGATATCCGGAGAAATAATCTCATCGACAAGCTGTTCGGTCGATTTCACGCCAATGACTTTAAGCATTTTTTCAACATCTGCTTCTGTCGGGCCATTGTGACGTTTAATGAAGTTGTTGTTAATCATAGAATTATATTTTGATTTGTTACTAATCTAAAAAACGTGCAAATTTAAGTTTTTTTATTCAATTTTAGAAAAATTTTTATAATTTTGCATCATAAAATTTAAGACAGATGAAAAAGACATTGTTTTTTATGATTATTCTGGCAATTTTTGCCACTGGTTGCAAGAAAGACCAGAAATCCAAGTCGTTGAATTACAATGACTCCAACCCTATTGTCATGCCTTTATCGGGCCCAACCACTGAATTCGACCACAAGATACAGGTGACATCAGACTATGACATAACTTATACAGCGATAAACAACTCGAATTATTCGGTAGTTTCAGTGTCAAGCGACGGATATATCCATGGTAAGAACGTCGGATCTGCAAAAGTCGGAATATCAAATGGTTATGAAAATTTAACCATAGATGTGAATGTCGATTTGTTCATCGAGCCGACATTCGAATTCGGATGCAGCCCAAGCCATGTCAGAGACCTTTACGGAGCACCTATAAATGCAGGATATAACACTGAAGGCAACCTCGTCTACCAATACACGACAAACCATGGCTATTCATACGCCTGCGGGGAGATGGACTTCTTCTTCAATGATGGAAGTTATTATGAATCAGACGTTTACATCAGACCATCGGTCGAATTTCTGTTAGACAACTATCTTACTGAGAATTTCGATTTCGCCTATGATGTGCAGGACACCATTTCTCCCGACACAATCATCACAGTGTCGGTTTACAAAAACAAACTTGATGAAGATATCATTTGCGGAAAGCGTCCTTCTTTGAACCAATGGAACGAGATTCTTCTGTTCTATTTCAGACATGAAGATACGGCGAAAGACATCGAAAGAGCCTTGTATATACGTCCGCGCTCCTCAAAGTTACAGTATTGATCGTAGCTGGCGGCGGCTGGCGAGAGCAGGCACACGTCGCCGGTTTTTGATTCAGACTTAATAATTTCAAAGGCTTCGTTGAGGTCTTTGAAATTTTTTATATCTCCTTTATAACCAGCATTTTGCAACATTTCGAACATGCGTTGGCCGGCCTTGCCGGTATAAAGGATATGTTTGACAGGATTTTTTGTCAGATATTCAATTAAAGGTGTGTAGTCAATCTCGCGGTCGAAGCCTCCGAGAAGCAGGAACGTCACGTTTTTGATGGTCTGCATGGCTGCTATGGCCGCCTGCGGGATGGTAGAGATGCTGTCGTTGTAAAACGTAACGCCGCCGAACGTGCCGACGAGCTCCTGACGGTGCTCCAACGGTTGGAACGTGTAAAGATGCGGTATCACCTCGTCGACAGTGACACCATAAGCGTGTATAGCACACAGCGCAGCCTTGATATTCAATCGGTTATGCTCACCTTTTAAAGGAACTCTGTCCCAATCGACATCGAAATCGTAATACTGATAATTGAGCGAATGAATCATCAGTTCGGCGGCTTGGTAGCAAAACTCATCGGTGGTGACAGCCCAGTCGCGGTCGCCCATCATCCTGATAATATTGAACTTAGCGTCGCGATAAGCATTGAAAGCCCCGAAATGGTCGAGATGCTCCTCAAACACATTGAGCAGTATCCCGATATGCGGACTACGATGGATGAACTGCAGCTGATGTGCCGAGAGTTCAAACACAATTATGGTATTGTTGCCGATGTTTTCAATGACATCGAAAATCGGGATGCCGATGTTTCCTGCCAATATAGCGTCTCTCCCCGATTCTTTCAGCAGATGATATATGAGAGTCGAAGTGGTGCTCTTGCCCTTCGTGCCGGTGATTCCGATTATCTGATCATGGAACTCCTCAAGAAACAAGTCGGTTTGCGAAGTTATCTTTGACAAATCGACGTTTTTGTTTAACAGAGAGATTCCTGGCGTTTTCAAAACTAAGTCGTAGTCGTTGATGGCATCGAAGTAGTTCTCGCCGTAATAAAACTTAGGACTTGTAGGATCATTAGGATTGACTGACAAATCCTTAAAAGCAGCCTCGTTTTTGTCGGCTATTCCGATTTCTGCATGAGGCAGGAATTTCTGTATGAACGCCAGCGACGACTTGCCCTCGCGTCCGAAACCGAGTATCAGGATGCGCTTGCCGCGAAGACGCTTGAATATGGTGTTGATTCTAACCATCGAGCGCCTCCTTCATGATGTTTTTAAACATTTCAGGCAGGTTGTTGCCCTCATCGTACTGTGCAACATAGTCCTCGACGGTCATGTCATCGGTTTTTGCAACTCCGTCGAGTATCGTATCACTCAGATTTTCATCGGTTTGCAGAATCTTATTGACGCAGGCACGCACCTCTCCGACGGTGCCGACACATTCGAATGGCTTCACCTCCACCGAGCCGTCGAGCTGGTCTAAAATCGGACGCAAGTCATTGTCTTTCAGCAGGTCTTTGCCAAAGATATCGGTCAACTCGCTTCTTTTCAGGAATGGTGACAATGCCAGCCATGTGAACAGACATTTCGGGCACTTGCCGCACCATGAGTCGGTCTTTGAGCCTGCGTTACAGCTCCTGAACACTTTGTGATAGTCTTTGGCACGGCTGAAAAACCTCGCAATCTGCAGCTCGTTGAGCGGTCGCAGGAAGCTAAAGTATTGAATATCAGCGTCGATATATTTCTTGACGTAATATCTGAAGTCGTTTTCAAACGCCACCGACTTGCTATATTGGTGATTTATCTCGGTGTCAGGCACGGTCGGCTCGTTTGCCGACGACTCGTTAGACAGAGCTATATATTTCGATTTTGTAGCAAAGCCAAGCAAAACGGTATAAAACGCCAGCATAGCCGAGAACGGGGTATGGCCGTTGAGATAGCCTTCGGCGTTCATTTTCAGCATCGTAGGGTCGAGCGTCCTCTTGATGATAGCGGTCTGTTCTTCGGTGTAGCCTGCCGCCGCCACGCAATCGTTAGTAGCTCCTCTCGGATTGATAATCAAAGGGATAGCAGAAATACGATTTCTCAGGAGTTCCAATGTGACGACCGAGTCTTTGCCGCCGCCGACAGGAATGAGGGTTTGCTCATGCAACAAGCCGTTATTGTTTGCCGGAGATTTCTCCACTACGCTTCGCTCCGGTCGAAATGACGTATTGGATGTAATGGTCATGAACTCATTGAGACTGGTTTTTATTCCATTAACATAGAAAAACTCACCTAACCCATTGAAATACAGTTTCTTCCACCATTTTATCTGTTCCCCGTCAAGGGCAAACGGCTTGATTATCACCTGTTTCGGACACGCTATTTTCCAATAGCTTATCAGCTCAATCATGCCGATGTGGAAGATAATATTGTCGAGAAGCGGCTTCGGGTTGTCATTCCAATGGTAAAATGAGCGCGCAGGAATCTTAAAGCAGGGATGAAACGTTATTTGTTGGAGATTTCTCCGCTCAGCTTCGCTTCGGTCGAAATGACGTACACCCAAGACAAAGTCAAAAACAGCAAAAAACTCCCCATTTTCCACTGAATAATGGAAATCCTCGTAGATGAACGACTCGAACGTCGTCCTCAATGAGTCATATTTCGCTTGGTTTGACATCATTTCACGATTTCGCTCACAATACAAGCTACAAAATTACTAATTTTTTTTTATTCCTATAAATTATTTTACATTTTTCATGGACGGACGCTGTCCGTCCTACAATTATTTAACCGCCTCATAAAACGCCTCATGAATCTTTGTCCTGATGTCGTTTTTTGCGAGTTTGTTGTTGTCTGCATCGGGATACACACGGTTTGACAGGAATATCACGATGAGTCCGTTTTCCGGGTCAGCCCATGCGAAAGTGCCAGTAAAGCCTGTGTGTCCGAAGCTTCGCATCGACGACTGTTTTGCCGGTGTGTAGTACTTCACACTCGGGTCGACTTCAGGCTTGTCGAAGCCTATGCCTCGACGGTTCATATTGTCGGCAAACGGTGCCGAGGTGAATTTTTTGATGGTGAATTCCGACAAAAACTTGCGGTTGTTGGCATATCCGCCATCCAGAAGCAGCTGAAGCATCACTGCGAGGTCGCGTGCGTTGGCAAACAGACCCGCATGACCTGCCACGCCACCCATCAGAGCGGCAGCCTGGTCGTGGACATCGCCCTGAAGCTGCTGCATACGGAAATAATCGTCGTCCTCTGTCGGGGCAATCTTATCTATATCTATGTGTTTCAATGGCTTATAATAGATATGCTTAAGATTCAGCGGCTTGTAGAAATTCTCGTCAAGATATTTCTCAAAAGGCTCGTTTGTCACCATTTCGACGATTTTCGGAAGGAAGAAGAAGCCCAAATCGCTGTATTTGTACTTCTTCTCGCCCATCTCCTGCACCTTCACGGTCTCAAAGATATCGAAACTGAAGTCTTTCGAGATATACATGTCCTTCGCCACCCTAACTGTATGGTCTTCATCGATATTTTTTCTGAAGACTTCCGGATCAGGCTTGCCGTCTTTCATCAACGTCTGATATATTGGCACCCAAGCAGTTATACCTGTCTGATGGGTCATAATATCGATGAGTTTGATATCGGCCTTGTCAGTGCCTTTCAGATACGGGAAAAAGTCGCTGAGTTTGTTGTCAAGACTGATTTTTCCATCGTCGTAGAGCTTCATTATGGCAAAAGTGGTGGCAAAGACCTTCGTGAGTGAAGCGATATCATAAACATCGTCGCCAACGACTTCATGTTCATCGTCATAGGTAAAATATCCGAAACACTTGTCGTATATGACTTTTCCGTCTTTCATGGCGAAAATCTGGCAGCCTGGATAAGCGCCTATCTCAATGCCGTTCTGAGCGATTGAATCAATCATTCTAACATATTCATTATCAATCAATTCAATCGGCAATGTCTCAGGAGTCAGCATATATTCGAATCCCAGACCATATCCGACTTTGTATTTTTTGTTGATAGTTACTGGCAGTTTTCCTGTCGGATTGAGTTTGCCGACCATCACGTCAACCACAGCATTTACTGCATATTGCGTATCTTCATAGCCGATAATCACGGCTGCCGGCGTCTTCTTGAAACTGAACTCGTTCAGAGCATACGGACAGGCGAACAGATTGAGTACGATGTAGCTGTTTTTGCTCACGTCTTTCACAAAATCGACCATCTCAGCGTTGATTCCGAAATGTTTTGTCGCATAAATCGAGGTGTTCTGAATATTTACCACCACCTGTCTAAAGTTCTTTAACTCATTGATTATCCGCGACTTCTTATCTTTTCCAATCTTTCCATCCAAACGACAATCAATCACGTCGTAGCCTTCGTTTCTGAGTTTGTCGGCTACAATGTCTTTTTTCCCGAAAGTCACCACTGCCACGGGTTGAGATTTGTGGAGAGGCAGTGTCTCTTTGTCGTTTCTTATCATCGTAACTGCCTCATTATAAAGGCGTTGCTTCATATTGTAATATTTTGCCTGATGCAGGTCATTGTCCAGCGCAAACTCCGATTGAGGCTGATAGTTGGCAAGTCCGAGGCGGTATTTGTATCTCAACACTTTCTTGCAGCTCTCCTCCACCCTCTTCGCCAGCACTTCGTCATCTAATTGATTTACAATAACTTGAATGGTATTTCTCGGGTTTATCGGCATCAGGACCACGTCGTTGCCGGCCATCAGGGCGCAGTATCCGACGCTGTCGGGGTCGATTTTGCCGAGGGCGCCTTTCATCTCCATGGCGTCGGTGAAAATGATGCCATCGAAGCCCATCTCGTCTTTCAGGATGTCAGTGACGACGTTTTTCGACAGTGACGACGAGGTGTTTTTCTCAGGTTCGATGGCAGGCATGTAGATATGTCCGACCATCATGCCGTGGACGCCTCCTTTTATCAGATAATCAAAGGGATACCACTCTGTTTTCTTTATGTCTTTGAGTTTCTTTTTCACTGTCGGGAGGCTCTCATGCGAGTCTGTCTTGGTGTCGCCATGCCCCGGAAAATGCTTCATGGTCGGGAGCACGCCATTGTTCTGTAACCCCAGCGCGTACTGCAATCCGCGTATGGCGACCGCCTCCGGGTTCTCGCCGAAGCTCCTCATCCCGATGACGGGGTTGCTCGGCTCGTTGTTGACGTCGATGTCGGGGGCAAAGTCGACATTCACACCGATACGGCGGCATTGTTCGGCAATCTGACGTCCCATCTCGCCGACAAGATCCACATCTTGGATTGCGCCCAGTGTCATCTGGTAAGGATACGAGATGCCGTCGTTGATGCGCATCCCGAGGCCCCACTCGCCGTCGATGGCAACCATCATTGGGATTTGCGACATATTTTGCCACTCGTTGGCTTGTTTGAGAAGCAGCTCCGCATCGGTGCGGAAGAACGTCACTCCGCCGATGCCGAAGTCTTCGATAAGTCCCTGAATATCAGTAAAACACGCTTTGTTTGGATAGTTCGCCCGCACATTAATAAGCTGACCGACACGCTGCTCATCCGACAACGTGTTGTACACCGAATCAACCCAGCGCTCCTCTTCGGTCTGAGCCTTTACTACCAATGCCAGCAGCAAACACATTATGGAAAAATATATTTTCTTCATATCGTCAATTTTTCTTCAACTTCTTCAATATCAAATGGTTTGGCTATCAAAACCTTATCTTCGTCAAGCAGAAAGAGCGATGGCGTCATGTCGACGGCGTAATCTTCCACTATAGGTGAATTCCAGCCCATGCCATCGCAGATGTTATATTGGCTGTCCAGCTTTGCTTTCCGAAGCAGCCGTTTCACTTTTTTCAAATCTTTCGACACACAGACTGTCACGACAGCCAAATCGTTACGTTCTGCCGCCAGTCGTCCGAGCTCCTTTATCATATCACAGCAATGCGGACAGGTTTCCGACCAGAACAAAACGACTGTATTCGGAGCATTTATTTTACTTAAAGTAAATTCTAATTTATCAATAGTAACAGAATGTATATCAGGCACTTCAAATCCTATTTTAACCCTACTATACGACTCTGCAACACTCGAAATAACAGCTCTTTGTTCCTCATCGGGATTAAGGTATTCAAGATACGGCATTCGTACCAGATAATCCACCACCATATTGGCTCCGAGCTCAGAGAACCCGCTTATAAGATATTGATACACAGCACGATACATCTCATACGACATCACGCGACTCAGCACATTGTCGGCCGCCAATATCATCATATACATCTGGTTTTTCGGGTCATCGGTGCTGTTTTGCGCTTCGGTGATGTATTCCGCTATGGTCTGCCACATAAAATCACCTGCAATCAAAGTGGTGTCGTTGAAGTCAATCTGGTCGAGCAATGAGTCGTCAGTCTGCCCTTTCGAAATTGATAACACAGACACTAATATAATGATTACAAATGTTTTAAGTAACTTCATTTAGAATTTACTTTAATGTTTTAAAACTTCAGCAATTCTATCTTTATAGGCCATATTTTCGACCAAAAGCAAGGCTTTTTCAGCTTCATTTTTATAGACGCCCGATTCGTATGCCTCGATGAGTTTATTGACCGACAGCTCGGTTCCGAAATAGGCGAACACTTTATAGTAGCGTGGCATGATGTCGGGTTGCACATTCTTCAGTGCTATAACGAAATTGTCTTTGGAAGTCTCTGACAGTCCTGCAATTCCGTTTTTGATGGCGAGTTGAACATCTTCCACATATATGGCGTCGCAGTTTTGAAGCAGTTCTCTCAGGAAATCGGCATTGGAAGGGATGACGACTAATTTCAGCACTTGGTATGCTTTGTCGCTAATCTCTTGATTTTTAGAGTATAGCAGGTCTTTCACGCGATTGTTCGCAGCCACAACATGGCGTTGTTCAAGTATCTGCAGTGCTGCCAGTTTCTGTTGGTCGTTGCCTCTCAACATATCGTTCATCAACATCGTGTAGTTACCCTCGTAGCTAATCATCGATTCTTTTATAACTTCTTGATACTGACCGCCAAACATCGGTTTCACAGCAGCTATTCCATCCGGGTTGTCGATTTTGAACGCAGCACGTATCGCGGCCTCGACCACTATTGAGTCATCAGATGCCAGTTGGGCAAGCACAAACTCCATTTGTGAGTCGTTCTTGATGTCTCCCAGCCAGTTGAGCACCTCGGCAGTGGCGTTGTTTTTGACGCATAGCTTCACTGTTTTTGCACAGACCTCGTCATTTGCAAACGGCTTCATCAGCTCCAAAGCCGTCACCTGGACTCGTTTATCTTTGTTTTTCAACGATTTATACAGTACTGGCAGCGACTTCTCACCTTTTACGGCAGCCAACAGCTTCATGCCGGCGATTTTCGTGTCGACATTTTTGCTTTTATTAAGCTTTTTCGCGCCTTTCACAATGATGGCATCCGTTTTTTCGTTGCTTCTAACAATCAACAACGCATTGTATATCTCGATTTTTGTGTTTTCATCGGCTTTTTTCAACCATGAAACAAGCACGTCTTCCATACTTGTGATTTTGAGTTTGCCGATGGCATACGCCAACGCATCCTTATGTTGCAGATTATCCTTATGTGCGTCGATATATTTCATTACGACATCCTGCGAACCCGGAATATCGCCGACACATCTTATTGCCGCGCCAGCTATCGGCTCAATGGAGGCAAGCCGCAGAATATCATCGGCATCATATTTATTGCAAAACCGAGAAAGCTCTGCGAACAGATATTCATCGCAATCATAATATTTATATTTCTCAAAGACTATGAAAATCGCGTTCTTCAGAGCATCTTTCATCTCCGGATCCCCCGTATACCTTACATGATTCGCCCAGATGTCAACCTGCGCCTTCGCCTCAGACACCGTCGTTGGATCAGGTGACTTTAAATTCTCAAGGGTTTCCAACACACAAGCCTCATTCTTGCAGGTAATTTTTTCTGTTTTTTGCCCAACAGCCGTCATTGGGAGCATCGCCAAAACGGCGAAAACCAAAACAACATTTTTTAAGCTCTTCATAAAAATTTTATTAACTCTTTATTATTCAATATTTTACATAAATAAAACTCTTTTTCAAGAGATAACTTTTCAATTTACATATATAATAATAATAACGTAAATTGCATCATAAAATTTTGTATTTTTGCAACGATTATGAATACAAGTATCTCAACGAAGGAAATTTGGCGTATTGCGGTTCCGATAATGATTGGAAACCTGGCGCAGACGCTCATCACGTTCACCGACACGGCGTTTCTTGGGCATCTCGGCGTGGTTGCTCTCGGGGCTTCGATGATGGCGGGCATGTATTATTTCGTGTTCACCACCATGGCGATGGGTTTGGCCATTGGCATTCAGATAATTATAGCCCGACGTTTCGGTGCAAAGGAATACAATCAAATCGGCAGCATCTTCCAGCATGGGGCTGTGTCGATACTCATTTTCGGACTGCTTTTGTTCATGATAATGAGGATTTTCTCAAGCTCGCTGCTCGATTTCATCATCGAATCGGACAACATCTACGCAGGTGCGATGGAATACATCGATGTGCGGCAGTTCGGCATCGTCTTCGTGTGCTTCAACTACCTGTTTCGGGCTTTGTACACAGGGCTTTCCGACACAAAAGTCATCACTTATTCCACGATAATCATGGCAACCGTCAACATCATCCTCGACTACTGCCTGATTTTCGGTCACTGGGGACTACCTGAGATGGGCATCGCCGGAGCGGCATTGGCATCGTTGATAGCCGAGGTCACCGCCACGACGTTCTTCTTCGTTTTCACATACGTTAAATTAGGCAAGAGCGAATATGAGCTTTTCAAGCATCATGGCTTTAATAAGGAGTTGACGCTCAACATAGTACGTATCGCCACCCCGACCATGTTCCAGAAGCTGTTCTCATTCAGCGCATGGTTTATCTTCTTCATCTTGGTTGAAAAGATGGGCGAACAGGCTATAGGAATCTCTTCGATAGCACGAAGCGTGTATATGATCCTGTTCATCCCTGTCTTCGGTTTCCTCGCCACGTCAAACACGCTTACGAGCCGTATCATCGGGGCGGGACATGCCGACGAAGTGCTTAAGACGGTATTCAGAATAATTTTCAACTGTGTTTTATGCTGCATACCGTTGATTTTGGTGTGCGTCTTCTTCCCCACCACGGTGATGAGCATCTACACCGACGACATGACGTTAGCCAGCTCGGCCATCCCGTCGGTTTACGTGATTTGCGGCGCCATCATCTTTCAAGCCATCGGCGCAATCGCGTTCGAGTCGGTGTCAGGGACAGGCAACACCCAAGCTGCATTGTGGCTGGAGTTCGGCATACTCTTGCTTTACATCGTCTACATCTGGGTCTTGACCAACGTCACCACCCATGTGGAATGGGTTTGGACCTGCGAATACATCTATGGCGGCTTAATCGCCATAGTATCAATAATTTACATTAAGTTTGCAAACTGGAAAAAATTGAAAATATAGTGTCTATCCGTCATTTCGACCGACCGCAGGGAGTGGAGACCTGAGCTCAGCGAAAGCATTAACCACAGGTTAATAAATCTCCAACTGTTCAAATGAGATTTCGCTTCACTGGAAATGACGGGATAACGCATAATAGTTAAATATCATTATGAAAAAGATCGAAATAAAAGATTTTGAGCTTTACACCACTGGAATCATCAGTATTGCGTGGAAAGAGGGCAAAAAAGACATGTTTTTGAATGTCGACCTCGACCTTGCGGCGATGATGAAGCTCTGCAAGATTGAAGGCATATCATACGAAACGGTGCAGAAGCTGTCGGCCGACCAGAAGCCTGTCACATTCCACAAGGCATCGGTATATCTTTATCAGGAGGACGACCGTCCGGGACAGTATTGTTTGAGTGAGGCAATGTTTGAAGACGATGGCATTGACATCTACTACTGCGAAATCAAAGGCTGAAGATAACGTCTTACCCGACCTCCCCGACTTCGTCGCCATCGACTTCGAGGCGGCTAATGCTGCCACCACCAGCGTGTGCAGCGTGGGAATTGTCATCGTGCGCGGCCGCGAGATTGTGGAGGAGTTTTACAGCCTCGTGAAGCCCGTGCCCAACTACTATGACTTCTACACGAGCAAGATTCACGGAATCAAGAAAAAAGACACCGACGACGCGCCCATCTTCCCTCAGGTGTGGAATCAGGTTGAGAAGAAACTCAAGGGGTTGCCTTTCGTGGCGCACGGCTACGAGTTTGAGAAACGCTGCCTGAACTCGCTATTCGAATACTACAAGATGGGACGCAAGCGCTTCAAGATTTACGACACGAAACGCGCCTCAGAGATAGTGTTTCCTGACTTGGAGAACCACAAGCTGCAAACAGCGGCATCGGCCTGCGGCTATGAGTTTGACAAGAAGAACAAGCATCACAACGCGCTGGCTGATGCGGAGGCGTGCGCGAAGATAGCGATGGAGGTGTTCTCGTCACTTTAATCCGTTAGCACCCCATCATCGCTGCAGGAGTGATATTTAAAACCTGGCACAACAGACGTGCGATTTTCAATGTGGGTTCAGCGCGACCAGAAACATAATCGCTTATGCGGGAAGGACTTACACCAATTTCCTGTGCCAGCTGTTTCTGGCTCATTTTCTTGTCTTCGAGAGACATCTCTATAAGCTGTGCGACAGTTGGTTTTCCGATTGGAAAATGCTCCTTTTCGTATTCAATAACAGTGTCCGACATCAGCGTAAGCTCGATAGAATTGCGGTCGTTGGTTGGGGTGTTGTCGTCAACCAATGGCAGCAGCTCTTCTATCCGCTGAAGCGCAAATTCATACTGTTCTTTGGTTATTTTGCTCATAATTCATCCTCCTATATGGTTTTAGCGTCAATTTTGTCATAATCTGCGTGAGTTCCTACATATCGTATGAAGATATGTCCGATTGTAAACTTCACCACAACAATCAGCCGATATTTGTTACCTTTGATATTGAACACATATCGTTGATTTCCCACATAATCTGTCGCTGGAAAATCGATTCTGATATCCGCCAGATTCTTCCACTCCGCATTTTCTGCAACGTCATACCATCGTTCGAGCGCTGTTTGTGCGTCCGCATGTCCCTCTTCCTGATAGAACTCGACCAATTTCCTATGTGATACTATTCTCATATCGGCTGCAAAGATACAAATAATTTTGAAACATAAAATAAATTTATTAAATTATTTTG
>CADAFC010000034.1 GCA_902787095.1 uncultured Bacteroidia bacterium
ACATGGACCGACCAGAACAGCGGTTCGGCCTCATATATCGTCACTGATGGCGATGATAATCCTGTAACAGTTACAAATCTCACCACAACCGGTTGCACCGTAACAGGACTTACAGCCAACACAGCTTATACATTCAAAGTTAAGGCCGACTGCGGTTCTACCGCTGAAACAATTAATGTCAGAACCGAATGCAACGCTCTCTCAACACTTCCATACGAAGAAGGTTTCGAGGCATCCAGCGTCAATGTCTACTGCTGGGATCTTTATGGTTTTAGCAGATTAAACAATAGCACGTATGCGCATGATGGTACTTACAGCATTTATTCACAGGAAGCTCTCGCATACGCCATTCTACCTGCTACAACCACCAATATCAGCGACTTGATGTTGAACTTATGGTGGTATAATGCAGCTAGTGGCTATGATTTGGGCTCAATGGAAGTGGGTTATTTCACCGATGACACCTACAGCACATTCGTTACTGTCGGCACCATTGACATGTCAAGTTCCTCTAGTACCTATACAAAGACCGATGACTATGCCTTTGCCGGTGCTCCTGCTGGCGCTCGTATAGCTCTCAAATATACTGAAGGATCATCTGGTGCTCAAGTAATTATCGACGATGTCACCGTTGACGTTGCTCCTTCCTGTATGAAGCCTACCAATCTTGAAGTGACTGGCGGCCTCAATGCTGTTGTCAGTTGGACCGGCACTGCCGATTCGTTTGACATCGCTTTCTCAGACGATTCCACTGTTGATCCAAAAACCGTTATTGTCGGCAATTCTACAACCAACTCTTTCAACCTGTATGAAGTGGTCACCTTAGTCGAAGGCGACTACACTGTTTGGGTACGCGGCAACTGCGGTGGCAGCTACAGCGCATGGGCATCGACCACACTTACTTTACAATATTGCACGCCTAACCCGTCAAGCCACGATGGTAGTGGTATCACGGGAGTGTCATTCGGCACAGGCAGCTACGTTGTCAACAACGGTGACGGCACTGCCAGTATTCCGGCTTCAGCTCCTTTCTATGGCAACTATTCTTCAATGATCGGCGCCGTCCATGCCGGTGTTGAATCAACTATCGCCATCACAACCAGTACAGGCAGTTATCCTTACACCTTCGTCATCTGGGTTGACCTCGACAACGACTTTACGTTTGAGGACGAAGAGGTTCTTTATGTTGGCAAAGCCGCTTCCGGTAATGGAACCCTTAATGCCACCATCACCGTTCCTGCCACACAGACGTTGGGCGACTATCGCATGCGTATCTACGGTGCCGACTCGTATTTCACCAGTTTCTATGGAAATGGCACTACCAACTGGTCCGCAGCCCACGATCCGTGCAGCTCTGGAACCTACCGCCACGCTAACGACTACACGCTCCGCGTGCTCGAAGCTCCTAACTGCCTTGCACCAAGCGACCTCAATGCAAACAACATCACAGCACATACAGCCGAGTTGAGCTGGACCGCCAACAGCGGCGAAACCTCTTGGAATATCTATTACAAGAAAGCCAGCGACACCGACTACACAGAAGTGGCGAATGTGAAAGAAAATCCTTACACATTGTCAGGTCTGAATGCCGGCACCGACTATGTTTACTATGTGGTGGCCAAATGCTCTGGAACCGAAACAAGTGATCCTTCATCAACATTCAACTTCACCACGGAGTGCGAAGCTTTCACCATCACCGCTACCGACAAATACACCCAAGACTTCGAAAGCCCGGTGGTTACATCCACCTACAGCAGCACCACAGACCTTCATGTACCGAGCTGCTGGGAGAACCCATACACCACTGGAACAAGTGCAGCTGGTAAACCACACCTTATCGCAAAAGGTAGCAGTTATAACTATTCATCAAACCAGGTGCTGAATTTCTACGGTTCAGGCAGCAACTATGTCACACTTCCTGAATTCACCAACAATCTTCAAGATTTGCAAATCAGTTTCAAGTGGGCTACTGAAAGCGATTCAAACGGCACACTAACCTTGGGTTACATCACCGATGGAGATGTGAACTACAACACATTTACCGAGATCACCGGTGCCTCGTATCCTGCCAGTTCAAGCAGCTACCGCACTCTCATCCAGGCTGATCCTGTAGATTTGAGCGCACTTCCAGCAGCAGCCAAACGTTTGGCTTTCTGCTGGGTTTACACTGGTCAATACAGCTGCAACGTTGACGATCTTGTAGTCGAGCTGATTCCTTCGTGCAAGATACCTACCGGCCTCACCTGCACCAATTACACAGCCACCACTGCCACCTTCGATTGGAACGCTGTCGGCACAAACCAGACAGCATGGCAGCTTTACATCTCTGATAAGAACATCGCTCCGGCCAATAATATCGCGCAAAGCGAAGTGATTAATGTCACCACCCACCCATACACCGTCACCAGCGGTCTTGTGGCCGAACAAACCTATTATGCTTGGGTGCGCGGCAACTGCACCGCCAGCAGCGAAGGCTACAGTGAATGGTCAGAAGGCATTGAATTCATGCCAAGCCAGTATAAGGACTTCACCTATCAAGAGGCAGCAAGTTCATCAACAAGTTATATTCCTGTCTATGGCTCTTACTGCAACAATGCAACCAACAAGGGACAGATTTTGATTCCTGCTTCAGCGTTCCCGACCGATATGGCTGACGCCACAGTAAGACGTCTCACCTTCTACACTACCAACAGCTATGCTTCAGTCAACTGGGGTACTGCTGAGTTTAACGTGCTCGTCACCGAGGTGGATGCCACTTCGTTCGCCACGGCTGTATTTTTCGACTGGAATGCCATGACAACCGTTTACAGCGGCTCGTTGAGCGTCAGCGACAACCAGATGGTTATCGATCTCGACACTCCATTCTCCTACACGGGCGGCAACCTCGTGATAGGCTTCAATCTGACAGCAACTGGAACAAACGGTTACGTGACTTGGGTTGCGACCTATGGATCCACCTATTTAGGGGCATATCAATATGGCACAAACACCGTTAGCAGAAGCATGTATCAGCCAAAGACAACCTTCAACTACCTGCCGAACCCGACACCACGTCCTATCAACCCACATGCCACTGAAGAGCTCTCAACAGAGGCCACTGTAGCATGGACAGCTCCTAACAGCAGCGATGTAACAGGCTATCAGTATCAGTATAAGCTGGCAACAACCACTGAATGGCCAACATACTACTATGATGAGACAGGACTTAGCGCCAATATGACGGGACTGACACCAGAGAAGACTTACGACTTCCGTGTGAGAGCCGTCTATCCTGGCCCAGCTTACAGCCAATATGCTGAAACACAGTTCACCACAACGGCAGCATGCGCAATTCCTGACGGTCTCGCTGCAGCCAACATCACCATGAACACTGCCGACCTCACATGGAACGCTTCTTCTGAGGTTGCCAACTACACGGTTGAGTACAGAACAGCAGCCGGTATGCAGGCATTATTTACCGAAGGCTTTGAAGATGCCACAGAATTTAATAATTGGCAGGCCTTCGGTGTCGTTACAACAAATACCGATAGTAGATTTGGACGTGTTACTGATGCCAAGAGAACTGACAGCTATGGATTCAGCTTCAGCTCATGGACATCTGCAACAGATTACAACCAATATCTGATTTCTCCAGAATTGACCGTAACAGGTAATAAACTTGAATTCTATTATCGTAGCAGTTCAACAAATTCATCTGGCGAGATGTTCAAAGTTGGCTATTCATCCACTGGTAATGATGTGGCTGATTTCACATGGGGATCCACATTTACAACACAGTCAACGACATGGAGTCAGTTCAGCGATGACATTCCTGCTGGAACAAAATACATCGCCATCAACTATTGTGTTACATCAAGCCAGTATCGTCTCTACATCGACGACTTAGTCATTGGAAACATTGTTTCTGCTGGTGCATGGACCACAGCTACAACAGCAGCTCCGAACACTGGTGTTTATACTATCACATTGCCAGATGCAGGTACCAAGTACGATGTTCGCGTGTATGCCAACTGCACCACCGATCCTGACAGCGAGAGCACCACTACCACCATCACCACCTTGGCTGATGGCACTAAGGTGTTCAATAACGCAGCTGGTGACGGTATGTGGAGCACAGCAACCAACTGGACACCAAACGGCGCACCTACAATTAGTGAAAACGCTGTCATCCGTGCTAACGCCACTATCACTGGTGACGCTACAGCCAACAAGATCACGTTTGAAGGCGCAACCAACCCTACCCTCACCATCAACGATGGCGGTACACTGCAAACCAACAACAATGTGGCTGCAACAGTGAAGAAACGCATCCAAGGTTACGGCGCGGCACACGCTGGCGAAGCTATCGGCTACTGCCTGATTGCCAGCCCGCTGAATTCCACAGTCTATTCTTACAACTTTAGTACTGTAGGTTTGACCTCTGGAAACTACGACCTCTATACATGGAGTTATACCACATCAGACAACTTGGAATGGAGAAATTATAAGGCCCAAACCTTCAATTTGGTTTCTGGCTCAGGTTACCTCTACGCCAATGAAGCTGATGATTTGTATCTTACATTCACAGGTACTGTGGCTGCTAACAACAACGATGTTAACAAACCTTTGAATTACTCTGGTTCAGGCACCTACGCTTTCAACGGCTGGAATCTCGTTGGCAACCCGTTTGCATGCAACGCTTACACAAAGGATGCGACAAGCACAGACATTGCATTCTATAGAATGAACAACGCTGGTAGCGGTTTTGAGGCTGCAACAGGCGCAATCAAGCCTATGGAAGGTATCTTTGTGAAGGCAACCGCTACAAGCCAGAGCTTCAACTTCACAAGAGAGCAACCTATCACAGGCTATGGCAACGGCAACCTCAACATCAGCCTTGCCAATGTTGTGACATCACGCGATGCAGTCGCTACAACTGATAAAGCCATCGTACGTTTCGATGGAGGCGGCACCCTCGAGAAGTTCATGTTCCGTGAGGACAACATGAAGATTTACATCCCGCAGGACGGCACCGACTTCGCAGTCGTGGCATCAGAAGCTCAAGGCGTTTTGCCAGTCAATGTCAAAGTGACAACAACAGGCGAATACACCATCAGCATCAGCAATGAGGATGTCGACTTCACTTATCTCCACCTCATCGACAGATTGACAGGAGAAGACGTTGACCTTCTCATCGAAGACAGCTACACATTCTATGCATCTCCAAGAGATCAAGAGAACCGTTTCACCTTGGTGTTCAACTCAATAGATGGCAACATCGACGCTACAAGCGAAATCTTCGCATACCAGAATGGCGATCAGATCATCGTAAGCGGCGAGGGCACACTCCAGGTGTATGACGTTATGGGTCGCTTCGTGGCAAACTACAACGTCAACGGCACAGAGAGCATCAACGCATCACAGTTCGAAAATGCTGTTTACATCTTCAGATTGGTCGGAACAGATGTTAAGACCCAGAAGATTGTCATCAGATAATGTTTAACCTTTAAAAAGAAATGAATATGAAAAAGATATTATTAGCAACAGCATTGGTATTGGCGATGGGCCTTGGTGCCAACGCACAGCGTGATAGTTTCTTCAACGACTGGGAAGATGTTGGTAACGGTCTCGACAGAGACGCTATCACAATGCCTGGCCTTCCTGGCTCACACGGTCTTGTCACCAACGAGTCAGCACCACTTGGCAGCGGTTTGCTCGTGCTCACCGCACTGGGTGCAGGTTACATGATAGCACGCCGCCGCAAAGAATAATCACGCGATTATATTTGCGATAAAAAAGACCCCCAATCGGGGGTCTTTTTTTTGTTACCGTTTTTATCGATTATCCCATGTTGGGACGCACTGCGTGCGTCCGTCCATTACGTCCGTTCGTTTCATTCAATTTTTATTTTTCATCCATTTTATCGGATTATCGATAATATACCTACAAATATGATTCATTTCGATTTGATTGCGAATAATATGGTCATGATATCGTTGTTGCCAACCGAATGGGATATTGTTTTGTCGTGCAAATTTGGTTACGGCACATTTTATTCCACGAATTATTGATGCCAAATTGTTCGATTGTTGCCCAAATCTATTGGGTGTATCGGACGCACGCGGTGTATCGGACGCACGCGGTGCGTCCCTACGGCGGGGGATGATGGATACGATTAAATGAATGTGGTCGGGCATTATGGTATATAATGGGATTTCAACGTCACCATCACGAATCTTTTCCGTGTTTTCAATCTGGGTTTTCAAATATTCCCCGATTTCGGTCAATTTGATTGTGCCGTCAATAATTTCACCGAAATAATGGATTCTGTTGTTTGTGCAGATGGTGACAAAATATTCGCCGCCGTTGTATTCGTGCCATTTCGCCCTTGATGTCTGCCGATTTGCCAAATTTGTTTCGTTTGTTGCCATAATAATTATTTTTAAAATTACATGGCAAAATTACGGGCATCATTTGGTCCTATTCATTGTTCGGATATAAAACCGACCCCGCGCAGGGCGGTTTTAACCTAAATTTCAAAAAAATGAAACAAATCTAAAAACGGACGCACTGCGTGCGCCCCTACAGGATTATTTTATCCTGTTATACAACCTGTCAGCGTAATTCCGCAACACGGCTTTGTTCGCCTCGGGAACGGAGATTTTGTCGAGATGTTTCAGCGAATTTTCGTAATATTTTGTCATCACATCGGTGACGATTTCCTTTACGTGATATTTTGCAAAGATGTCCAAAACAGCCTGCATCTTCTTGTCGTCACGGCCTTTTGGCATCGAGAAATAGCCTTCGAGACGTTTCTTATCATCCTCTGAAGCGAGTTCAAGGGCTTTCAGATAGAGATATGTCTTTTTATTGTCTGCGATGTCGCCGCCCGGCATCTTGCCGAAGACCTTCACGTCGCCGTAGCAGTCGAAGAGGTCGTCCTGAAGCTGGAACGCTATGCCGAGGTCGATGCCGAAGTCGTAAATGGCCTTCATGTTGTCCTCACCGGCTCCTGCCACAATAGCGCCAATTTTCAATACAGAGCCAAGCAAAACCGCTGTCTTCAGGCGAATCATCTCAATGTATTCATCTAATGTGACATCGTCGCGGGTCTCGAAATTCAGGTCGTACTGCTGTCCCTCGCACACCTCCAACGCCACCTTGCAGAGCTCCGCCAAGACAGCCTGTGAATAGGCTTTATTGGTGCCCAGCGCATAAATGAACGCCTTGATGAGCATGGTGTCGCCCGAGAGCAGCGCTATGTTGGAGTTCCATTTGTGATAAACGGTCTCCAAGCCACGACGTAATGGCGCCTCGTCCATGATATCGTCGTGAATCAGGGTGAAGTTATGGAAAATCTCAGCAGCCACCGCCGGTCTGAGGCATTCGTCGATGTCGCCGCCCAACATCTCGCACGACAGCAACGCCAAAGTCGGACGCATACGTTTGCCCTTCTGGCGCATGGTGTAGTCGATAGGAGCGTACAACTCGCTCGGGGTTCCCATAAAATCTTGAGACTCAATGAATTGAGTTATCTTTTCCTGAATTTTCTCAACGGATGTCATAATTTCTTTTTATAAAATGTCAAAACTAATGCTGGTAGCACTAATATATTGGTTATCAATGCAATAAGCAAGGTAAACGGCACCAAGAATCCCACAATCTTTGTTCCGCCGAACGACGAGAAGGCGAAGATCAGGAAGCCGCAGATGAGAATGCTCGCCGAGTAAATCATGCTCGGGCCAGTCTCTTGTATAGCCGCCATCACCGATTTCTTGATGTCGTTGTCGTTCATCTTCATCTGCAGACGGTACCTCGCCAGATAATGTATGGTGTTGTCGACGCTGATGCCGAGTGCGATGCTGAACACCAATATCGTCGACATCTTGAGCGGAATGCCGCAGAATCCCATCACTCCAGCGGTGAAAAGCAATGGTATCAGGTTGGGTATCAACGAGATAACCACCATCTTTAATTTATGGAACGTGATTGCCATGAGGAGTGCTATGACGATGAAAGCGAGAAAGAGCGAATGCGACAGGTTGACAATCAGGTAGTTAGTGCCTTGGAGTGTCACCATCGCGCTGCCTGTCATCACCACGTCGTATTTCTCCTTCGGGAAAATCTGGTCGATCTGGGGTTTGAGCGTGCGGCTGATGGCGTCGATTTCAGGTGTGGTGACGTTGGCCATCTGCACTGAGACCCTGGTACATTGCATCTCTTTGTCCATGTATTGTGTGACGATGGCCGGCATATCGCCGCCTTTGGTCTCAGGCATGTATTTCATGATAAAGCCGAACTCGTTGTTGCTCGGAATCTTGAACTGCTCGCGTTTCCCGTTATAGAAGCCCTGTCGGGCGAATTTCACCACTTCGGCAATGCTCAGTGGCTCGCTGAACTCCGGATAAAGCGCCAAGGTGTCCTCAAGCTGCTGCACCTTTCTGATAAATGGCGCATTCATGATACCCTTGGGCTTGCGGGTGTCGATGGAGATCTCGAAAGGCATCACGCCGCCCACGTTTTCCTCAAAAAACATGATGTCTTTGTATAGCTTGTCGCTCTTGGCGATGTCGTCGACCACGCGGCCTGATGTGGTGATGCGCAAGGCTCCAATCACACAAATTATCATCAAAACTGCCAGCACCGAGAATATCACGCGTTTCTTACTCAGAACGAAAACCGAAATCTTGTCCATGATGTAGTTGATGCGCGGATTGTTCATATAGTTGACCATCTTGCCTTCAGGTTTCTTCTGATAGCTGAAGAACGTCGGTAGCAGCACCATCGTCATCACGTAAGTGAGCATGATACAGATACTTGCGAGGATGCCAAACGGCACCAGAAGCGCGTTTCGTGTGATGATGAACGAGGCGAAACTCACCGCCGTGGTAGTATTGGTGAGCAGATTGGCTGGTCCGATACGCACTATCACGTTTTTCAAGGCTTGAATCTTGTCGTGACAAACATCGAACTCGCGGTGGTATTTGTTGAGCATGAAGATGGAGTTCTCCACGCCTATGATAATCAACAGCGGAGGCAGAACGCCTGTCAGAATGGTGACGTCGAAGTCGAGCAGCGCCATTATTCCGAACATGTAGATCACCGACAATAAGACGATTGTCATCACCGACACCAGCGGACGCCACGAGCGGAAGAAGAGATAAAGTATCAGTCCTGCCACCACGATGGAGAGGAAGGTGAAGCCCACGATTTCTTTCACCATCTTTTGTGTGGTAATCTCACGGATATAAGGCATGCCCGAGACGTGCATCTCGATGCCATGCCGTGTACTGTAGTCGTTCAAAAGCGTTGACAATACGTCTGTTACATTTTTTCGCAGATTTGTGTTGGCGTGCTCATCGTCGAGTGTGACAAGCATCATGGTGGAGTGTGTCTCGGTGTTGAAAAGCAGTCCGTCGTACATCGCGAGGCTCTTGATGACATTTTTTATTGAGTCGACCTCTTTTTGTGTTTGCGGACGGCGTCCCACCACATGCGAGAGCTGGAATTTCTTGATGCTGTCGTTTTTTACAAGATTGTAAACCCTTGTGACAGAGAGACATTCGGTCACTCCTTCGATTTTCCTTATATTCTCGTTAAGGTCGTAATAATCCTGAAAATTAGGCAGGTCGAAAAGCTTTTCGTCGACCATCCCGATGAAGATGGCGCGACCGTCGGGGCCGTATTTGTCAAGAAATTGGCGGTACACCACCATGGTGGAGTCGGTCTCAGGCAGAGTGTTGGCGAGGTCGTGACCCATCTTGATGGTAAAGGCATTCAACCCAAAGAATAACAGTAAGACCGAGGCAATCACGAGGTTCAGCACCCTGTGATTCATTATATAATCGGCTATCTTATTCCACATATTTCGCAATTAATACAAACTGCAAAAATACAACTTTTTGTTTAGAATACAAAAAAAAACGTTATTTGGATAACTCCAATCCCGTCATTTCGAGCGAAACGTAGTGTGGTCGAGACACGAGCGAAGCGAGAGCTTTCGCCAAGGCGAAAAAATCTCAAACAATTGCAGGAGATTTATTAACCTGTGGTTAATGCTTTCGCTGAGCTCAGGTCTCCATTCCGCTCCGCTACAGTCGAAATGACGTTTGGACATTACGCCCAAAGTTGTTTGCCGTAGGTACGTTTATAGACGAGATACGAGATGGCGCCGTACACAAATGTCTGAATCCACAAGGCATTGAGCTCATACTGCACGTCTTCGAGGGTGGCTCCCATCTCGGTGATTCTCACATAACCGTTGATGCCGAATGTCGAAGGGAAGAGCCAAGAGAAGCCTTTCCAGAATATCGGTATGTTGCTTGACGGCCATGAGATTCCGCTGGCAAACAGCAATGGTATTGAGAGGAAGACGAACATGATGATGAACGATTCCCTGTCGTGTGCTATTGACGATAGCGAGATGCTGAAGAACACACATGCCGCTATGAAAGGCACCATGAACGCCAGCAATGTCTGCCAACGCCAGATATGCACGAGGTTGAACAACATAGGCACTATGCACACGAGATAGACCGCCACGATGATGTATATGGTGAATATCACCGTCGACTTGCCGAAGAGCACCTCACTCGGGTTCTTGCCTATGATATGCGGCTCGGCGATGTGTTTGCGCACTTTCTCGCGCTCCTCGCCCGCCATCATGCCCACGCCAAGCACCATGGTCTGCTGGATAATCAACATCAAGACTGCCGGGATGATAAAGGTGCAGAAGCCGCTCTGGGTGTTGAACATCGGGACATACTGATATTCGATTGGGTACTGGAACGCTGATATTTGCTGCTCGGTGGCACCTGGTATCAGTGTGGCTTTTATCTCCTTGTTCATCTCGAGCGACACTTCGGTGCAGCTACTGAAAACGGCTTTGTAATATAGTATTCCGCTCATGTCGGAATAGAGCTCCACCGTGGTCTGGCGGTGCTCCGCCACATCTTTCGCAAAATCTTTCGGTATGTAAATCAGGCCGTAAGCCTCACGCTGATGTATCATCTCCTTAGCCTCTTCCATGTCCTGGCAATACGAGACAATATCCACGTCGCCAGTGGCATCCACACGACGCACAAACTCACGGCTGAGCTGTGAATGGCTGTTGTCGACGACCACCGTCGGCACCTCCCTGACGCTTTCATTATTATAAAGATATGCGTAAAGAAGCGGGTACAGGAACGGCACGATGATGAAGAAGACGATAACGCCCTCGTCGAACAACGCGCACTTCATCTCATACACCCAAACTTCTATTATATTTCTTAACCATTTCATAATCAACAGTTTAATGCGTATAATGGTATTCCAACAAGAATTTTCTCAGACGTCCCAAAAGCATTATCGGCAAAGCCCAGAATGCCAGCATTATAGCAATGTTGAGCCACGAATAACGCAGTGGCAGTCCATTCAAAGCCTGGTCGACATATATCAGGAAATAATGCCTCAGCGGGAACAGCCATGCCAGTCCTTTCAATGTGTTTGGAAATGCCCAATGCGGGAACGAGAATCCAGATATCGGGAATGAGAGCACGCCCCACAGTGTGGCGAGACTCAACGCCCAGCGCAGTGACGGGACGAGGCCGCAGAAAAAGACGCCGAGCGCCAGCGAGGCGTTGATGAGCAAGAACATGTCGAGCAACATCGGCCAGATACCACTGTTGAGAGGGAACCGCCACACGCCATAAAGCATAAACAGACATAACAGGCCCATCAAAGTCCAAGTCACAATCTGCGGCAACAGCTTGCCAATCAACGCCTTGACGATATCGTTGTCGGCCATGGCGAGCCATTGTTGAGCCGTCTCTTCCTTCATCTCGACGTAAATCGAGTAAATCGCCACCTGCATGATAAGCAGCATGATGATTCCCGGAAGGATGGTATTGCTGAGGTAGACAGAATAGTTAAGACTCGGGTTGTTGACAGCGTGCATCTCCATCTTGATAGGCTGGAGCACCGCCATAGCCTGGTCTTCGGTGTAGCCGCGGGCGTATAACGAAGCGCGTCCGACAGCTCCAGAGGCATATTCCGACATCATCTTCATGTCGCGGTATGCCAGAGAGCCTGGTATCAGATACGAAGCCGCCGTGTAGAACGACACGACGGGCTGTTTGCCGCTTATCGCCAGCTGGGTGGTGCCTGCCGGGATATAATAAAACGAGTATATCTTGCCTTGCTGCATCGCCTTGCGTGCCGACGCGAAGTCGGGATAATGCTCGATGATGTTGGTCTGCTGGAATGCGTCGAGGTTACGTATCACCTCACGTGTGGTGGCGGTGTTGTCTTCGTCGACGACACCAGCAGGCAGCTCAGCCGGAAGCCCCTCACCCATCAGCGTGGTGAAAAACAGGAACGCCACGACAGGCGCGATCACCATGCAGAAGGTGTAAAGGCCTCTCGAGAGTATGCGTTTCTCCTCACGTTTGGCGATAGCTATTATCTGATTGAATCCTTTATTCATCTTTTCTCCTCACCGATTCTGTAAATCACAGTCATGCCTGGTCTCAAGCCAGGGACTGCTGTCACTGGCACAGCACGTACTTCGAAAGTCTTGAGGTCGTATTGTCCGGTCTGTTTGGTTGCTTTCCATGCAGCATAGTCGCCACGGTCTTTCATATAGTTGACCTCCATGATGACTGATGCTCCGCCCAATGCAGGGAACTCTGCTGTGAAACTGCTTCCGATAGGGAGCTTGCTGAGGTTGTCCTCGCGCACGTTGAAGGTGGCCCACATGTCATCCATCATTGCGATGTTCATGATAGGGGCTCCTGTGCCTACGAGTTCTCCGATGTGCGGGAAGATGTCTGTCACCTCGCCGTCGGCGTATGCCAGCAGGTAGGTCTCGTGGATGTATGAGTCGACCTCTGCCACGACGCCTTTAGCCTGTTGCACCTTGGCGGCGGCCATCTCCTTGTCTTCTTTCTGTGCGCCTTTCACCGCCATGTCGTACTGCGACTTAGCGGCTTTCTCGGTGGCGATGGCAGCGTCGTATTGTGCTTTGGTCTCGTCGTATTTCTGCTCGCTAACCACACCTTCTTTAAAGAGGTTCGACACGCGGTTGAACGATTTCTCCCAGATGTCGCGGTTTACTTTGGCTTTCTGCCACAGCTCGTAAGCGCCTTGGATCTGTTCCTCACGCGCGCCAGCCTCAGCCTTGTCGTTCAATGCCACTGCGGCAGTCTTCACTGCCTCGGCCTGGGCTTTCTTAGCCATGACTTCCGGTGCCTCGATGATAGCCAGAGTGTCGCCAGCCTTCACCTTGTCGCCTTCTTTGACTCTGAATTCCAGAATTCTGCCCGGGACCTTGCTCGAGACACGATATTCCGTCGCCTCCATCTGACCTTGCAGGATTTCATTTGTCTTGCCATAAGTGATTGAGCCAATGATACATACGATTGCTATAACCAGTCCCAACACCACCAATGCGATGAATGTGTTTATTCTTTGTGTTTTTTCTGTTGCCATAATTTTATAAACTTAATACTTTAAACTTCAAAACTTAAAAACTGACTCTAAACTCTAAACTTTAAACTCTAAACTATTGCAAATTTCCGACTGCTTTTTTAAGATATGTGTTTGCCATGATGACATCGATTTTAGCGTCGATGTACTCCGAATGTGCCTGCATCCACGATGTCTGGGCTGCTTCGAGTGTCGACGAAGGAATCATTCCCTCGTTGAAGCCGACCGTCGCCATGCGCAGGTTTTCCTCGGCATCCGACATCTTCTCGGTGGTCATCTGCAGACGCTGTTCCGCCTCTTTTATCTGTTTCTCATACTGACTTACCTGAAGCATCACCAGCTCTTTGGTGTCTTCGAGCTGCAGCTTGTATATTGTAGCTTCTGACTTGGCTTTGCGAACTTTGTTGTAGCCTTCGCCGAAATGGAACAGCGGCACCTTTGCGACTCCGCCCACGTTGTACATGCCGCGGAACTGTTCTCGAAGCCGTTGAAACACGATGGGTTGGTCACGATATAATTTCCGAAGACAGCCACCGTCGGCAGGAAGTCGGAACGTGCGATGTTCACTTTCTTGTCGTATATCTGTGTCGCGAGTTTCAGGCTCTGCAGCTCAGGACGGTTGTTCATGATGTCTTCTTCGGTGTATTCGTTGCTGTAAGTAGGCACTATCACGTCTTCAAGTTGCTCGTCTTCAAGTACGATGTCACTGTCGAGAGGTAAGCCAATGCTCTGGCAAAGCAGCATCTTGGATAGTGCGAGACCGTTTTTCACCTTTATCAGTGTGAGCTCGCCATCGTTGAGTTTCACCTTCACCGAGAGCTTGTCGGCGTTGGTTGCCATGCCCTCAGCCACGAGCTTCTCCACGTTGTTCGACATGGTGCGGAGCAGCTCCACATAGTTTTCGGTGAGTTTCTCTTTGTTTGCCAGTGACACAATCTGCCAGTATGCCTTGTCGGTGGCGACAATCACTTCCTGTTGCTCGGTAGTGAGCTGCATCTGGGCGAGGTCCTGTGCATAACGCGCCATCTTGTTGTAGGCACGGATCTTACCACCAGCATAGACAGGCTCCTGCACCGTTATCATGCCGGCGTACACGTTATGCGTGTCGAGGTAAAACTCCTTGGTGATCTCCTGTCCGATGGCGTCGAGAGCCTCAAGCACCCCGATGTGGTGCATGTTGTTGATAAGGTTTTGGAGGGTCTCGCTGTGGTTGATAATATAGGCCATATACGGATTCTCCATCAGTGATTGGATAATCGGGTCAATGTGACCGTTGATGTTGCCCTGAATCGACGAGCCCACAGTGTTGATGGCGTTGATTTTGTCGTCGCTCAACAGCTGGATCGCTTTCTCGTTATACATGTAAGTGCCCTCCGCTGTAAACTTCGGCAGATAGTTGGAAAACGCGATTTTCTTGTCGTACTCGGCCATTTTCACCTTTTCTTCGTGGATCTTGATATTGTTGTTGTTGTCAAGAGCCATGTCACGACAGTTCTGCAATGACAATGTCTGCTGTGCGCCAACAGTGAGCGAAAACAGGCAAACCGCCAGCAAGAACGCCAGTTTCAAAGTTTTTGTCTTCATAATTTCTTACCAGTTATTTTGGGGTTGCAAAATTAAAAAATATATTGATTTATTGTACTTAAAAATTAATTATTATTTTTGCAAAAATTTAACGGCCATGTCAATCAGAAAACACATCCCGAACACCATAACCTGCTGCAACCTTTTAAGCGGCTGTGTGTCAATACTTTTCACCTGTCACAATCATATTTTATGGGCTTCGGCGATGATATTTGTCGCCGCCGTCTTCGATTTCCTCGACGGTTTTGCGGCTCGCGCCCTTGATGCCAAGTCGCCCATCGGCGGTGAGTTGGACTCTTTGTCGGATGTCGTATCATTCGGTGTGGCGCCGTCGTTCATAGTGGCTTGGTTTCTGAGCAGGAGCGGCATCGGCTGGTGGGTTCACAATGTCAACCTCTTCCCCATGCTTGCCTTCATCTTGGCGGCATTTGCGGCTGTCAGACTTGCGAAATTCAACATCGACACACGCCAGAGCCACAATTTCATAGGGCTTCCGGTGCCGGCGGTAGGATTGTTCATCGCCTCGTTGCCGTTCATGCTTTTCCGCATAGGAAACGACACCATGGTATACCAAGTGGTGATGAGCCCCTATTTCCTGCTTGCCATGGTAGCCATCTTCAGCTGGCTCATGATAAGCGAAGTGCCATTTTTCTCATTTAAGATCAAAAATCTGAGGTTCAAAGACAACATGCTCCGCTATTTCGTAGTTATCTTTGCCATTATTGCAGTGATAATCATGAAGTTAGCAGCGTTACCTTTCGTATTTCTGTTCTATATTTTGCTTTCGGTTATTTGTTACAGAAGATAAAAACCTTAAAAAATTAAGCGGCAGCCTTAAAGACCTTAATGCCATAATGGCTTTAAAGCCTTTAGGGTTGCCGCTTTAATGTGATTAAGGCTATTTATCTCTTAATCACCTTGGTGACATCGCCATTCGCTTTCACGAAGTAAACGCCGGCATCGAGGTCTTCGATGTTGATTGTGACATCGCCTGATGCCATCTCAACACGTTTTACCATCTGGCCGAGGCTGTTGTAAATGATGATGTCGGTCTGTGCATCGCCAAGAGCAATGTTCAACATGCTGTTGGCAGGGTTAGGATAAACCATAACATCATGTCTTTCAACAACTTCCTCCACATCGGTGATAATTGTCGAGGCAGGGAACACTATATTGTCAATCCAGGCGCAGTCGCTGCCGCTCGACACCGAGCCGTCCTTTGTGTATTCCCATCTGAGCTCATGTGAGCCAGGAGTCAGAACATAAGCAGCCTGAGCCCATGACACATCGCCCGACCAGTTGTTTTTCTCACTACCGTCAATCTTGAAGTATAGCTTGTCATAATTGTTTTCTGATGACACTTTATAATAGAAGCTCACAACGCTTTCCTGTTCAACCTCCACATTGATATAAAGCGAAGTGGTCTCACCGTCAGAAATGCTTGTTGACTTTGCGCAATACTGTCCCTCGTATGGGTTCTGTGTCGTGACTTCCCATGCGTAGATAACGCTTGGATAATGCCAATCGAATGCACTCAAGTCACCAGTCTCGAAGCCTTCCATCGACTGTCCTACCTGGATGTAATATGAATCGTTCAAGAGATAATTTCCATAATAAGCTGCGTAAGGCAACTCATACATGGCTCCGATTATCGCTTCATTGCTCAAAGTGAATTCCATATCGGCTGTAAACTCCTCATCAGCGGCAATAGCGTCATAATGCCATTCTGTTGTGTTGACGGTGATCTCCGGATGTGAGTTGAACACTGTGAAAACTGCTGAAGGTGCTGCTGCTCCACCATTATTTTTCAGCGTAAAATGCACAGTACCGCTGTCGCCGGGGTTCAAAGCTTGACCTGTCGATGTTTCCAAAACTGCGCTAACCATCACAAACTCAGGAGCATATATTCTTGCATCGAAGTGGCTCTCCCATGTCTCGGTGCCATCGGTGCAAGTGATGTTGAATCTTACCAACGTATTGTTCGGCACATTGTCGCTGACGGAAAAGCCGAAGGCATTGTCAATTGTAACGCTCTGATTGCCAGACACGTTGCCGACATTTTCAGTAGTCTCATTGAATGTGACATATTCGCTGTCGCTTGTTATTGTGGCTGTCACGTTGCTTGCGTTGACGCTGCCGACGTTAGCCAATGTCATGTTGAAGCTGTAGTTTCCGTCAAATTCCATCTGTGAGCCGCCATTCAAAGCATAGCTCTCATAGACCACGTATGGTGTGTTGCTTGGCACGCTCTGCATTTCCACATCCTGAGGATATGAGTTGACGCCAGAGACCTTCATTATCATGTTACCCACAGCCTGCAGACCGCCATTAAACACTATCACAGCCACACCGTTATCATCGGTGCTGCCCATTGCGATAACTTCGCCGTCCATGTAGATAAGGCAACGATAGTTCTTCAACGGGTTGCCGTTGTTATCGGTTATAGTCACCTCTATCGATTGTGTGCCTACGATGACCTGTGATGGAGCGTCGACGTTGGCTGTCATAGGCTCGTCGAGCCACACGTTGACTGCGCCATCGCCGAGGATGTTCATGTCGTAGAAGTTCCAGCGGAGTGCGCCTTCCTCCCACTGTCCTGGAGCTGTCACCCAAGGTGCCGTCTCGCATTTTCCTATTGCATGAGCCACGCTGAGCCATCCTATGCGGTCAGCCCACTGTGCGTCGGTCATCTCTCTTTCGAGGTGTGCGCCAGGGCCCTCAGTCTGACCCTCGTTAAACCAGCCGTAACGCGAGTTTCCGATGACGGCGACAGCAAAATTCTGGATTTTCACCATCTTCTCAAGGTTTGAGATGCCATACCAACCTGCCACATAACCTGTGTTGGCGTGACCGTCATGGTGCACGTAACTTGTGCCTGCGTTGATGGCCTGTTTCAGCAACGAACCGCTCCAGTTACCTTGTTCCTCATAGAGCTTTGTGAAATCGTAAGTCTCTGGATATCCGAGAGTCGTGTAACCGTTGTCATCATGAAGTCCGATAAGGAGCTCGAGATAGTCCGAGCCGTTTGATGTAGGGTTATCATAGAGATGCTCACCTGCCAAAATCACCTTTTGGAACTCGCCGAGCACTGGTGTCTGCTGATACGACAGGGTCTTATGAATCATATTCTGAAGGTCGGTGGCGTTGTTAAACGACATACGGCTGATGCCGATTTCAGGATAGAGGTCGTCCTCGCCTGGCTCACCCCAGCGGTTGTTGCCGTTGTCGTTCCATGTTCCGTCAAGGCCAGCATAATAAAGGTCTGCCGGTATGCTGTTGCTTTCCTGGTTGCCGCCGCCAGAGGTCACATAGCAGTAGAAACCGCGGTAAGGCACGAGGTCGACATCGCCGCCCAACACCACCATTGAGATACCGTTGTTCTGGTATTCCTGAATGATGTAGTTACGAATCTTATCCTGGTTGTCGATACCTGTCGTGTTAGCGTAAATCTCTGATACTGTGACGATTCTGTTACGCATTCCGATGGAATTATAATACTCACGATACTCGCTGTAAGCATCCACATACTCCGATGTGGTGATGATAAGCAGGTCGTAAGCGTTCACCTCGCGGCCTCTTGTCTGGTATGTTTCGACCATCTCAGGGTTCTGGGCAAGACGTCTAACAACGTTTTTCACCTCAGGAGTAGCCCAAAGCATCGCCCTGTGGTCAGCTCTCGAAGCCTTAGTGTTTACACGCACTTTCGCTGTTTTAGCATACATCACCTTGCCTTCCGATGGGATGTATTGAACTGGAGTAAATGATGCCAAGGCAAAGCCATATCCATTTTTGTATTGAGTCATCACAACACCATGATTATCAGCAGGATACACGCTCTTTGAAGCATATACTGCCTCGTTTACCACCAAATCTCTTTTTTCATTGTCGCCTGTCATTCTCGAAGGCTGATATGGAAAGAGGTTTACATTGCCTTCAATCTCTTGAAAATCAGAGAGTTCGACAACAATTGACTCAGCCTCTGTGCCTTGTGGCAGCATC
>CADAFC010000035.1 GCA_902787095.1 uncultured Bacteroidia bacterium
GTCTGAGGAGTGATGCTCTTCACGATAGCGTCGAACTCAGCGTCGATGTTGATGTTATCCTCGACGAAATCCGACATGGCGCTGATCCAGAAGCTGTTTTCTTCCTTGTTCTCAGCACGTTTCTTGTAAAGATTTTCAACGACTTTCGACAAATCTTCCTGAGCCGGGCCGTTGGTGGCGACATCGTTCAAGCCGTCACGGACCTTGCCCATGAGTTTCTCGTACATATCGAGGTTGGTGTCGAATGCGATGAGGAACATATATGCGTCTTTCGGCTTATCATTGACTGTGCCGTAAACGCCGACGCCGTATGTGCCGCCTTCTTCCTCACGGATAGTGCGTGTGTAGTAGATGTCCATAACTTCGCCGAGTACGTCCATGTAGATGATATTGCGATAGTTGTATTCCATCAATCCGTTGATAGTCATATAGATAGTGACTTTAGGGTTCTGCATCTCTTTTTCATAATGGCAGATGACGTCCTTTTCAGAAATGCCGAGACCTATGTCTTTCCAGTCGTTCTTGCCTTTACCTTTCTTCAATGATGCGAGATATTGTTCAACCAATGGCTTGAAAGTCTCTTCGTCGATGTTGCCAACGAAATAGAATGTGAAGTTTTTCGGGTCAGCGAAGCACTGTTTATACATATCCATAGCCTTGGCGTAATCGATCTTGTCGATGTCGGCTGCTTTGGTTCTGATGCGGAGCGGATGGTTGTTGTAGAGCACCATTATCAAAGAGTCGGAGAATGTGGTCATTGGGTTAAGCTCTTGGTTTACAAGGGCTGCCTTGGCACGCTGGGCGTATGACTGGAATGCCTCTTCGTCGGCGCGAGGTGCTGTGAAATACAAATAGATGAGCTGCATCATGATCTCGAGGTCTTTTGGCGAGCAGTTGCCGCTCATGCCTTCACTGTAGTTGCCGATGTAAGGTGTCACGCGCACTTTCTTGCCTGCGAGAACCTTAGGAAGGTCGGTTGCGCTGAAGTTGCCCACGCCGCCAAGTGTGATGACATCGCCGAGGTTCGACAATGTGATGAAGTCTTCTTGTTTGAGTGATGAGAGGCCGCCCCAGCTGTTGGCTGTGAAACGGATCTCGTCTTCTTTGAAGGTGGTCTTCTTGTAGTAGACCTTCATGCCGTTGCTAAGCGTCAACACCTTGGCGTCGAATTCTGGCATGTCGGCTTCTTTCTTGATCTTGCCTGGCTTAGGCATGTTTGGAACGATAGGGCCGTCGAACACTTCTTCCTGGTATGGCTCGACCTCGATGGCGTTGGCAGCGTTGTAGAAGTTCAAGATGTCTTCTCTTGTTGGAAGCACTTCGTCTTCTTTCTTAGGTGCTGTCACAGTGATGACGAGGTTGTTTTCAGGGATGAGCTGCTGCGCCATCATGTTGATGACTTCCAATGGGAGGTTCGGAACAATCTGCTGATACATGGCGTATTCTGTCTCGATGCCCATCATCGGCTCATTGCTGAGGAAGTTGTTGAGGCATGCGTCGACGTAGTTGCTGTTTTCTGTGTTGTTTCTCTCATTGTATTGGCTCTCAATACGTTTCATGAAGTCAGCTTTGGCTCTCTCATATTCCGATGCTGTGAAGCCGTACTGCTGCATGCGTTTGTTTTCTGTCACGAGGGCTGTGAGTGCCTCGTCGATGCCGGCTGCGTCTTTAGCCATAGCCATGCTTGTCCACGCATCCTCGGTAGGTGCGATATAATAGCTTGAATAGTAGCTATATCCATAGACAAACGGTGGGTTTGGCTTCTGGACGAGTTCCTGCAGACGGTTGATTTCCATCTCGGAGACGATAGCCAGCATATATTGTGCAATCCAATAATTGATGTCGTTCTTCAACGAGTCTGGAGTGGCTTCCTGTTTGTAATACAGGTTCACTCTGTAGTTTGTAGCCTCAGGGTCTGATGCGATGGCGACGATAGGCTCGTCGTTGTCTTCGATCATGAACTGTGGTCTCGGTGCTGGGTTGACAGGTGTCGGGATGTCAGCGCACATCTCTTTGATACGTGTCTCAATAGCGTCGACATCGACATCACCGACGATGATAAGTCCTTGAAGGTCAGGACGATACCATTTGTGGTAGTAGTCGCGAAGTGTCTGATACTCGAAGTTGGCGACGACTTCCGGAAGTCCGCCTGGCAGACGGTTTGCGTATGGGCTGTTAGGATACATGATAGGAAGAATCTCCTTCATGATACGCTCGCTGGCGTCTTCGCGTGTGCGGAGCTCTTCAAGGATCACGCCACGTTCGTTGTCGATCTCAGCCTCTTCAAGGGCGATGAAGCTCGACCAGTCGTGGAGAATGAGCAGGCATGTGTCGACCAAACCAGGGATGTCGGTAGGGACATTGGTGATCATGTACACTGTCTGGTCAATGCCGGTGCCTGCGTTGAGGTTCTCACCGAATTTGATGCCACGGCTCTGGAGATACTCGCGGAGCGTCATGCCTGGGAGGTTCGTCGTTCCGTTGAATGCCATGTGCTCAAGGAAGTGGGCGAGACCGCGTTGGCTCTCTTCTTCCAACACCGAACCGACTTTCTGTGCGATGTAGAAATCGGCGCGTCCTGATGGTTTCTCGTTGTGACGGATGTAATAAGTCAATCCGTTGTCAAGTTTGCCGATGCGGACATTCGGGTCCATCGGGCATGGCATGACCTGCTGTGCGAAACTGCTGATTGCCATTGCGGCAACAAACAGCACTGATAGGAATAATTTTTTCATTTTTTTATTAATTAAATTTTAAACTATATAAACTATATAAACTATATAAACTTTTAAACTTTCTAAACTTTACGAACTTTATGAACTTTATAAACTTTATGAACTAAAAAAGATGAATTACATATTTTTCAACAAAATAAGGCTCCGCGTACCATCTCGTGATAGAAGTGCTCTTGCGTTTCCAGTTTTTCGGCACGTTTCTAAGCTCTTCCTCGATGTCGCCACCTTTTAAATATAATATCCCGCCCGCCTCGATGTCGTTGGTGACACGCAGCTTGTTGTTGCACCATTTCACAAAGTCGGGGAGCTGCGTCACGGCACGGCTCACTATCACATCGAACTTCTCCCTGATGTTCTCGGCACGTTCTTGGATGGCTGTAACATTCTGTAAACCAATCTTTTCGATGACATTCTGAACCACTTTTATCTTCTTTCCGATGCTGTCGACAAGCAAAAACTTGGTCTGAGGAAACATTATCGCCAACGGTATTCCGGGAAAACCGCCGCCTGTGCCGATGTCAAGGACTTTCATTCCTGGCAACAACTCGAAATATTTCGCAATAGCCAGCGAATGCAGGACATGATGCTCGTAAAAACTGTCCATGTCCTTCCTCGAAATCAGGTTTATTTTGCTGTTCCAGTCCTCGTAAAGCGGCGCAAGCTGTTCATACTGAGTCATTTGCGCCTCAGTCAGATCTGGAAAATATTTCTTTATAATGTCACAATTCATTTTCAATATCATTCGATCTGTCATTTCGACTGAAGCGTAGCGTAATGGAGAAATCACGGGCATCTTAATGATGCGGAATCAATTGAAAAGCTGTGATTCCTCGACCACACTTCGTTCCGCTCGGAATGACGAACAATCTGCAAAGATACAAAAAATAATTTATAGTAATAAATTAAGCCGATTTTTTTGAAAAAATTTATAACCAATTCATATAATTTTTGTAATTTTACACGTTTTATCAATTGAAAATGGCAGGAAAAATCCGACATATTATCCTTGTGCTGCTGATTATCAACAGTTTCGGTTTGTTGGCGCAAAACGGCCAAAAACAGAAAATCACACTCGATTATATTGAAAAATATAAGAATATAGCGATGTGCGAGATGATAAAAAACAAGATTCCTGCCTCGATAACATTGGCGCAGGGCATCCTGGAGTCGGGTAATGGCACAAGCCGGCTCGCCACCGTAGGCAACAACCATTTCGGAATAAAATGCCACAACGACTGGAAAGGCAAGACGATGCGGCAAGACGACGACGCCCCGAAAGAATGCTTCCGTGTGTATAAAACCGCCGAGGAATCGTTCCACGACCACTCGAAATTTCTGAAAAACAATACCCGCTATACCGCACTTTTCAACCTGAAAATCACAGACTACAAAGCATGGGCTAAAGGTCTGAAAAAAGCCGGCTACGCTACACTTCCAACGTATGCCAACGTGCTTATAAACCTCATCGAGACGTACGACCTGCAGAAGTACGACCAGATGGTGGTGAGCGGCAAATTCAAATGCAAAAAGAAAGAAACCAAGCAAGAAGAGCCTAAGGTAGAAGAGCCAAATCCTGAAAAACCTGAGAAAGTCAAAAAAGAGAAGGTCAAAAAGGAGAAAGTCAAAAAAGTGAAGGTCAAGAAAGTGAAGCCGAACGCGGTGGTGGCAATAGTGCCTGTGCTGGCCGAATGTCCTGTCGTCGGCATGACTCCTGACCATCATTATATTCGCGAAAACTTCGGTGTGAAATTCGTCATGACAAAAGAAGGCGACGAGCTGGCATCACTCGCTAAAGAACTAAGAATCGCTGAGTATCAATTGGTTAAGTATAACGACCTCGGCAGTAAGAAGACTTTTACTGAGGGCGAGGTGCTGTACATCGGTCCGAAACGCCGCAAAGCCCCGCAAGGCTATAATTATCATAAGATTCAGCAAGGTGAGACGCTGCGTCAGGTGTCGCGACTCTATGCAATAAAACTCGACCGCCTGTTCAAGATGAACGGCCTTGACGAGAACTCTGTGTTGTCAATAGGACAAGAGATAAGACTGAGATAATCAATAGATTATAATTCCGCTTTGAGATATTTGGAGGTGTAGCCGACCTTGTTTTTCACAATCTCTTCAGGCGTGCCCTGGCCGAGTATCATGCCGCCTCTCTCGCCGCCTTCAGGACCCATGTCGATGATGTAATCCGCCATTTTGATGACATCCATGTTGTGCTCGATGATGAGCACTGTGTTGCCTTTGTCGACGAGCTTGTTGAGCACTTCCATCAGCACCTTGATGTCCTCGAAATGCAAGCCTGTGGTTGGCTCGTCGAGGATGTAAAGCGTCTTCCCGGTGTCACGTTTCGCCAACTCTGTCGCGAGTTTCACACGTTGTGCCTCGCCTCCTGACAGTGTGGTTGATGGCTGCCCTAAAGTGATATAGCCCAATCCCACATCCTGTAACGTCTTGATTTTCTGAAGGATAGATGGGAAATTCTCGAAGAATGTCACAGCCTCGTCGATGGTCAGATTCAGCACGTCGTTAATCGACTTGCCCTTGAAACGGACCTCCAGAGTCTCGCGGTTGTAGCGTTTGCCTTGGCATGTCTCGCACTGCACCTGCACGTCGGGCAGGAAGTTCATCTCGATGACACGCACTCCGGCACCTTGGCATGTCTCGCAGCGACCGCCTTTCACGTTGAACGAGAAACGTCCCGACTTGTAGCCTCTTATCTTCGATTCTGGCAGCTCACCGTACAGTTTTCTTATTTCGTCGAACACCTTGGTGTATGTCGCCGGGTTGGAACGTGGCGTCTTGCCGATAGGAGCCTGGTCTATCTCGATGACTTTGTCAATAAATTCAAGGCCTTCGATGCGTTCGTATGGCAACGGGTTCTTCTCCGAACGGTAGAAATGCTTGCTCAGGATAGGGTAGAGCGTCTCGTTGATGAGCGATGACTTACCCGAGCCCGAAACGCCTGTGACACAAATCATTACGCCCAATGGAAGGTCCAGATCGACGTTCTTTAGGTTATGACCGCTGGCGTTATACAGTTTGAGGTGTTGGCCTTCGAATGGCTTTCTTCGTGTGGCGGGCACTTCTATACGTTTCTTTCCTCTGAGATAGTCGCAGGTGAGGCCTTTCCCATGCATCGCCTCCTTGGGAGTGCCTTCAAACACTATGTTTCCGCCATTCACGCCAGCTCCGGGACCTATGTCGATGATATGGTCGGCGGCGAGCATCGTGTCTTTGTCATGCTCCACCACTATGATGCTGTTGCCAATGTCGCGCAACTCCTTCAATGACTCTATAAGTCTATGATTATCACGCTGATGCAAACCGATAGAAGGCTCGTCAAGGATGTATAAGATGCCTGTCAACTGGGAGCCTATCTGTGTGGCGAGACGAATTCGCTGTGACTCGCCTCCCGAGAGGCTCTTCGCCGGTCGGTTCATGCTCAGATAATCGATGCCCACGTTGAGCAGGAAACTGATTCTTTTCTTTATTTCTATTAAGATGTCGTGCGAGATCTCTTTCTGTTTCTCGTCGAGATGCTTCGGAAGCTCGTCGAGCCACTTCGAGAGTGCGTTGACATCCATGTTCGCCAACTCGGCAATGTTTTTCCCGTTAAGGCGGAAATAAAGAGCCTCTTTTTTGAGTCTTTGTCCTTGACACTCAGGACATTCCACCTCGTTCATGAAGCTGTTGGCCCATTTCAGGATGGATGCCGGAGCGTTGTCCTCGCTCATCTTTCTGATGACGTTGACGATGCCCTCAAACGGCGACGAATATGTTGACGACGTGCCGAGATATTCCCTTGTGACGGTGAACGACTCGCTGCTTCCATACAAAATGATGCTCATGGCATTTTCCGGAATCTCGCTGATTGGCGTGTCGAGTGTGAATCCGTAACGTGTGCCTATCGCCTCAAGTTGGCTGAAAACGCTGTTGTTTTTGTACTCTCCCAGAGGTGCCAGGCCGCCTTTCTTCAAGCTCAGACTCGGGTCGGGGATGATCTTGTTCATGTCGACCTGTATGATGGTGCCGAGGCCGTTGCATTTCGGACACGCACCATAAGGCGAGTTGAAACTGAAAGTGTTAGGCTCTGGGTCTTGGTATGCGATGCCGGTCGTCGGACACATCAAAAGCTTGCTGAAATATCGTACATCAGTGGTGCCGTCTTCTTGTACCATCATCATGTTTTTGCCCCGACGAAATGCTGTCTCAACCGACTTTACGATACGCTCTTTTATATCGTCACAGACAATAATCCGGTCGATAACTATCTCAATATCATGGGTTTTGTATCTGTCGAGCTGCATGCCAAAGACAATTTCCCGTATTTCCCCGTCGACACGAACTTTCATATATCCTTGCTGCCTGATTTGTTCAAACAGGTCGCGGTAATGACCTTTTCTGCCTCTTACCACTGGTGCCAGGATATTGACCCTTTTATTGTTGTATTGTGAGAAAATCATGCCGGTGATCTGCTCTTCCGAGTAACGCACCATCTTTTCGCCTGTATTATATGAATAAGGTATGGCGGCGCGTGCGTAGAGCAGTCGCATGAAGTCGTAGATCTCAGTGATGGTTCCCACTGTCGAGCGCGGGTTGCGGTTCACCGATTTCTGTTCTATTGAAATGACAGGGGAGAGGCCTCTTATCTCATCGACGTCAGGGCGTTCCATGCTGCCGATGAACTGGCGTGCATAGGCCGAGAACGACTCCATATACCGGCGTTGACCTTCGGCGTAGATCGTCTCGAAAGCCAATGACGACTTGCCGGAACCGCTTAGTCCCGTTATCACCACGAGCTTGTCGCGCGGGATGCGTAAGTCTATGTTTTTCAGGTTGTTCTCACGCGCCCCGTAAATCTCGATGTATTCGTCTTCGGCAATATTTCTTTCTTTCTCAGCCATCAATTTTAATTCAAATCCTCAATGATACTGTCGTTTTCAAAATTCATGATGTAGCCGCCCGTCGCCTCGTTGCAATAATCTGCAGTGAGGTTGAACGGCCGTTTGGGAATCTTTATCTCGTAAACATCTCCCTTCTTGACTTTCAATGACTTGGCTCTCAGCCATGGGTTGAAAATCTTGAGGAGTTTGTATGTTATGTCATGCTCGAGAGCAAAATCAGCCCAGCTGTCGACGCTTTTGTCGACGATGACGGTCTTGTATTTGAATGGCTGATACTCAAGATTTTTACTTACGTAAATGCCATATTTCTCCGGGTTGCTGAGGATGGTCTTGAAAGCCAGAATCCTGAAGATATAACGCTCTGTCTCGTCGGCCATCAGCAAGTCGTAGTAGGAATGCACTTTTTGTTCTTTCAGAAATTTGTTGAGTCGTGTCGTCCCTGCGTTGAATGATGCTGCCACCAGCGTCCAGTTGTGGTAAATATCGTACGATTTCAGGAAATAACGGCATGCGGCCTCTGTCTCGAGCTCCACGTTGTAGCGCATATCGACTTCTTTATTGATCTCAAGGCCGTATTCTCTGCCTGTTTTCTCAATAAACTGCCAGAAGCCCACTGCACCGGCTGGTGACACGGCATTGGTGAGGGTGCTCTCCGCCACGCATAAGTATTTGAAATCGTCAGGGATGCCGTATTGTGCCAGAATAGGCTCTATCACTGGAAACCAGCGTGACGAGCGTTTCACCAGCAGCATGGTGTTGCTGTGGAAATAGCATGTCGACAGCAGTTCGCGCTCATAACGTTCGCGGATGTTGAACATCTCAAGTGGCACTCGTTCGCCAGCGAAGGTGATGTCCTCGGTGAACTCGATGTCGTTGCTGCGAAGCTGTATCTGCTCAAGCGATACGGGTCTGCTCTCGGCAATCTTCAAAGCCTTGATGCCGACGATACACGCCGCTATGGCGGCCAGTCCGACTGCCAAGATGACAATCTGGAGTACCAAAAAAATCTTTTTGTTGTCCATTCGATTACAGATGAACCACCTCTCCGTATGCTGCGGCTGCAGCTTCCATGATGGCTTCCGACATTGTTGGATGAGGGAAGATGTTCTCTATGATGTCACGTCCTGTGGCTCCGAGTTCACGTGCCAGCACTGCTGTGGCGACCATTTCGGTGACGTTTTCGCCCACCATGTGGCAGCCCAGCCATTTGTCGGTCTTGGCGTCGAACACCACCTTGATGAAACCGTCTTTGTTGCCTGCCGCAGCGGCTTTTCCTGATGCTGTGAACGGGAACTTGCCGATCTTCACTTCATAGCCTGCTGCGAGGGCTTTCGCTTCGCTCAAGCCCACCGACGCAATCTCAGGGGTGATGTATGTGCAACCTGGTATATTGTTGTAGTTCAATGGCTTAGGATTCATGCCGCAGAGCTTCTCCACGCAGATGATAGCCTCGTGTGATGCCTTGTGTGCCAATGCCGGTCCGTGAACGATGTCGCCGATGGCGTATACGCCTTCCACGTTGGTGCGATAGTAGTCGTCGACGATGATTTTGCCGCGTTCGCTGGCGATGCCGAGGTTCTCGAGACCCAAGTCTTCGAGGTTGGTCTGCACGCCGACAGCTGAGAGAACGATGTCAGCCTCCACGACTTTCTCGCCTTTCTTGGTGCTGATGGTGCACACGCATTTCTCGCCTGTGGTGTCGACGTTGGTGACGGAAGCCTCTGTCATCACTGTCATCTTCAGCTTCTTGAAGCAACGCTCGACCTGCTTCGAGACCTCTTCGTCCTCGTTAGGCACTACGTTTGGCAGGAACTCCACCAATGTCACCTTGACGCCCATCGAGGTGAAGAAAAACGCAAACTCCGAGCCGATGGCACCTGAGCCGACAACCACCATGGATTCCGGAAGCTTGTCGAGCACCAAAGCCTGACGGTAGCTGATGATTTTCTTGCCGTCGATAGGCATTGCCGGCAGCTGACGCACTCTCGAGCCTGTAGCCAGGATGATGTGGTCGGCTTCGTATTCCGTGGCGTTTCCTTCAGCGTCGACGACTTTCACTGTCTTGTTGGCTGTGAGTGAGCCAAGACCTGGAATCAGTTCCACGTTGTTCTTTTTAAATAGGTATTGCACACCCTTGCTCATGCCGTCAGCCACGCCACGGCTGCGAGCCACCACGGCCTCCATGTCGGGATGGACTTCGCCTTCGAGCTTAATGCCGTAATTCTCAGCATGTTGCATATATGTGTAGACAGCCGCGCTCTTCAAAAGAGCCTTGGTCGGGATGCAACCCCAGTTGAGGCATGTGCCGCCGATTTCAGCTTTTTCAACCACTCCAACCTTCTTTCCGAGCTGCGAAGCTCTGATAGCAGCCACATAACCGCCAGGACCGCTACCTATTACAATGACATCGTACTTCATGATTATCAATGATTTATGTTAAATTTTACTATCTTTTAAAAAATTAAATTTTTATGGTGCGAAATTACAAAAAATTTTCATATCTTTGCAACATTGTTAGTGGAGAATTTTCTTCATGTTAATATTTGCCAAAAAGCAATTTTTTCCCAAAAATCGTTCCTAAAAATTATTTAATTATGTTAGCTGATTATATGAATAATCCGCTCATGCCGATGTCATATTCCGGCGTGTCGGAGAAATGGTATGAGGTCGCCCGAACCCTGGAGAGAAGTCTCTTTGAAAAACTTGATGTGTTTATGTATCTGTCTGTTACGCAAGATAATACGTTTGATTTGGTTTATGTCGCAATTGACGAGATAAGCCGTAAATTGACCAGATGCTATCATGGAAAATTCGTTTTTAGAATGCGAAAAAACTATTTGATCATCCGAAAAGGGCTGTGGCGCAAAAGATACCTCGTCATCGACTATGACGAAACAGCTGGAATCGTGGCCTTGTCAAACAAAAGAAAATCAAAATGTTGGATTCTTTCGAAGAAACTGCCTTACGACAAGACGGCTTACGATAAAATCATCATATCGGCGGAAAAACAAGGCGTTGATATGAAGAATTTAAAGAATTATTATTAAAAATCGTATAATATAATGTTTTGAAAATCAAATAGAAAAGATTGCCTTTGCAGATTTGTGAAATTATTTTTATTTTATATAAGATTTATTCATATCTTTGCAAATTTGAAAGACAATGACTATTTGAAATGAATATATCGGAATTAACAGCTATTTCGCCTATTGACGGTCGCTATCGCAGGAAAGTTGAGCGTCTTGATGAGTATTTTTCGGAATTTGGACTGATCCGCGCCAGAGTGATGGTGGAGGTGGAGTATTTTATCGCACTTTGCCAGCTGCCTCTGCCGCAACTCAAAGATTTTGACCCGAAGTATTTCCGCAAGCTAAGAAATATCGTCAAAAACTTCAAAGTCGCTGACGCTCAAGAGATTAAAGAGATAGAGAAGACTACAAACCACGACGTTAAAGCTGTCGAGTATTTTCTTAAACGCCGTTTCGACGAGATGAACCTCGGCCAATACAAGGAGTTCATCCATTTCGGACTGACTTCGCAGGATATCAACAACAGTGCGGTGCCTTACACCATGAAAGAGGCTAACCGTGAGCTTGTGTTGCCTGCTATTGAGAAGATTGTCAACCGCTTACGCGAACTTGCCGAAGAATGGCGCGACGTGCCGATGCTGGCACACACACACGGACAGCCTGCAAGCCCTACACATCTCGGAAAAGAGATATATGTCTTCGTCGAACGTCTTGAAAATCAATTGGATGAGTTGAAACGTCTGCCATTTGAGAACAAGTTCGGCGGTGCCACAGGCAACATGAATGCACATAAAGTGGCTTATCCGCAGTTCGACTGGAAGCTCTTCGCTGCCAGATTCAGCAAGAAACTTGGACTGAAACGTCAGGAAACGACAACGCAGATTGAGCATTACGACACTATGGCCGAGTATTTCGACGCCATCAAACGTGTCAACACCATATTGATTGACTTGTCACGCGACATCTGGCTCTACATCTCGATGGACTACTTCAAACAGAAGATCAAAGCAGGCGAGGTGGGCTCGTCAGCTATGCCGCACAAGGTCAACCCGATAGATTTCGAGAACGCTGAAGGCAACCTCGGAATGGCCAACGCCATCTTCGAGCACCTCAGCCGCAAGCTCCCTATCAGCCGCATGCAACGCGACCTCACCGATTCGACGGTGACACGTAACATCGGAGTGCCGCTGGCGCATACTCTGATTGCAACAGCCTCATTGTCAAAGGGTTTGGAGAAGCTTATTCTTAATGAGGCAAAGCTTCGCGCCGACCTACAAAACAACTACGCCGTCGTGGCAGAAGCCATACAGACAATCCTTCGCCGCGAGCAGGTGGAGGGCGCTTATGAGCTATTGAAAGGACTCACACGCACCAACGAGAAGGTGACACGCGAGTCGATTGACGCATTTATTGACCAACTGCCCGTAAATGAGACGGTTAAGAAAGAGATGCACGCCATCACACCGGAAAATTACACCGGCTTTAATTTCTAAAATGTAGAGAAATGGATAAAAAAAGAAATTTCCGCAGGATATTGCATTATGTCAAGCCGTACTGGTTCAGCATCTTGATGAACATAGTGTTCAATATTTTGGCCATAGTGTTCTCGCTGTTCTCGTTCTCGATGATAGTGCCGTTTTTGAACCTCCTGTTCAATCCGGAAAACCTCACCACGGTCAAGCCTGAATTTGCCCTTGATACCGACTCTTTGCTGGCTATGCTCGACTATTACGTGAGTTATATCATCATCCTGAAAGGCCAGTCTACAGCGTTGGTTTTCATCTGCTTGCTTCTTGTGATAGCATTCTTCCTGCGAAACATAACAACATATTTTGCACTTTATTTCATGGTCGGGGCACGTGCCGGCACCATCAAGGATATCCGCAACGATTTGTACAAGAAGATCATGATTTTGCCGCTGTCGTTCTACAGCAAACATAAGAAAGGCGACATCATGGCGCGAATCACCACCGATGTCCAGGAAATCGAGGTGTCTATCATCAGTTATCTCGACACTTTCATCAAGTCGCCGATCACCATTTTGGCTTATTTCGCCTATATGCTGGGCGTGAGCTGGCGTCTGACCTTGTTTGTGGTGCTGCTGCTCCCAATCGGCGGTCTCATCATCGGCTGGATTGGAAAATCATTGAAGAAAGACTCCCTTGACGGGCAGAACCGATTTGCCGGGATGCTTGCCACCATTGAGGAAACAATAGGCGGGCTGCGTATCATCAAGGCTTTCAACGCCATCGGCTATTCAAGCGAGAAATTCAACGAACAGAACGGTCTTTACACTAGAGTGATAAAGTACGTGAACCGTAAGCGTGACCTCAGCTCTCCGATGAGCGAGTTCCTTTCGTCTATCATCATCTCCATCGTGATATGGTTCGGTGCCACCCTTATTTTGGATGCAGCCCAAAATCCTGAGGCGGTATCGAGCATCACAGCGGCTAATTTCATCGCTTATATAGTGGTGTTTTCTCAGATTATCTCGCCTGCCAAGTCGTTCTCGCAAGGTTTCTACAGCCTGCAGAAAGGCATGGCATCAGCCGACCGTATCTTCGAAGTGCTTGACGCTGAAGAGGTTATCGTTGAAAAACAAGACGCACTCGAGCTTCCTGATTTCAAGGACTCCATTATATATAGTAATGTGAGCTTCCATTACAACGAAGTCAACGTGCTGCATAACATCAACCTGACCATCCCGAAAGGCAAGATGATAGCTCTTGTTGGCGAAAGCGGCGGCGGAAAATCCACCTTGGTCGACCTGTTGCCGCGATTCTACGATGTCAGCGAAGGCCATATCCTCATCGACGGCACCGATATACGCGACTTCAAGATCAGCGACGTGCGCGGCCTGATGGGCATAGTATCGCAGGAAAGCATACTGTTTAACGACACCGTATTTAATAATATAGCGTTCGGACTCGAGCACGCCACACGCGAGGCTGTCATCGAGGCGGCGAAAATAGCCAATGCACACGACTTTATCATGGAGATGGAAGACGGCTACGACACCGTTATCGGCGACCGTGGAATGAATCTCTCGGGAGGACAGCGACAGAGGATAAGCATCGCAAGAGCGGTGTTGAAAAATCCTCCTATTTTGATTTTGGATGAGGCCACATCATCGCTTGACACAGAATCGGAACGCCTAGTGCAAGAAGCACTTTCCAAGGTCATGACAAACCGTACATCAATCGTTATCGCACACCGTCTGTCGACGATTCAGAATGCCGACGAGATTCTCGTTATGGTGAAAGGACAGATTGTGGAACGCGGCAAACACGAAGAACTGATTGAAAAAGGCGGTGTGTACAAACGTCTGACCGATTTGCAGTCGTTTAATAATTAAAATTTGAAAATTACGTTATAAACCAGATAAATTTAGAAAAGTAAACTATGGATTTAAGTAAAGTTGTAGCCATTTCTGGCAAACCGGGTCTTTTCCTCATCACGACAAACGGTGGAGGAAAACTTATTGTTGAGTCATTGATCGATGGAAAGCGCATCCCTGCTTTCGCAAACGATAAAATCAGCTCCCTCGAGGAAATCAGCATCTTCACGACAGGTGAGGACAAGCCTCTGAAAGAAGTCTTCATGAGCATCCATGAGAAAATAGGTGACAAACTTGATTTTGACCCAAAGAAAGCATCACCAGTCGAGTTGAGAGAGAAGTTTTTGCTCGTGTTGCCTGAATACGACGAAGACGCTGTGTATCAATCAGATATGAAAAAAGTGTTTCAGTGGTATCAGCTTCTTAACGACAAAGGCATCCTCGATTTCACTGTAGAAGACAAGAAAGAGGAGAAGGCTGAGGAAGCACCAGCTGAGAAGAAAGAGGTGAAGAAGAGCCCTGCAAAGAAAGCAGCTCCGAAGGCAGCAGTAAAAGAAAACGTGAAAGCAGCTGCCGCTCCGGCGACAAAGTCAACAAAGAAACCGAAGAAGGTGTAACTACATACTCGTCATTTCGAGCGAAACGTAGTGGAGTCGAGAAATCTCAAATAATTGAATGAGATTTATTCACCAGAGGTGAATGCTTTCGCAAGTTCAGGTCTCCATTCCGCTCCGCTACAGTCGAAATGACGTATTGATTATATGAAGAAAATTATTGATTTCATCGTAACCGAAAAGCAGTCGTTTCCTCGGGCGGCATTGCTGAGACTGAAAAGCGACATGCCACTGCCGGAGATTCGCGGCGGCCAGTTCGTCAATGTGCGTGTCGATGGCTGTGAGAAGGCGTATCTGCGTCGTCCGATATCCATTCACAACGTTGATTATCAGAGCAATACTATCGACCTTCTGATTCAGGAGAAGCATGAAGGGACAACCAAACTCTGTGCTCTTCCTGTCGGGGCGACGGTGAACGTGGTGCTGCCTCTTGGCAACGGATTCACCATGCCTGGTAAGGACGATAACGTGTTGCTGGTGGGTGGTGGCATCGGAATCGCGCCGTTGTTATATTTTGCAAAAAAATGCAATTATTTGCAAAACATAAATTTCCTGTTAGGAGGTCGCACACAATCGGACTTGATGCTGTTAGAACGTTTCCGCAACGAGGGCGACGTGTTCATCACCACCAACGACGGCTCGATGGGAGAGAAAGGCTTCGTGACGGAGCATAGCCTCTGGAATACTATGAAAATCAATAAGATATACGCTTGCGGTCCGATGCCTATGATGAAAGCAGTGGCAAAGGTCGCAAGAGAAAAAGGCATCTGGTGCGAGGTGTCTCTCGAAAACCAGATGGCATGTGGCATAGGCGCCTGTCTGTGCTGCGTCGAAAACACCAAGGAAGGCAATCTGTGCGTGTGTAAGGAAGGTCCTGTTTTTAATATTGAGAGGCTGCTATGGTAAAGACTGAGATAAAACTGAAGGGTCTGACCCTCAAAAACCCCGTCATGACAGCGTCGGGGACATTCGGCTACGGTGAGGAATATGCTGATTTTGTTGACCTTTCCGAACTTGGCGGCATTATAGTTAAAGGCACCACCTTACATCACCGTGAGGGAAATCCTTACCCAAGAATGGCTGAAACGCCAATGGGAATGCTCAACTGCGTCGGACTCCAAAACAAAGGCGTTGATTATTTCATTGAAGCGATTTATCCGAGAATCAGGCATTTCGACACTAATGTGCTCGTCAACGTAAGTGGCTCAAACATAGACGATTATGTCACCGCTGCCGCAAAAATCGATGCACTCGAAGATATTCCGGCTATCGAGCTTAACGTCTCATGCCCTAATGTGAAACAGGGTGGAATGGCGTTCGGCGTGACATGTTCCGGCATCGAACAGGTGGTGACGGCCGTCCGTGAAGTCTATCACAAACATCTGATGGTGAAGCTCTCGCCGAATGTCACCAATATCGCGGAGATAGCCCTCGCTGCCGAGGCTGCAGGTGCCGACTCTGTATCTCTGATAAACACATTGCTTGGAATGGCCATCAACGCTGAGACACGGAAGCCTGTTCTCTCAATGGTAACTGGCGGATTGTCAGGTGCCTGTGTGAAGCCCGTGGCGTTGCGCATGGTTTGGCAGGTGTCGAAAGCCGTGAAGATTCCGGTAATAGGATTGGGAGGCATATCGTCAGCCACCGACGCGATAGAGTTCCTGCTTGCAGGTGCTTCAGCAATACAAATAGGCACAGCAAACTTCATCGATCCCGCAATCTCCGCCAAGGTCGCCAAAGGCATTGTGGAATACTGCGAGAGACAAGGAGTTGAGGATGTCAACGAGCTCGTCGGGGGAATGATTGTTTAGTCTTTAGTCTTTAGTCTTTAGTTTTTTTACTATGCTAGTGACTAAAGACTAACGACTAAAGACTAGCGACTATATTAACTTCAGGATTGATTTCAATTCCGAATTTTTTGTATACCGAATCCTGAATTTTTTTCATTAAATCAAGAATTTCAGAGGGTTTTCCGCCTCCATAATGCACCAAAACCAACGCCTGCTTATCCCATACGCCGACGTGGTTTTCGCGATAACCTTTCCATCCTGCACGGTCGATGAGCCAACCTGATGGGATCTTGATGGATTTATGAGATTTCTCGACTTCGCTCGAAATGACGTTTTTATGTTTGTTATTTCCTTCAGTGTTTATCACGTCACGAGCGACCGCAGGGAGCGGAGAAATCTCAACAGGATAAGACGGTACATCAGGATATAATTCCTTGATTTCCAGGTATTTATCCATAGTCACAATCGCATTCTGGAAGAAACTGCCGACGCTGCCGACAACACCCACCTCAGGAAGCTTCTCAGCACGGATAGCCTTCACCGTCGCCGCCACATCTTTCAAGGTTGGATTGGTTATATTATTGGCAATCAGATAATTACGAATGTTGCCGTAATCCAATTTCAATTCGCCGTGTTTTTTTAATACGAAATCGACGGCAAAAATCATGGACAAGGCATGCCTTGTCCCAACAGGATATCCTGTCGTATCTCGTTGGGATAACGCATGCGTTATCCACTGGTTTTTGAATATTGAATTTCTATACGAAAAATTGCATTCTTCGTTGCTGAATATCTTGGTTTCGCCTGTCGCCAAATCAATCGTATGTACTTGATACACAGTGTCTTTCACTTCTGCGCCATACGCTCCGATGTTTTGCACCGGCGCTGCCCCGACCTTGCCAGGAATATCGGCAAGGTTTTCCAAACCGTACAGATTTAAGGAGACGGTGTAATCGACGAAATCCTTCCAGACCTCGCCACAATAGCAGCGAATCATGACGGTTTCAGCGTTTTCATCAAGTATATCAATGCCTTTCAGATTCGGGTAAACTACAAAACCATCGTAAAACTCATCGGGAAACAGAATGTTGCTGCCGCCGCTTAAAATCAGGATGTGAGACGTGTTGCCGTTGAGACGTGACAGTGCCGCGTCTCTACAGGATATGAATTCATGATTGCGGATTAATTCCTGAACATCATCCAACGTTTTCAATTCCTGAAAATACCGTGCTTTAACGTCAAATCCGAATGTGTTTAGCTCGCGCAACGAAAAATCTTTCTCCATTTCCGAAATTTTTTTCAAAAATAAACAAAATTTGTCAAACGACAACGGAAAAATCCTTAATTTTATAGCTTGAAAATTTGACCACTTTGAAACGTGTTATCGTATCGGTAATCAATGACTTAGT
>CADAFC010000036.1 GCA_902787095.1 uncultured Bacteroidia bacterium
AGCTGGCAGATCGACGAAAACCGACTCCTTATTAATACTGGCTCGCCACATTACGTCACAAGAGTGAATAATCTGAAGGATTATGACGTGAGAAAAGTCGGGGCTGAGATTCGCAACGACAAGAGCATCTCAAAAGACGGCGTGAATGTCGATTTTATGGAACTAATTGACAATCAATATTATATCAGGACTTTCGAACGTGGCGTGGAAGATGAGACGCTGGCGTGCGGCACTGGCGTGACAGCATCGGCAATAGCGGCGGCATTGTGGTATGGAGGCGACAATATCAACATCAGAACCACATTGGCGACTCTGAATGTCAGGTTCGAGAAGGCCGGAAAATCAATTAAAAACATAGTTTTGTCGGGTCCGTCAACACATGTTTTCGACGGATTCTATATTTTTGCAAAATAATGTTCACGAAAAACGAAAATATCACTTTGCGTGTAGCGGAGCCATACGATGCCGATATCATCTTCCGCTGGGAAAACAACATGGAAATATGGCGTGTGAGCGACACCATAGTGCCATTTTCGAGACATCAGATCGAACAGTTTCTGTTGAATAACAACGACTTGGTATCGGAGAAACCAAGGGTTATGCCAAAGAAGCTATAACGTTACTCCTGGATTACTGCTTTAACACATTGTTACTAAATCAGTTATACGCATTGGTGATGGCGAACAGCACAGAGAGCATGTTACTCTTCGAGTCGCTGGGATTCGAACGTTGCGGAGTGCGCAAACAATGGTGCAAGACAGCCTCAGGTTTTATGGATCAGGTTGAGTATCAATATATTGATAAGAAAAAATGACACGGCGCAAATCGACATATAGAATTTTGGCCGTCGTTATTATCGTGTTAGCTTGCGCGATAACAGCATTGCTCATTAATGATAATTTATATCTGACAAGACCCATTGTTAAGACCGCCGATGGCAAGCCAGTATCATTATACATACCTTCAAATGTTGATTATCAATATGTTAAGGATAAAATTGAAGGATTAAATGTTTTAAAAAGCAATAGAGCCTTCGATTATTTGGCAAAGAAGACTAATTATGACGATAATGTCCATGCAGGAAGATATGTTTTGACCGACGGCATGACTAACCAACAGTTAATCAACATGTTACGCATGGGACATCAGACTCCGGTGAAAGTCGTTTTCAACAACATGCGCACCGTAGAACAACTTGCCGGACGTATCAGCGAACAGATAGAGGCGGATTCAATGTCCATCATCACTGAGATTAACGATGACCCTAATGTTGATGCAACTGTCTTTATACCAAACACTTACGAGTTTTATTGGAACACCGATGCCGACGATTTCGTCGACAGGATGGAGGCTGAACACAACATTTTTTGGAACGAGACAAGGTTGCAAAAAGCTCAGGCCAAGAACCTTACTCCAAGGGAGGTCTCGATATTGGCATCCATCGTTGACAAAGAGACCACCAAGACCTCGGAGATGCCAACGATTGCCGGTGTTTATCTCAACAGGCTAAGAAAAAACTGGCCGTTGCAGGCCGACCCTACGCTGGTTTTTGCGTTGGGCGACTACAATATCCACAGGGTTTTGGATGTGCACAAAAACATCGATTCGCCTTATAACACATACAAATATGCGGGTTTGCCGCCAGGACCGATATGTATCCCTTCAATTGCTGCCATCGACGCGGTGTTGAACGCAGAGAGCCACAAGTATTTTTATTTCTGTGCCAAGGACGACCTATCGGGATACCATGTGTTTGCAAAGACCATCACGGAGCACAACCGCAATGCGGAGAAATACAGGAAAGCATTAAACAAAAACAAAATATACAGATGAAAGCATTCAAAGCATACGACATCAGAGGTGTCTGGGGCACCGACCTCAACGAAGAAATCGCATACAGAATAGGCTATTTTCTGCCAGACGTATTGCCTGCCAAGACATTTTTGGTCGGGCGGGACATGCGATTGTCGTCTGACACTGCCTTTGCCCAGCTCACAAAAGGCTTAAACGACAGAGGAGTGAACGTTGACAGCGTAGGCCTCTCCACCACCCCGATGATTTACTGGACAACAGCGAGATACGGCTATGAGGCATCGGTGATGATCACTGCTTCGCATAACCCGTCAAACCATAACGGATTCAAAATCAGTGCGAAAGACGCCAAACCTGTTGGTTATGACACTGGCTTGAACAAGCTCGAGAAACTGGTTGAATCAGATAAAAAAGCTGTCGTCGCAGCACAAAGAGGCGTCACGAAAGAGATTGATGTTTATGCACAATACATTGATTATCAGAGACAATACCTTGGTGATTTGAGCAAATTGAAGGTCGCCATCGACTGCAGCAACGGAGCGTCCAACCTGTTTGTAAAGCAGCTGCTTGGCGACACACCTTATTATATTAATGACACCCTCGACGGACGTTTCCCTGGTCATGAACCGAACCCGTTGGAGGCCGAGAACCAGGAGCAGATCAAGGATCTGGTGCTGAAAAACAAATGCGACATCGGACTTCTCTTTGACGGTGACGCCGACCGCATCACGTTCATCGACGAAAAAGGCCATTTCATCAGTCCGGACCTGATTATTGCTTTTTTAGGCAACTATTTCCTTGGAGAGAGACATCAGAAAGGTATTGTGCTTCAAGATATTAGGTCATCAAGAGCCATTCAGGAATACCTCGGCAGGCTATACAATGCGGAGGTGGTCACTTGGCGTGTAGGGCGTGCATACGCGGCATTGAAACTACGTGAGCTTGACGGCTGTTTCGGTGGCGAACTCGCCGGACATTATTACTTCCGCGACTTCTACTACTCCGACTCAGGAATCATGGCAGCGTTGCTGGTGCTCAGACTTTTGGCAAAATTCAAAGCCGAAGGCAAATGTATGTCGCAGATTATCAAGGAGATATCCGGGTATTACAACTCAGGCGAAATCAATTTCAAGATTGAGAAGAAACAGGAAGCCATGGATGCCGTGCGCGACCATTTCATGAACATGGAAAAACCAGAGCGTTTCCTCGACTTTGATGGCTATCGTCTTGATTATCAAGACTATTGGCTAAATATCAGACCTTCGAACACAGAACCGTATCTGAGATTTTTGTGTGAAGCGAAAAATGAAAAAAAATTAAACGAAATTGTTGATACTGTCAGTGAAATTATAAATAAATACAAGGACTAACGTCATTTCGAGCGAAACGAAGTGTAGTCGAGACCCGAGCAAAGCGAGAGCTTTCACCTTTGGTGAAAAAATCACTGGCATTTGAATAATCCGAATCAATAGATTGCCGGAGATTTCTCCATTCCGCTCCGCTCCAGTCGAAATGACGGATTGGATATATGAAGAAGGCATTTTTAACGATATTATTGATTCTCAGTGTGTTATCGGCATCGGCACAGGATACGCTGGTGGATAAGGCGCGTGTCAGGAGGAATGTGGGCATCGTCTTAGGTGCCGAGGCGACACTCTATGCCGCCTCGATGACTGGGCTGTACTACGCTTGGTATGCCGACTATCCGCAGTCGAAATTCCATTTTTTCAACGACAACGGCGAGTGGTTGCAGATGGACAAAGCAGGACACTTGACAACATCATATATCGTCGGTTCGTTCGGTTACGAGCTGTTACGCGACGCAGGTCTCGACGAGACACGTTCAATATGGTTTGGTGGGACGTTGGGGCTCGCATTCCTCACCACTGTTGAAGTTTTCGATGGTTTATCTGACGGCTGGGGATTCTCGTGGGGCGACATGGCAGCTAACACTTTGGGATGCGGATTGTTCATCGGACAGCAGTTTTTGTGGCATGAACAACGTATCACCGTGAAATATTCGTTCCATCCGACGAAGTTTGCCGATTATCGTCCGGATTTGCTTGGCAAAGATCTTATTCAGCAGACTATCAAAGACTATAACGGACAGACATATTGGGCGTCGTTTAACTTTAAGTCATTGTTCCTCAATAAGGAAAGCAAGTTTCCGGCATGGCTCAACTTTGCGTTTGGTTATGGCGCGACAGGTATGACAGGAGGTTTCAGCAACACATTGGTATACGCGGGAGAGTCCATACCTTACTACGAGCGGCAGCGCCAGTTCTATTTCTCGCTAGACGTTGATTTTACAAAGATTCCGACAAACAATAAAGTGTTAAAATATACGTTTAAAGTTTTGAATATCTTCAAGGTACCGTTCCCAACAATCGAGTATAACACTGGAGGCGATTGGGTGTGGCATTGGATTTATTTTTAGTTGAATAAAAATTAAATATTATATGAAAAAGACATTATTTTTTGCAAGCTTAGCGGCAATGTTTTTGATGGTCAGTTGCGGACCAAATCCTGAGAAATCAAGAATGTATCTTGACAAAGGCATCGATTACATGTACACATCGCAAATCGACGAAGCTATTGAGTTTTTCGACAAGGCGATAAAATATGACGAGAACAACTACGAGGCATATTACTATCGCGGATGCGCCTACAGCAACAATTTCAATCAGGAAAAGGCTTTTGAGAACTGGAACAAAGCCATTGAAATCAAGCCGGACTATGCCGACCCGTATTTCAACATCGGTCTGATTTACAGAAGGAACAACGACCATGCCATGGCATGTTATTATTTCAAACTGGCAGAAAAATATGGCCGTCAGAACATGGAAGACTACGTGAAATTCTGCGATTATTACGAGTAATATGGCGGAATATTCATCGATATTACTAGAAAAAGCCGTCGATGAGCTGTCGAAGCTGCCCGGAATAGGCAAGAAAACAGCTTTGAGGCTTGCTTTGCATCTTCTCGGTGAGGAGAAAGTGGTTACAGAATCGCTGTCACAGTCGCTGCTGAACATGCGAAACAATATCGTTTTATGCAAAAAATGCTATAACATCAGCGACAGCGAGCATTGTTCAATATGCTCTAACCCCAAGAGAGACAACGAGTTGCTTTGTGTGGTATCCGACATGCGCGATGTGATGGCCATTGAGCGTACAGGTTCTTTCAATGGTGTCTACCATGTGCTTGGCGGTGTCATCGACCCCATCAACGGCATCTCGCCCAACGATTTGAGAATCAAGGAGTTGGTGGATAGAAGCATCAACGAGGGCTTCAGAGAAATCATATTGGCGTTGCCTGCCACTATCGAAGGCGACACCACTAACTATTACATTTTCAAGATGTTAAAGCATTTTGAAGGACAGGTCACGGTTATAGCAAAAGGCATCGCCGTAGGCGATGCCTTAGAGTATGCCGATGAGGTAACATTGGGACGTTCAATCACCAATAGAATACCGTTTAATCGGTAAGATTTTCAAACAGATCCAACTGGTTTTCACAGAGATACAATTCAGGTGGCACACCGTATTCGTAGTGTGAGATAAACCGCTCTATGTTTTTCTTTATCAGCTTTATCGGCGTGGTCTTGCGCGCCTTGCAGTAGTTTTTGAGCGATTTGTACTGTCCCTGCGACAACTTGAATGTTATCGCGTGATATTTGTAATTTCTTCTGTGATGCTTACTTTTCATTCCTTTATATTATTAGTTTAGAGTTTGAAATGTGAAGTTTGAAGCTATTTATAACTCCACACTTCAAACTTAAAACTTCAAACTACATGAGTTTTTTAGCTTCATCAAGCATCATCTGTGCCAGTTTGTCTGCTTCAGCCTCTGATTTGCCTTCTGAATACACACGGATGATAGGCTCTGTGTTGGATTTGCGGAGATGCACCCAGCCGTCGGCGAAGTCGATCTTCACGCCGTCGACGGTGGTAACCTGCTCGTTCTTGAACTTGTCGGCGAGCTTTGCCAAGATGCCGTCGACATCGGTCTGAGGCGTGAGCTGTATCTTGTTTTTCGACATGTAATACAGAGGGAATTTCTTCTTCAGCTGCGACACAGTGCATTTATTCTCAACGAGATACGTCAGGAACAGGCCCACGCCGACGAGAGCGTCGCGACCGTAGTGTATCTCAGGATAGATGACGCCGCCGTTGCCTTCGCCGCCGATGACAGCACCCACCTCTTTCATCTTTGCCACCACGTTGACCTCACCCACGGCTGCTGCTGAGTATTTGCCGCCTGCCGCATTGGTAACGTCACGCAAAGCACGTGTAGATGAGAGGTTGGAGACGGTGTTGCCTTTCTTATGTTCAAGGATATACGAAGCCACGGTCACGAGGGTGTATTCCTCACCGTACATCTCCCCTTTCTCGTTGATGAACGCAAGACGGTCAACGTCAGGGTCGACGACGATGCCGAGGTCGGCGCCACATTCCTTCACCTTGGCGCAGGTGTCAACCAGGTTGACAGCCAACGGCTCAGGGTTATGTGCGAATTTGCCTGTCACCTCGCAGTTGAGTTCGATGACGTTCTTAACACCTAACTTCTTGAGTAACATCGGGATAGCGATGCCACCTGTCGAGTTGACGCCGTCGACCACGACTTTCAGGTCAGCTTTCTCAATGAGTTCTTTTTTCACGAGTGGCAGTTTGCACACCATGTCGGCGTGGCGTTCTATCCAGCCCTCAGCCAAGGTGTAGGTACCTATCTCATCGATTGGCGAGAACTCATATTCGTCTTTGGCGGCTTTCTCGAGCAGCCATTTGCCGTCGGCAGCATCGATGAATTCGCCTTTGTTGTCAAGGAGTTTCAGAGCGTTCCACTCTTTGGGGTTGTGCGACGCCGTGAGTATCACGCCGCCGTCAGCTTTCAGCTCGGTGACAGCTATCTCGGTCGTCGGAGTGGTGCTCAGCCCGATGTCGATAACGTCGGCACCCATAGCCTGCAAGTTACCACAGACCAACTGGTTAACCATTGTTCCTGAAAGACGGCCGTCACGACCGACGACAATACGAGGACGTTTCACGCCGCCACGTCTTATCAAACAAATAAAAGCTGAAGTCAACTTCACGATGTCAATCGGTGTCAACCCGTCGTCCGGTCTGCCGCCTATAGTGCCGCGAAATCCGGAAATTGATTTAATTAATGGCATAATTCAAAAATTTTCGCAAATATTTAATACTTTATAATTTTCAAAATCATATAAACAATTCAACGTCAAAGCACTATCACTTGCAGACGTGGAATTCTGAACGGATCGTATGAGCCATCAAACATGATGGTCCTGTCGATATAAATTTTCTCCAACCTACGGCAATTCTCCATATTCGGGACCACAATCATCTGACCGCTGCCTGCGACATTAAGCTCGACCAAACTCTCAAGTTCAGCCATTGAAGCCGGCAGTTCCTGCAAATGGTTTGGGCCGATATATAAGAAATAAAGGTTTTTCAAGTTGCCGATATTCGGTGGAAGATGAGTCAATTTGTTATTCGTAACTGACAGAGTCTCAAGATTTTCCAAGTCACAAATCGTCTCCGGCAGCACCACGATCTCATTGTTGTCAAGTTCCAAGTCATTCAATTTTTTAAGGTTGCCAATCGATGACGGGATGTTTTTTATTTTGTTGTTTTTTAACGAGATCTTCTCAAGATTGGTCAGCTCGCCTATGACAGGTGGCACGTAAGTGATGTTGTTGGAGCTGACAGTGAGCTCTTTGAGGTTTTTCAACAGACCGATTTCCTCCGGTATTGAGTCGAGGCCGTTTCTGAAGAGATACAGCACTTCGGCATTCGGGTTGTCCTTAATCTGTTGCACCAGATCTTCAACTTTTTCGTTGGAAAACTTGATTTTGCTCTTACCCTGTGCCAAGGCTTCAGTCCCGACGAAAACCATCAGAGCCATTAAAACCGCGCCAAATAACTTTTTCATTTTGCAATTATTTTTATATCGCTCTTCTATTTTTTGCAAAATTAGCACATTTATTTTAATAATGCAATATTCTTTTTCAAAAACTTGAATTTTGCACAAATTTTAACACCTATTGATATCAGAATAATCAATTTTTTCTTATTTTTGCAAAAAATTAGAAAATGTTTGACGACGACAACTTTTTGGATGACGACATGGACGTGAAGGAGTTGGTTGACCGTTTTGAGGAGATGGTCAAGCAGCACCGGTCATGCTATTTCGACGTCGATGAGTTGAACGTCATTTTGGAGCATTATCTCCAGCACAACAACATCAAAAAGGCCAATATAGCCGCCGATTTTGCAGTAAAATATCATCCTAACAACCCTTTAATCAACATAATAAAGGCGAAACAACTTCTTGCGAACTCTCATGCGAAGGAGGCGCTTTCGACCTTGAAAAACGCTGATTTGGACCGCAACGACGCCGATTATCAGATCACTTTGGCGGTATGCTATTCCGATTTGGGCGAGCATCAGAAATCCATCAACGCTTATATGAAAGCCGCCAAGGAGTTGGAGTTTCGGGATTGTGAGGACATTTACAACTACATCGCTGAAGAATACGAGAATCTTGGCGACATGGAGAACGCCCTAAAGTTCTTCATTTTAGGCTTGGACAAAGCTGAAGACATTGACAATCAATATTTTGAGATAAGAAACTGCTATTCTTATCTGCAAAGGATGGACGAGGCTGTGGAGTTTTTCCGCAAGGAAATAGACAAAGACCCATACAGCAAAGCGGCATGGATGGCTTTAGGCAACTGCTATGTGCGCATGGGCGACCTCGAAAATGCAGTCGAACAGTTCGAATATGCCGTTTCCATCGACCCACATTATAAAAAAGGCTATGTTGACATCGCGACGGCTTTCAATGAGCTCGACCGTTTCCCCGACACCATAGCTTTGGTGGAAGAAGCGTTCCGTTACAGCGCCGAATCGGCACTGCTGCTATGTCTTTATGGCGAGGCGAAAGCGAAAATTGGCGAGAAGGAAGACGCTCTGAAGATTTTCAAAAAAGCCATGTCGATGGACGAGAACCTACCGGAGGCATACGCCGGAATAGGTTTCCTGCTCAGCGACGAGAACAACCCGCGTTCGGCTATAAAGTTCCTCCGACACGCACATACATTATCACCTTATAACACCGATTACATGTATGTCATCATCGAGGAATACAACAAAATCGGGGAATACGACAATGCGCTGAAGTTTGTCAACGAGATATTGGATTTGAACCCCTACGACGATAACGTTTACATCTCGATGATGGAGTGTTATGTGTTGAAAGACGACGCCGAAAAAGCCATGGAGTCGCTGGAGCGCGGGCTGCAGATGCTGCCTAACGACGCGGCGTTGCTCTATCGCAAGGCATTTTTGTATTTCGCACAAGACATGACGGAATCGGGGCTTCTGACATTGGAGATGGCGTTGCAATCGGATTATAACGGACATATCGAGTTTTTGAACTTCGATGCCGAGAACCTCACGAGCAACCCTGCCATCATGGATTTGATTGAAGAATACAGACAACGTAACAAATGAAAAACTACATCTACATATTTTTAATTGCGATGGTGCCCATCGTCGAGCTGCGAGGCGCATTGCCAGTGGCATACGGCATACACGCCGCCAACCCCGACTTCAGTCTTCTCTGGAGCTACATCATCATCGCCATCGGCAACATGATACCAGTGCCCTTCATCTTTTTCTTTGCCCGCAAAATCCTGGAATGGGGCAAGGACAAAAAGGTCATCGGCAAGTTCTGCACATGGTGCCTCGTTAAAGGCGAAAAAGGCGGACAGAAGCTGCAAGCCAAAGCGGGGCGCGGTCTCTACTGGGCATTGCTGCTGTTCGTAGGCATTCCTCTGCCAGGCACAGGCGCATGGACTGGCACTTTAGCCGCGAGTTTCCTGGACATGGACTTCAAGAAAAGCGTCCTGGCAGTCATCGGAGGCATCATTTTGGCGAGCGTCATTGTTGGTGTGGTATGTACACTCGGATTTGGAGCAATTTTTGGAATCAGTTAGAATCATGCGAAACTACGGACTCATCGGGCATCCTTTAAGTCATTCATTTTCAATGGCTTATTTCAATAATAAGTTTAAAAATGAAGCTTTGGACTGTTTTTTTATCAATTTTGACATTGAAAAATTGGACAGCATAAAAGATATTTTAACGCAATATCCTGATTTACAAGGTTTTACAATAACACATCCTTATAAAAAAGAGATTTTCAAATACCTATCTTTTGTCGATGAAAACGCCAAACAAATCGGAGCGGTCAACGTGGTGAAAATCGACACTGACCGGAAGTTGGCCGGATACAATACCGATTACATTGGTTTTCAAGGACTTCTGGAAGAAGCCATCAGTGGCAAAACGATAAAAAAAGCATACGTATGCGGCACTGGCGGCGCTTCAGAGGCGGTGAAATTCGTCCTGACAAAGAAAGACATTGATTATCAAATATTATCGAGAAAAAACGACTCGTATAAAATGTTAAAAAATACGGGTTTCAATTCCAATGAATTGATTATCGACGCCACACCTGTCGGGATGTATCCAAAATCGGATGATATGCTTGACTTGCCATACGAGACAGCCAATGAAACAAATGTCTTCATAGATTTGATTTACAACCCTGAGGAGACATTGTTCATGAAAGAGGCGAAAAAGTACGGTGCCAGCGCTTATAACGGATTGAAAATGTTGACGTTGCAAGCCGAGGCTGCATGGGATATTTGGAATACTCACTAACCGTCATTTCGACTGAAGCGAAGCGGAATGGAGAAATCTCCGACATCTAAAGATAATGGATCAATTGAAAGGCGGTGATTCCTCGACTTCGCTCGGAATGACGAATAACAATGATTATTATGGATTTTATAAATAAAATATCGAAAGAGTTTTCAGTGACGCCGAGAGTGGCGGAAAACGTTATAAAATTGCTTGGCGAGGGAGCCACTGTGCCGTTTATTGCGCGTTACCGTAAGGAGATGACCGACACCATGAACGAGGAGACGGTGGCGGAGGTGAAGAAACGCCTCGAGCAACTCGACGAACTGGAGAAACGCAAGGTATTTGTGCTGAAATCGATAGCAGAGCAAGAGAAACTGACACCTGAACTCGAGAGGCAGATAACAAATGCCGAGACATTGCAGGATGTGGAGGATCTATACCTCCCCTACAAGCCGAAACGCCGCACCAAAGCCGAGATAGCACGCCAAAAAGGTCTCGAACCATTGGCAAAACTCATCATGTCGCAGAACAGCGACGACGTGAACGGCCTCGCCAAACGCTTTATCAGCAAGGAGAAAGAGGTCAACAACGAGGAAGAGGCATTGAAAGGCGCCTGCGATATCATGGCGGAGTGGATATCAGAAAACATCAACGGACGCAACAGGATACGTAAGATATATCATCGTGACGGTATCATCTCATCGACTTTGGTCAAGGGCAAGGAAGCCGAGGCACAGACATACAAACAGTATTTCGACTTCAAGGAGCCCATATCCAAGGCACCGTCACACAGGGTTTTGGCGTTGTTCCGTGCCGAAGAGGAAGGGCTGCTGAAGGTGAAGCTCAGCATAGAGTCCGGCGACGCCTTGAAGGTGCTCGACAGCATATTTTTGAAGAACGACAACGCCTCCACGGATTTGGTGCAGGACTCCATCGACGACGCTTGGAAACGTCTGCTGGAGCCATCACTTGAGACCGAGATGCGTGCGTTATACAAAGAAAAAGCCGACGAGGTGGCGGTGAAGGTGTTCGCCGAGAACCTACGACAGCTTCTGTTGGCCGCTCCACTTGGCAAGAAACGCGTGCTTGCACTCGACCCGGGCTTTCGTACCGGCTGCAAGGTGGTGATATTAAACGAGTTAGGTGCTCTGATACATAACGAGACCATCTACCCTCACCCACCGCAAAATGAGCATGGCAAGGCGGCAGCTAAGATAGCACATCTCGTGCAGGCGTATAAAATCGACGTCATCGCCATTGGCAACGGCACGGCAGGACGTGAGACCGAAGACTTCATCAAGAGTATACGTTTCGACAGGGACATCACTGCCGTGATGGTCAACGAGAGCGGTGCCTCTATATATTCCGCCAGCAAAGTCGCGCGCGACGAGTTCCCTGACTATGACATCACAGTGCGCGGCGCAGTGAGCATCGGCAGACGGCTCATGGACCCGCTGGCGGAGCTGGTGAAGATAGACCCGAAGTCCATCGGCGTGGGACAATACCAGCACGACGTGAACCAGAAGATGCTCGGCGACGAGCTGAATACTGTCGTGGAAAGCTGCGTCAACGCTGTCGGCGTGGAACTCAACTCCGCCAGCGAGCAGCTGCTGTCGTATGTGAGCGGCGTAGGTCCGCAGCTGGCAAGCTCCATAGTGAAATACCGTAACGAGAACGGAGGCTTCACCAGCCGTAAGCAACTTTTGGAAGTGCCACGTCTGGGCAACAAAGCCTTCGAGCAATGTGCCGGTTTCTTGAGGATCCACGGGGCCAAACAACCACTCGACGCATCAGCGGTGCACCCGGAGAGCTACCATATCGTAGAGAAGATGGCGAAAAAACTGGGAGTAAAAGTCGAGGATCTCATTGGCAATGAGGAACTTATCGCAAAGATAAACCCGAAAGAGTTCATTGAGAAAGACTTCGGCATAGAGACCGTCAGCGACATCATCGACGAGCTCAAGAAGCCCGGACGCGACCCTCGCAAAACGTTCGAGGTTTTTGAATTCGACAAGAACATACGCACTATCAACGACTTGCGCCAAGGAATGCAGCTTGTCGGAATAGTCACCAATATCACGGCATTCGGCTGTTTTGTGGATGTAGGGGTGCATCAGGACGGACTGGTGCATATCAGCCAGATGTCGAACAGCTATATCACCGACCCTAACCAGGTGGTGAAGCTCAACCAGAAGGTCAAAGTGACTGTCACCGATGTCGATATTCCAAGAAAACGCATCAGTTTAAGCATGAAATAAAATAATTTTAACGTTTTTGCGTTATCGTGATATGAAAAAGTACTTTTTAATCGGATTATTCATAGTTTTCGCAGCTTTCACAAACGTTGCGAAAGCCCAGATTTTCTTGGGTGAGGCTTTCGTCGGACTCAATATCTGCCAGGTCGACGGCGACCAGATGATGGGATACTTCAAAAAAGGCATCAACGCCGGTGTCGGTGTCATCGCACCTGTCTGGCAGAAAAGAAATTTCAGCCTTGAGCTTTCGATGGAAGTGCTTTATAATCAAAAAGGTGCCAAGCAGAGTCGTAAGTATTTCGATGGCAGAACAGACCCTTTCACCGGCATCGAGATCACTGGCGAATACAATTTGACTTTGAGCTATGGTGAGGTGCCTATAATGGTGTATTTCACTGACAAACATGTGGTTTCGGCAGGTGTCGGTGTCTCATACGCCCGCTTGATGGGCGTCAAGGAATATGAGCACGGCCTACGCACTTCTGTGACAGCGACCAGCGGCGATTACGACCAGAACGAATTCAACATCCTTGCTGACGTGAAGCTCCGTGTTTATAAAAGATGGAAGCTGGGAGTCCGTTATTCATATTCGCTAAACACCATAAGGACAAGGGAATATCACGATATCGACGGCAACTCGCTCGGCATTTTCAACCAACACAACAACCTGTTCACCTTCCGTGTGACATACGTCTTCAACGAAAAGCCCGAGAACATGCAGCGTGAGGAATATCGCTACACTGGCGATAACCCGAAATACCACGACAAAGCTGTCGAGCGGCAATACAAGAAGATGAAGAGAAAGCAAGAACGCGAAGCTAAAAAAGCAGCGAAGAACAATTAACGCTAACAACCTGAAAGGCTAACGCACGAGTCGTACCGACTGACCGTAGAAACATAAGGTAGTGCCAATAGGATTTACACTATGGCCAGGAAAGGCATCATAGCAGAAATACAAATATCTTGCATGAGCATATCCAGCAGTTGTAAAGGCCCAATAGTAGCCATCATAATCATTTTCGCCGAATTGTCCACAGCTTGAAACACTCGACAATAAGCGTCTTCCAGCAGCTGGCAAAAAAACAGCACCTGCTGTCTCCATCAAAGCCCAGTCATCAGCTGACACATTGACACGCGTTCCTTCATTATCATTATATGTGTAACTTCCCACACCACCTGTATATGCATCAGGAAATATGATAAGTCCACGATAATTATTGTTATCGACGGTAATCTTCGCGTTCAGGAAACGGTAGCCTTTTCTGCAGTCGGTTCCTGGTTCAGAATTATAACTACCAATAAGCCACAAGTACTCGCTTTCCGAAAGTGTGTACCAATCGTTATGACCCGCAAGTTCATAATGAAATGTTGCGTCATCGCCATTCCATACATATTCATCAGCATTTTCTGAAGTGTTAAGCGGATTCCATTGTTCCTCATTGCCAGACCATGTGCCCCATCCGAATAAGTCAACCCAGCTTGTGGTTATCCATTCACCATATCCTTGGCAGACGTCCCATTGGCGTTCGGCAAAACGCCATTTAACTGTCTCATAATCATTGTATTGCAGATTACCTGGTGAGAAACGTACCACAGAGCCGTTGGCATCGACAGAGTAAGCGTAACATATCTCATTGCCGATGTTAGTGAGTGCCGTTGGTTCAATGTCACTGGCATGATAAGAGTTTGTTGCTATTGCGGGCACGCTTACTGTGGTCGCATCGAAGCCGTCAGCAAGCAAATCGGCATCTGTCACAGCATCCTGTTCAAGAAGGATAGCCCATTTGTCAGTCGGGCTCTCCGCATGCAGTTTTATAGTGCCATTGCCAGCTTTCGCAAATGAGAAAGGTGTTCCAGTGGTTGATTGCGCATAGTTATTGGCAGCAAAGTCAATGGTGACAGTGTTTTTCATGCCTCTCACATATACATCGCTGGTCGTGCCGCTACCCGATAGCGGGAACCTTGCTATAGCGCAATAGTTTTGAAGCCTTGCACTGTAAGTGTTTACCGATGAACTGTATAAACTGTTTGAATGAGCATACGAAATCACAGGATATTTGCTTGTCTGGTCACTGATATTAACACTTGAAGGCTCCGATTCAGAACCTTTATTACCCATGAAATAAAAATGAAGATAGTCGTCGGTGCTTGTCGGATTAACGGTACCTTTAAAATTTGTACCGTCATGTTTGAGGAATCCGCAATAAGCACCATTGTTGCCGACATAGATTATGTCATCCTTCTCAAAAGTGACAGTCGCATAATCAGGATTGGTGTGTCCTGTAGGGTCAACTATCACTTTTGAGCCATTGTCAACATTCAAAACGATTTGAACGCCTTCTGACACATTGTTAAGGGTTTCTGTTTTCTTTTTGCAGTTGGTCAGACTCAGTATCATGGAAAAAGCGACAATCATTACCGCACCACGCCTAAAGGTTTTATTAGACCTATAATTACGGCGGCGAGCGATAGCGTAGCCGCCGCCCACAGCTGTCATGATCAACAAGCCGCTGCCGAGAGGTGCTGTCTCGCCTATACCTGAATTGCTAATTCCGCCACCGTGGTTGATTTCATCACGGTTGATGTAGTTTTCATTGTCACCACGGAAGAATCCGTCACTTTGTGCTTTGGACGTAGCCGGTAAAAACATGACAAACGCCATTGCCATTGATAAAGCAATAGCTTTCAACACTATTTGATCTTTCATGTGTAATTATTAGTATAATTATTTAATTATTATTGTTTTAATATGGTTAATTTCAATTTCTTGAGGCTGCAAAATTACAATAAAAAAGCATACAATAATCAAATAATTAAAAAAAGACAAAAAAATCCCGCCATCCGGCGGGATTTTTATCTAAAAACTAAAGACTAGAGACTAAAGACTAACGTCTACTCAATCACTGTCACTATCTTCTTGAGTTCCTTCATTGTCTCAACATGACCGTCTTTGGTGACGTAGCCGAGACCAGGGACCAGCAATTCGATGTTGTGACCGGCGTTGAGGAACTCCATCAAGGTGTTCTTAACGCAGTATTCAGTAGCTATACCACTGATAACCAAGTCTTTACCGACACATTCAGAGAGCATTCTGCCGTCAGGACCCACTGACTCGAAGCCTGAATACTGCTCCTCGTCCACTTTCTGACCTTTGCGGAAGATGTTTCTTTCCGGGTCAGGGCGGTTAGCCGGGTTGATGACGTCGGTGTAGAACGCCTCATGGATAGCGCCTCCACGTGTACCTTGAACACAGTGTACAGGCCAGATACCGCCGTAATCAGCGAATGAGCTGTGGTTTGCCGGATGATAGTCTGTGATGTATATGACGCGTTCCTCCGGGTGTGCATTGATGTACTTAACTACCTCATGTACAGCATTTTCAGCGTTTCCGCATGCCAAGGTGCCATCGATGAAGTCGTAAAGCATGTCAACGACGAGATGTTCAGGAGCGTCGTGGTTTTCCTCAACGAAGCTGTAGTTCTTGCCGTAATCGAGATGCTGTTTCAAGAAGTCGCATGGGTAATTAACTTGATAATCAACAACTTTACCACCTTTCATAACAGGAACGATGTCTGGGTTGATGAAACCGCCGTAAGGCTTCAAACCGAGGGCGTTGTAACGCTCTTTCACTTCTTTGTGGAGCTCTGGGTCAATCTTCACAGCGTAAGTCTCGATGAGGTTTTTGCCTGCCTCATAGTCGCCTTCCGATTTAACTCTTTGAATCTCAGCGAGTAAGTCACCAAACAAGCCACGGAGCTTGTCGAAGTCGTTGATGACGAAATATGTCTTGCCGTCACGCACTTTCTTCTCGATGACGTTGTCTTTCAAGCCTTTCTCATAGCACCACCAGCTGATGAGAGCGCGATCCTGCATGTGGCTTTCGGTGATGTTCTTGCCGAGTTCGATACGTGCGAGCTGGCTCATCAAGCCGTTACGAATGAAGTCGTAGTACTGTGCTTTGTAGCATTCCATGTTTGGAAGTATGCCGAGTTCCACCATCTTCGGGTCGGCGCAGTAATACAGGCCAAACAGGTCGGCGCGGGCTTCTTCGAGTGCCGAGCTGTACTCCTTGAGTGCGTTCTGTGGAGTGGTCGGGAGCAGCTGTCCAGAGCCATGACCGAGGCACTCGTGCAAATCGGTGTGCAACACGTCGGCCATGCCGCTGTATTTCTTGCAGAGGTCGATCTCGTCCTGCGAGTATGCGAACTCAGCCAACACGCTCTTCGGCGACTCGTTGGCAGCCTTGTCGTAAGCGTCCATCAAGTTGGTGATAGTCACTGACTTAGAACCGTGTTCCTTGCGGATCCAGTCGGCGTTCGGCAGGTTGATGCCAATCGGAGGTGCCGGGAAGCAGTCGCCAGCCAAAGTGGTGACAATGATGCCCTTTGCGCTCACGCCTTTGCATTCTTTTTTCTTGAAACGTGGGTCGACCGGTGAGTTGTCCTCAAACCACTGTGCGTTGGCGCTGATGATCTCCGAACGTTTGGTAGCCTCCATGTCTTTATAGTCGACGATGGCCTCCCAGGTGGCTTTCATGCCCATCGGGTCGTTGTAATCCTCGATGAAACCATTCACGAAATCGATATTTGAAAGTGAATCCTCAACCCAAGCGATGTTGTATTCGTCCCATTTCTTGAGGTCACCTGTTGTGTAATAATCGATTAACAAGTTGGTGTAATTACGCTGGCTGTCGTTTTCAGCGACTTCATTTGCCTTCTTGAGCCAATAGATGATTTTCTCGATAGCTTTTCCGTAAAGGCCGTCAGCCTTGTAAACTTCCTCGTGAAGCTTGCCGTTTTCCTTGACTAGCTTTGAATTCAGGCCGTAAGAAATAGGCTGTGCGTCGTTTGGTTTGCGTTGTGCATCATAAAATGCCTCAACTTCACCTTTATTAATATTGCCTTTGTAGAAATTGACACATGAGTTCTGAATGATGTCCTCCTCGCTGCTGCGGCGCTTTGCATAAAGGTCTTTGTCAAAGATTACAGGGGTGATGAACGTCAGGAAGCTGTCAACCGACTCGCCTTCTGCCAA
>CADAFC010000037.1:0-9456 GCA_902787095.1 uncultured Bacteroidia bacterium
CGCCCGACGTGGTCGATTTGGTTGAGACGCACGGCCGTGCGTCTTTACATGGTACCACCATGCTGATCAAATTGTCTCCGATGTTGGATATTTCTATGATTATCAATGAATTATCCAATATTGCGGAAATCCACATCGTGTCGGTGAAAAACGAATGCAAGGAGGTTTTGGTAAAGATTGAACCGGGGTTTTATGGGGAAATAGAATATTTCTGTGTGGATTTGAATCTCGTAGAGACGCGCCATGACACGTCTCTACAATTCACGGAAAATGACGAAAAATCCGCCATCCCGACCTTTGCCACCACCATCAGAAAATACCTGTACGAACCCAACGCCTCCATCATGAAATCCGGCGCCTTCAAGCTGATTTCGCAGCGTTTCGGCATCGATAAATTGTACGTCAACAGCCATTTATACACCTCCGATAATCTGATCTCCGATTTCCCAGGTCGTGTTTTCGAGGTGGTCGGTTTTGCGCCTTTCAACAAAAAAGTCAAGAAAGAATTATTAAACGACATCACCGAAGCCTCTGTTGCTACGCGCAATTTCCCATTGACTGCCAATGAGTTGCGCAAAACATTGAATCTCAAGGAAAGTGATAGAAATTTCGTTTTCGGAACTACGATGATGGGGGAGAAGAAGGTGGTGATTTTATGCAAAAAGATATAAAGATGAAAAAGAAAATCTACTTCGCGGGCTCTATCCGAGGTGGTCGTGCCGATGCAGAGCTTTACAATAGGATTATTTCGTACATCCAACGCACCGATATCGTGCTGACGGAGCATGTCGGTGGCAGCGACTTATGCCTCGAAGAGCAAGGTTTTGAGCGTGATTCGAAGATTTACAACCAAGACACCGCTTGGCTTCGCGAAAGCGACCTTCTCATCGGCGAATGCACCTGTGCGTCGCTTGGTGTTGGCTACGAGCTCGCCTATGCTGAGCGTTTCGGCATCCCGTGCCATATCTTCTACAACAAATCCAAGACCCATCTCTCCGCGATGCTCACCGGCAATCCATATTTCCAGATTCATCCTTACGAAAAGGAAGAGGAGATTTATGAGGTGATTGATGAAATTTTGAAATAGTGTTGTCTGTAAAAAATATTTTATGTATTTTTGCAGATGAAAATAATAGTTGACTTATGCTTAAAGACCAAATAAACATATCTATAAAAGATGATGGATTCTCTGAGCATACACTCAAGTTAATTGACGAATATACAAACGCAATACTCAATGGAAGAACAAATCTTACTCGATTTAATCAACAAGAGCATGCGGGACTCTGCACTGCAGGTGCGTCGCTCATTGGGGCGTATGTCGTATGCGACTACGCGCGAAGAAGCATTGAGTCAGGTGGCGATGTTGCAGAAAGCAAAGGAAGCCCAGCAAACTGGGAAATAGATGCCAAACAGGAAGAATTGGTGCAACAATGGGCTAAAGCAAAAGGTCTCTGGTTCTCCAATCCGGAAAAACTGCTGACATCTGTTTATGGACCAATGATTGCTCAGGGCGCAGAAGCCAAAGTATATTACAAAACGGGCGACACATCTGTCGTTAAGGAACGCACTTCAATTTATTCCACACTCAGCAAAGCTTTTGAAGCTATTGTTTTGCATAATGCGCTCTTTCCTGAAACCCCGATGAGTGTAATTGGTTTTACACGTGATTCCGATGAATTGTTTCGAATCATTCTCACACAACCATACATCGGTTGCAAACGATTAGCCACAAAAGAAGAAATTGACAAAATGGTTGCTGCTAAAGGTTTTCGTGACAACTACAACGGAAATGGTATAAATTACATTGGTGACCGTCTTTACCTTGAAGACATGCATCCAGCCAATGTTTTCATTGATACCATTTCAAGGCAACCAATTTGTATTGATTGTATCGTGAAGTTTATAAATAAGTAAAATACCGGCCCCCCGTATTTCCAGATTCATCCTTACGAGAAGAAAGAGGAGATTTATGAGGTGTTGGAGGAGATATTGAAATAAACTGTAATAATTTTATTCCGAGAAAATCTGCAATCTATCGTTTGGGGAATAATAAAACCTGTGTTTCACTACGATGTAACCATCTTCGATAAATGATCAATTTATTATCGGTATCTTGCGCCACTTCATAAGCCCCTGGTTTAAAATCACGCAAAATAGTTTGATGGCGGTAAGTCTCACGCTCTTTTATCAAATTTTCTAACGAATACATCGAATCTAACGTGTAGTAAGTGCTGTCGTAGTTTGTTTTATTGTAACTGTGGTTTTCTTTATAGTAAAGCTTCATGTTTTTCATGAAACACCAGCCTCTAACCACTGAGATATCGTTGTTGTCGCCTTTTTGACAAGCATTTGATATCCGTTGACCTGATCTCTGAGAACTATAGTGTCATTGTGATTTTGCTCGTAAAAGCCTTCCGATATTATTCTCTCAGCGTAAATATCCAAGTAATCCTGGCGAAAGCCGAAAATATAGACGCCGTTGTCGCATAATGTAAGGAATGCTTTATCTTCTGAAACAGGAGTATTGCACTCCTCGTATTCAAGGACCTGCCCGAATGCAGACGCAGCACTCATTATCATCGCTATGATGAAAATAAAAATTCTTTTCATGGGCTTAAATTTTAACTTTGCAAAAATAGATAAATAATCTTGTTTGTCAATGCCTAAAACCATAAATTTTTATCAAACACACCCACAATAATGTTTTAATCATCGATTTTTCAGCCTTCAGCTTTCGGAGAAAGGTGGCAGCTGGAAAATGATGATTAAAATAAAATTATTTTTGAGATTTCTCCACTTCGCTTCGCTACGGTCGAAATGACGAAGTGGCTATGATGGATATGACGTAAGGAAAAGCTAATGGCTAACGGCTAATAGCTAATGGCTAAAAATCTTTTATCTTTTATCTCTTATCTTTTAACTAAAATTTGTATCTTTGCAGTTTGTAAATCTTTCAAAAAATGGCACAGAAACCGTCTATTCCTAAGGGCACGCGCGACTTCCTTCCGGATGTCATGATGCGCCGTAACTATATCTTCGACACCATTAAGACCGTCTTCAAACGCTTTGGTTTTCAGCCGATTGAGACCCCTTCGATGGAGAACCTCTCCACCCTGATGGGCAAATACGGCGACGAAGGCGACAAACTGCTGTTCCGTATCCTCAACTCCGGCGACTTCATGTCGGGCGTGGAGCAGAATGGCGAGCCGCTTGACTCTCAGAAGCTTTCAAGCAAAATCTGCGAAAAAGGTCTCCGCTACGACCTCACAGTGCCGTTCGCGCGTTTCGTGGTGCAGTACCGCGACCAGATCGCATTCCCGTTCAAACGCTACCAGATGCAGCCGGTATGGCGCGCCGACCGCCCTCAGAAAGGACGCTACCGCGAGTTCTACCAGTGCGACGTCGACATCATCGGCAGCGACTCACTCCTCAACGAAGCTGAACTCGTCCAGATAGTCGACGAGGTGTTCAACAACCTCGGAATCAAAGTCGTCCTGAAGATAAACAACCGCAAAGTGCTCGCCGGAATAGCCGAATACATCGGAAAACCTGACGCTCTCGTCGACATCACCGTGGCAATCGACAAGCTCGACAAGATTGGAATCGACGCAGTGAACGCCGAACTCGCCGAGAAAGGCCTCGACAATGAAGCCATCGCAAAACTGCAGCCTATCCTCTTCATGCAAGGCAGCGCCCGCGAGAAATTCGCTCAGCTGAAATCGCTGATGAGCGGCATCGAAATAGGCACCAAAGGCATCGAAGAATTGGAAACTCTCTTCCATTATCTTGATGTTTTAGGTTTGAAGATTGAATATGAGCTTGATTTGACATTGGCTCGCGGCCTCAACTACTACACAGGTGCCATCTTCGAGGTTAAAGCGAAAGACGTGGCAATGGGCAGCATCTCGGGCGGCGGACGTTACGACAACCTCACAGGAATCTTCGGCCTGCCTAACGTCTCAGGCGTGGGCATCAGCTTCGGCGCCGATCGTATCTACGACGTCTTGAACGAGCTCAACCTCTTCCCGGAGAAGAACGCCGAGAACACCGAGGTCATCTTCCTGAACTTCGGCAAAAACGAGGAGCTTTACTGCCTCCCATATCTGCAACAGCTTCGTCGTCAAGGCGTTAACGCCGAAATCTATCCCGACGCAAGCAAGATTCAGAAGCAGATGAAATATGCCGACCAGCGCAACATCCCGGTGGTGGTGATGGCAGGTGAGACCGAGGTCAACGACAAGACTTTCACCGTGAAATGGATGAAAGAAGGCCGTCAGGAAAGTGTGAAAGCCGCTAATTTATTGGAAATAATCAAAAAATAACATACAATGAAGACACATTATATCTCAACAGAAACCCTCACATTTGAGGAAGTCAACAGAATCATCAACGAGCATTACAAACTCGCATTGTCAGACGAAGCAAAACAGCGCATCCAGAAGTGCCGCGACTATCTCGACAAGAAGATGGAGACACAGAAGACCCCGATTTACGGCGTCACAACAGGCTTCGGCTCACTTTGCAACGTCAACATCTCGAAGGAAGACCTCAGCACTCTCCAGAAAAACCTGGTGATGTCGCATGCCTGCGGCACTGGCGACCTTGTCCCGGAAGAAATCATCCGTATCATGCTCCTGCTGAAGATTCAAAACATGTCGTACGGCAACTCTGGCGTACAACTTGTTACAGTCCAGCGTCTTATCGACTTCTTCAACAACGACGTTCTGCCTGTCGTCTATGACGAGGGCTCACTCGGCGCTTCAGGCGACCTCGCACCTCTCGCCAACCTCATGCTGCCATTGCTCGGCCTCGGTGAGGTGCATTACAAAGGCGAGATCCGTCCGGCTGCTGAAGTCAGCAAGATCTTCGGTTGGGAGCCTATCACCCTTCAGTCGAAGGAAGGTCTGGCACTGCTCAACGGCACACAGTTCATGTGCTCATACGGCACCTACGTGTTGCTCAAGGCGTTCCGTCTGCAGTACCTCGCCGATATGATTGGCGCCGTCTCGTTGGACGCTTTCGACGGCCGCATTGAGCCGTTCTTCGACCAGATTCATCAGATCCGTCATCACCGCGGACAGATTGTCACCGCTGAGCGTTTCCGTAACTTCCTGAAAGGCAGCGAGATGATAGCCCGCGAGAAGCAGCATGTGCAGGACCCTTATTCGTTCCGTTGCATCCCGCAGGTTCACGGCGCTTCGAAAGACGCCATCGCCTACGTGTCGCAGATCCTCGGTGAGGAGATCAACGCCGTGACCGACAACCCGACAGTGTTCCCTGATGAGGACATGGTCATCTCGGCAGGTAACTTCCACGGACAGCCTCTGGCATTGAGCCTCGACTTCCTCGCCATCGCCATGGCTGAGCTCGGCAACATCTCAGAGCGCCGTACATACCAGCTCATCGCCGGAAAACGCGGTCTGCCGTCGTTCCTCGTCGCTGAGCCGGGTCTCAACTCGGGCTTCATGATTCCTCAGTATGCCGCCGCAGCCATCGTGAGCCAGAACAAGCAGCTCTGCACCCCTGCATCTGTCGACAGCATCGAGTCGTCACAGGGTCAGGAAGACCACGTGAGTATGGGTGCCAACGCAGCAACAAAGGCATTGCGCGTCGCTAACAACCTCGAGCGCATCCTCGCCATCGAGCTCTTCAACGCAGCACAGGCCCTCGATTTCCGCAAGCCTATCAAATCGTCAGCATTCATTGAGAATTTCGTAGCCGAATACCGTAAGAAAGTCGAATTCGTGAAGGTCGACAAGGTGATGTACACCGAAATAGCCAAGTCAGTCGAGTTCTTACAGAACTACGATTTAGGCGAGAAGATTTTTGAGAAATAAAAATATAGTTAGATATGGAAGAATTCACTAACAATCAGCAGTTTAACGACTTCGAAAACCCAGTCCCGCAACGCCCGACAGGACTCACCGTGGCCTGCGTGCTCTCGTTTATCAGCGCGGGATGGTTCACTCTGGCAAATTTGATTACATTTTTGTCGTACAATTTCATGAAATCGTTGTCATCCGATGAGAATTATCTGGAGATGATGGAGAAATTCGCGCCTGATATGGACGAGTTTGAGGCCGCCATGGAGGCTCAGTTCGCCGTCAGCCGCGTGAGCTATCTCCTCCAAGCCTTGCTGTATATTGGCTCATTCATCGGAGTGCTTTACATGTGGCGGCTGCAGAAGAAAGGCTTCCATATCTATGCCATCTCCCAGATTCTGCTGCTCATCGTGACTGCGGCACTTGTCACCAGCGTCACCGGTGCGACCATCATTGGCTCCGTCATCCTGACAGCCATCTGGATAGGGATTTATTTCATCTATTACAGAAAAACCTTGCAATAATGGACGAGAAGCAGGTCATAAAGGATCTCCCGAATCTTTTCAAGGAACGCAAGCACGTCACGCTTGGCATGAAGTTGGTGTGTGCTTTCGCGATCACCTATTATATATTGTATTTCGGCCTTATGACCTACTTCGTCTTCAACTTCAACAGCGTTTACGACAAGGTTTATTTCGATGACGAGCTTAACGAGATGGTGAGGGCCAATTACTATGAGCTTTTCATCGCGCGTTGGGTGCTTCAGGCACTCATTATCACGAGCCTTTTCCTCATTTTTTTCAAAAAAAGATGGGGCAAATTCCTCTTCATGATTTTCACCATCCTGCTTGTCGCGATACAATACCAGACGATTTATCCTCCGGCGTGGCTTATCTACATCCTCGAGCTGTTGATTTTGCTCATCATCGCGCCGTTGAGGGTTATATCTAAGTTTACCGAGAGAATTCAGATTGAGACAAAGAAAATTAATCCTTTTAAAGATAAAGACAAAAAATGAACCATATCACATTGTCGGGAGAGCTTGGCAGCGGCAAGAGCACCGTGGCCAACTATTTGATCAGCAAGATGCCTTTCAGAATCGTGTCGGCAGGACTTCTGTTCCGTCAGCTTGCCGCCAAACACGGCATGTCGGCCAAGGAATTCAATGAGTTTATCGAATCAGACCCCAAATACGACCATTACGTCGACGACACTATGGCCGAGCTGGGTCGCACCGACGAGAAAATCATCTTCGACTCTCGTATGGCATGGCATTTTGTGCCTCAGTCGTTTAAAATTTATCTCTATGTCGACGTCGACACCGCCACCGAGCGTATCTTCAACGACAAAGGTCGTGTGAGTGAGTCGTATTCCGACAAGGAGACGGCGCGACAGGAGATCATCGACCGCCGCAAAAGCGAGCTGCTGCGCTACCAGAATTTCTACCACTGCAACCTCGACGACTATAGCAACTATGACCTTATCGTCGACACCAGCCATGCCACCCGTGATGAGGTTAACGAATTGGTTTACAATAGTTTCAAGGCTTTTGAAGAAGGAAAAGAATACACCAAGATATGGCTTTCACCCAAGTCATTAATATTAATAGGTGACGAGCCTGACGACACCGGCGAGCCACTCGTTATCAACAAAAAAGATGGCAAGTTTGTCGTCGAAAAGGGCTTTTCGAAAGTCAAAAATGCCCTCCAAAATCGCAAAAGCCTTGTAGCTGTTGACTTTGTGAAGTGTTGATAATTTTGTTAATAAAAAGATGAAAATTTGTTAATCCAAACGAAAAGTTTTATATAACTTTGCAATGGAAATTTTAGTGAAGATAAGCTAAAAAATCGACAGTAACCATAGTTGATAATCATAGAATTTACTAAAAACGAGCAAAATTATTATATAAAACTTACAGTAGTATGGAGTTTAACCAAGTCTTTATCATTAAGAGAAATGGTAAGCGCGAGCCTTTCTCAGTCGACAAGATTAAAAATGCAATTCAGAAAGCCTTCTTGAGCGTCGGAAGCTTTGCACCGCAGGAGGTTCTCACCAACATCATGAGCCGTGTCAGCATCCACGACGGAATCTCGGTCGAAGAGATTCAGAACCAGGTGGAGAACGCTCTCATGGCCGAACGTTATTACAATGTCGCCAAGTCGTATATTCTTTATCGCCAGCGTCATTACGAAGACCGTGAGGTGAAGGACAAGCTCGACTTCCTCATCAACTATTGTAACGCCCAGAACGCCGCGACGGGCAGCAAGTACGATGCCAATGCCAACGTCGAGAAGAAAAATATCGCCACCCTCATCGGCGAGCTTCCGAAATCAAACTTCATACGCCTCAACCGCCGTATGCTCTGCGACAAAATCAAAGACATGTACGGCAAGGAAGTGGCCGACAAATACATAGAGCTACTCAACCATCACTTTATCTATAAAAACGATGAGACGAGCATCGCCAACTACTGCGCATCAATCACCATGTATCCTTGGCTCCTCGAAGGCACCAAGTCTATCGGAGGCAACGCCACACGCCCGACAAACCTCAAATCGTTCTGCGGCGGCTTCATCAACATGGTGTTTATGGTGTCGTCGATGCTGAGCGGCGCCTGCGCCACACCGGAATTCCTGATGTATCTCAACTATTTCATACAGATGGAATACGGAAAAGACTACTACACTCGCGCTAACGAAGTGGTCGACCTCTCGACACGAAAACGCACCCTCGACAAGGTCATCACCGACTGCTTCGAACAGATAGTATACTCCATCAACCAGCCCACCGGCGCACGTAACTACCAGTCGGTGTTCTGGAACATCTCCTACTACGACAAGTATTATTTCAAGAGCCTCTTCGGCAACTTTTACTTCCCGGATGGCAGCCAGCCTGACTGGGACTCGCTCAACTGGCTCCAGAAACGCTTCATGAAATGGTTCAACGCCGAACGTCTTAAGACCGTCTTGACATTCCCGGTCGAGACCATGGCTCTCCTTTCGGAAAATGGCGACATAGCCGACAAGGAATATGCCGACTTCACCGCCGAGATGTACGCCGAAGGCCACTCGTTCTTCACCTACGTCAGCGACAGCCCTGACTCATTGAGCTCCTGCTGCCGTCTCCGTAACGAGATACAGGACAACGAGTTCAGCTACACACTGGGCGCCGGCGGCGTGTCGACAGGCTCGAAGAGCGTCCTCACAATCAACATGAACCGCTGTGTCCAGTACGAAGAGCAGAACCACATGCCATTCCTCAGCTTCGTAGAGGAAGTCATAGACCTCATGCACAAAGTGCAGATGGCTTACGACAGCAACCTCCGCTACCTCCGCGACAAAGGCATGTTGCCACTTTTCGACGCTGGCTACATCGCTATCGACCGCCAGTACCTCACAATAGGCGTCAACGGCATAGTCGAAGCAGCCGAGTTCAAAGGCCTCGAAATCAGCGACAACCCTGAGTATCAGCATTTTGTGGAACAGATCCTCAGCCTCGTCGAGAAATACAACAAACAATACAAGCAACCTGGCCTGATGTTCAACTGCGAGATGATTCCTGCCGAAAACGTCGGCGTGAAACATGCAAAATGGGACAAGGAAGACGGCTATAAGGTGCCTCGCGACTGCTA
>CADAFC010000037.1:9462-25972 GCA_902787095.1 uncultured Bacteroidia bacterium
CAGTACCGTCAGCTGCTTAAGGTCGCCTCGGTAGAAGGCTGTAACTACTTCACATTCAACATCCCTAACACAGTGTGCAACGACTGCGGACATATTGACAAGCGTTACCTCAAGAAATGCCCTAAGTGCGGCAGCGAGAACCTCGACTACCTCACACGCGTCATCGGCTACATGAAACGCGTCAGCAACTTCTCAGCAGCACGCCAGGTGGAAGCAGGCAAACGTTACTACGCCAAATTCTAAAACAGGAAAATGCTGAAGTACTACAACTATGACGTCGTCTTTCAGGAAGTCCCTGATGAAGTGAGTCTGGCAATAAACATCACAAACTGCCCGAATCACTGCCCCGACTGCCATAGCAAACATCTCTGGGAGAACATAGGCGAGGAACTCACAGAAGATGAACTGACAAGACTCGTTGAGATTTACAGAGGCGACATCACCTGCGTCCTTATCATGGGTGGTGACGCCTCCAAAAACGAGGTCGAAACACTCGCACATTATATCAAACATAATTTGAACCTGAAAGTCGCTTGGTATTCTGGACGTTACGACAACCCTCAGAATATCGGCGATTTTGATTATCTGAAATTCGGTCCCTATCTCACCGAAAAAGGCGGACTGAAAAGCCCCGACACCAACCAGAAGTTCTATAAGGTCTTTGACGGCAAGCTGATAGACCAGACCTACAGATTTCAAAAACACTAAAACGATGGAAGGCTTGGCAAAAAAACATATCGACCTCGCTAAAGTCCTGGCGGCAAAAGGCATCAAGCCGAGACGCTGGTTAGTGCGCTTCCTCAACCGTCTGCTACACGTCGACGAAATCAACAAAGTCCTTGATATCTGTGGCGATAGGGAAGGGGTGGAGTTCGCCCAAGCCGTCATGGATTACCTCAATATCACCGTCGATTTGAAAAATGCGGAGCGTATCCCCAAAGACAGCAACCCCATCATCATCGCAAACCATCCGCTCGGCGGTCCTGACGGCATGGCTCTCATAGCCGCCGTGGGCTCGGTGCGCGACGATATCTGCTTTCCCGTCAACGACTTCCTGATGTATGTCGAGCAGCTGAAGCCTGTCTTCGTGCCTGTCGACAAGGTCCATGGCAACCGTAACACCGCCGATGGCATCAATGCCGCCTTCGCCAAAGAAAACTGTCTGCTGTATTTCCCCGCAGGTCTCTGCTCACGCCGCATCAAAGGCAAAATCACTGACCTCGAATGGAAGCCTACCGTGGTGAAAAAAGCCATACAACACCACCGCGACATCATCCCTGTGCATATCGAGGCACGAAACCGTCGCCGTTTCTACACCATCGCAAATCTTCGTAAGCGGTTGGGAATCAAGTTCAACTTCGAGATGGCATTGCTGCCTGGCGAGATGTTCGCACAACGTGGCAAGACCTTTACCATGACCGTGGGCGAGCCTATCCCGTGGCAGACCCTCGACGACGGCACCCTGCCATACGAATGGGCACAACGTCTACATGACCAGATATATACCATAAAATAACTGTTTAAACCATTGAAAACCATGGATTTATCCTATATCATACCACCAGTGCCGCGCGAGCTAATCAAAAAAGAGCTCACACGTAAGATTTTCCTTCGTAAGACAAACCACGGCAACAAGGAGATTTACATCACCACAGCACATATCTCACCTAACATCATGCAGGAGATAGGTCGCTTGCGAGAACTCTCATTCACCATGGAAGGCGGCGGCACCGGCAAGCCTGTCGACATCGACGAGTTCGACACCCTGCCCGAACCATATTGCTTCAAACAGCTCTTCGTGTGGGACCCCGAAAACGAGGAGATAGTGGGCGGCTACCGTTTCATCCATGGCTCCAACATGTATCGTTCCGTCGACGGCTCCATCTACACCCCGACAGCGGAGCTGTTCCATTTCACGGACGAATTCATCAGAAAATACCTGCCATACACCCTCGAGCTCGGTCGTTCGTTTGTGCAGCCTGCCTACCAGCCAAGCACCGACATCCGCAAGGGCATGTACTCGCTCGACAACCTCTGGGACGGCCTCGGCACACTGTCGCTGGAGATACACCGCACACGCTATTTCTTCGGCAAGATAACGATGTATCTGCAGATGAACCGCCAGGCAAAAGACATGATTCTCTATTTCTATCAGAAACATTTTCCTGACAAAGACGGACTGGTATGGCCTAACGAGCCTATGAATATTGAGATGGACTACAACAAGCTCCACGACATGTTCAACGGCCGCAACTACAAGGAAGACTACCAGATCCTGCACCGTGCCGTGCGCGAACTCGGCTCATACGTGCCACCACTCGTCAACGCTTACATGAACCTCTCGTCGACGATGAAATCGTTCGGAACAGCATACAACCACGCTTTCGGTGAGACCGACGAGACCGGCATCCTCGTGGCAGTGGCAGATATCTATCCCGACAAGGTGGAACGCCATCTGAAGTCGTATATCACCCGTAACCCATTGTTTATGAGACGGAAATTGTTTAAGATAAACAAGAAAATCAGCATCCGACGCAGAATATTTTTCAAGAAACATGATAAAAATCAGGATAAATAAAATTGTAGGGACGCATGGCTTTGCGTCCCTACATTTCCTAAACTAAAAATATGGCTGTTTTTTGTCATTCATTCTGATTGCAAAAATATACCATTTCCCAGACATGACATCTCCCCATTATAGGTGATATTTTAGAAATTTTCTACCCTTTTTTAGTTATTTTTATAAAATCTAAAATCTAAGGTCTTAAGTCTAAGGTCTTTTTTTATACCTTTGCAAAAAATAATAGTTGTCATGAAAAACTCATATTCCGCAAATACAAAAATGGCCGACCTCATCCTCGGCAACTCCAAGCTCCTGCTGATGATTCCGCGTTTCGGCATGGACCTTGGCTTCGGCGACCGCAGCATCGCTGAGGTGTGCGAAAAACATGGTGTCAATCCACAGTTTTTCCTCATGATATGCAACGTCTACAGCAATCCCGACTACACGCCGACAACAACCGACATCAAATCGGTCGACCATAAGGCGTTGATAAGCTATCTGTTGGAGTCACACAAATACTACCTCCATGAGCGTATCCCGCATATCGAAGAACACCTCAACCACATCATCGAGGCATGCATCCCGAAGTACGGCAATACCCTTCGCCGCTTCTTCGACGAATACAAAAACGAAGTTGTCGACCATTTTGTCTACGAGGAGAAAAACGTGTTTCCGTACCTCCTGCAGATTGTCGAAAACAACGTCAAATCCGACTATAAGATTAAGGTGTTCCACGAAAACCACACCAACATCGAGGATAAGCTTCTCGACCTGATGAATATCCTTATCAAATACCTTCCTGCCGACATCTTTCCAAAGGAACGTATTGAGATAGCATTGGATATCAACGAGTTATCGGAAGATCTGATGAGCCATGCCCTCATCGAGGAGCGCGTGCTTATTCCTTTTGTCAAAACTTTGGAGGCTTAAATCATGAAATCTGACAACAAAATCATCATAGTGGAGCCGTCGCCTATGCTCAGTGCCGGCCTCGCACAGTATTTCGACGACTGCAAGCAGATTGCCATCGTCTCGCAGCTCGACAGCCTCGACCGACTGGAGGAAAAACTCGCTTCTTATAACCCGGAGATACTGATTATCAATCCTTTATTGGTGTCGTTCGATGCCAACGAGACCTTCCAAAGGCTCCTCCGCGACTTCCCCAATATGGCTCCAGTTGCCCTTGTCAGCTCGTTTGTCGACAAAAACATCCTCAAGCAGTTCAAGGAAACCATTGAGATGACCGACAACAAGCAAAAAGTGGTTTCAAAGGTGTTTAACTTATTGAGTGACAATAATGTGTCTCAAGAGAAATCCGAGAATGTGGAGCTCTCCAACCGCGAAATTGACGTCCTCGTCGCCCTCGCCAAAGGCCTCACTAACAAAGAGATAAGCGACCGGCTGTTCATTTCGGTCCACACCGTTATCACGCACCGCAAAAACATCATCCGCAAAACCGGCATCAAATCCGTTTCCGGTCTCACTGTTTACGCCCTGCTGAATAATCTGGTTGACGAAAGCGAGATTTATAAATAGTCTTTAGTCGTTAGTAGTAATAAAAAACTAAAGACTAAAGACTAGAGACTTTATATTATCTTTGCAATATAAATATGTGATAATATTCCTCGCGGAATTAGTATTTAAACTATATTTGCAAAATTGAAAAATACTAATTAAAACTCACAGCTATGAAAAAACTAAATCTTTACACCATCTTTGCGCTACTGCTTATGACGAGAAGTGTAGCGATGTATGCTCAAGAATATGTGCCTATCATTCAAGAAGGCAATGTATGGAACACACTCGATGTTACGGTCGGTATGTATAATACCTATTACAATAATGTCAATTGGTTTTCGGGCGACACCATCATCGATGATGTGCGATATGCCAAACTCATGGGAACCACCGACGGAGACGCACCACATCTGTTTTCACTGCTCAGGGAAGACGACGGCAAGGTGTGGGAACGGTTGAATAATCAAAGGGAAATATTATTATATGACTTCACTGCCAATGTGGGTGATACCCTATGGTGTGGACTCTGGGAATACCATTATAATATTGTTGATTCCATAAGCATAGAGCATATTGGCGGTGTTGACAGGAAGAAGTTCTGGTTCGGATTGGAATATTGTTGGTTTGGCACTGCCGCTGCCGAGATATGGATTGAAGGAATTGGCAGCGATTTGGGGTTGCTCTATAGTGGTAGCGCAAGTATTGGTGGAGCATATCATTGTACATTATGCTTCCATCAGAACGATGAACTTATCTGGCAAAATCCGAATTATGACGATTGCACTTTTGATGCAGTTGGGGAAAATAGCTTTACAAATGAAATATTTGTTTGTCCAAACCCGGCAAAAGACGTTGTGAATATCAATTTTGCAGATGACACCGAATGCCAATCCGTCGCAATCTATTCCATTGACGGCCGCCTTGTTGTAGAGACGTTTACTGAAACGTCTCAATCGTCAACCATCAACATCGCCAACCTCACTCCAGGTTTATACCTGATCAAAGTGCGAATGTCCGACGGCAGGGAGTACGCGGAGCGTGTTGTTAAAGAATGAAACATTTCAAATTAATAATACCATCTGCTTTTCTACTGCTTGTTGCGTTGGGTTGCACCAACACCAACGAATCGCAGCAAGCGGCGGTAAAAGAGCCTTACATCAAGCCCGACTCCGCCTTCGTGAGCCAGTCGCAGGCGTTCGCCGAAGAGCATAAGTGGGTGTCGTTCACCCTCTGCCGCGCCAGACATAATACCTGTTTCTGGAACGACCTCTATCGCTTCCACAACATCTCTTTCGAAAACAAACAACCCTATATCGACTCAATTCTAATGGCTAATAGCTAATGGCTAATGTTCCTTCAGCACCCTAATCAGTGTGTCAACACTATGCCTGAAAGCCTCCATGTTCTCTTTCTTCACCGGCTCCGCACTCGGTGATTTGAACTTCAGCGGGTCGATGTAAGTGCCGTTTTTCTGTAGCCTGAAGTCGAGATGCGGTCCTGTGGCAGTGCCCGTCATCCCCACGTAGCCTATCGTCTGACCTTGCTTCACCTTGCTGCCTTGAGTGATGCCCTTGGCGAAACCCTTCAGGTGCATGTAAGTGGTGGTATATGTGCTGTTGTGCTTGATTTTAAGATAATTGCCGCCGCCTTTGGTGTCCCAGCCCTTGGCGATGACAGTGCCGTCGCCGATAGATTGTACAGGCGTGCCGCTCGGAGCCGCATAATCAACCCCATGATGCGGACGGACTATCTTATGCACCGGATGCAGCCTCGCCTCCGAGAAGGAGGAGCTGATACGCCGGTAGTTCAACGGAGCCTTCAAAAACGCCTTGCGCAAATTGTCGCCGTTCTCGTCGAAATACTCCTTCTTGCCGTCCTGCTCAAAGCTGAAAGCGTATTTTCCATCGCCTTTGTTCTTGAAATATGATGCCATCACGTTGCCTATGCCGAACGGCACAGTGTCGCCTGCGATGTACCTCTCTTCGAAGATGACCTTGCACGAGTCGCCAGGCTGTATGCCGAAAAAGTCAATGGTCCAGGCGTAAATGTCAGATAACTCGAGAATCAGACTGTAGTCGCAGCCCGCCTCAGACATGGCGTTCCACAGACTCGATTTTATCTCCACGCCAATATGCTCAACCTTGGTGATGACCTCTTTCTCGCCCCTCCACGCCGCTATTGAATCGGTAAGCTGGAAAACAGCATAATTCGTCCTGTCGATTTCATATATCCAATACTTCGCCTGCGGGATGCTGTCACGCGTCTTCAAAAACACATATTTGTTCCCGACCTTGATCTTACGTACGTCGAAAACATCGCGGTGGTCCCTGTCGATGTGATGTATGGTCTTCTGGTTCACACCTTCTCTTGATAATATGGTTCCCAAAAACTCGTTTTTCTTGACGCAATCTTCCTTCACATCAAGCGAATCGATGCAGATGCCGTACAAATAAACAGGCTCTGGCTTTGCTTTCCTGACCTCTTTCTTGCTTTCGGAGTTTTCATTTCCGCCTCCGCAGGAAACCAGAAACAACAATACTATCAAAATCGGTGTTAAATTTTTCATAATTTTTTACTGTGATTTTTAAAAGGGAGAAGGCATGCCTTCTCCCTACGTATTGTATTTTTCCTCCAGTGGTGGCAAGGCATGCCTTGCCACCTACTAATGGCTAATGGCTAATGGCTTTCTCATACCCAGCCTTCACCGCCTTGATGTTAAGGTCAACCACATCCTGGCCTTTCTTGCCGAAGATATGTGTTATGGCCTCTTCCACCTTGCTTAGCTCAATGCCGAGATATGGGATGGTGGCTCCGAGAAGCACCATGTTCGAACGTGCCTTGAGCTGTTTGGCAATCTCGCTGGCATCGAATGAAACCACATGTGGGAGTTTCTTCAACTCGGCATACACCTTCTCGATGTCAGGGTAGTTGCTGATGTTGATGAACGGGTCGGAGTTGGTTACCACCCAGCCTTCCTTGCTGAGCCATGGCAGATAGCGCAAAGCCTCCATCGGCTCGCTCGACAAAATAATGTCGGCCTTGCCTTCAGGGATGACATCGGCGAAGATGGGCTCGTCCGACAAACGCAGGTGCGAGAATACCGAGCCGCCACGTTGCGACATGCCGTGGATTTCCGATTGTTTCAGGTTCATACCCATGTTGAGGGCAGCATCTGAGATGATTTTGGCAACTGACACGATGCCGTCACCGCCAACACCACACAAAACGATATCTTTTTTCATATTTTTCTGGATTTAAGAATTCAAAATTTAAAATTCAAACATTTATTTCTTTAAATGTTTCTTCAACTCGACGATGCAAGTGCGGTGAGGAATGATGACCGACACACCGTTGTAATTCACTTCTTCTTCGATGATTCTCACGTTCTCGTCATGGTTTTTCGGCAATGGCACGATGTCGCGGATATGCTCTGGCTCCACTCCGAGGCCTTCGCAGATGCGGCGGATCTTGTTGTGTGCTGACGAAGGCTGGCCGCCTGTCATAGCCGTGATGTCGTTGTCAAGAATCATAACGACGACGTTAGCTTTCTCGTTCACGCAGTCCATGAGACCTGTCAAGCCGCTGTGGCCGAAGGTGCCGTCGCCGATGACCGCCACGCTCGGGAAGATACCCACTTCGCTCGCGCCCTTGGCCATGGTGATGGATGCTCCCATACACACTGTGGTGTTGATGGCTCCCATGTTGAATCCTAATGTGTAGCAGCCGATGTCGCCGAACACCTTGCCACCCTTATGCTTTGCCATCACCTCGTTCAAGGCAGTGTAGCTGTCAACGTGAGGACAGCCCTGGCAGAGCGCTGGTGGACGGTTGGTTACGACATCCGGCACAACAAATGATGACTCGCTCTTCATTCCCAATGCCTTTGCCACCTTCTCGGCGTTGAGCTCTCCGTCACGACGGATGGTCTCGTCAAGACGGCCTCTCACTTTCTTTCCCTTGCCGAGGAATCCCTTGATCAGTTCTTCCACAAACGGCTGTCCGTCTTCAAGAACGAGAATCTCGCCGCATTCGTCGTACAACTTATTAATCATGTCGTAAGGAAGCGGATATTGTGTTACCTTCACCACCGGATATGGGCATTTCCCGTCAGGGAAGTTCTCCATAAGGTAGTTGTATGCTATACCTGTGGTGATGATGCCGAGGTTCTTCTTCGGACCGTCAATGTATTTGTTGTAGCCTGATTTCTCTGAGGCTTCAGTGAACTTAGGCTGCTTGTCGATGAGGTCGCGATAAAGACGTTTCGCGTTGGCTGGTAGGAGCACGAACGACTTTGCGTCGGCTGGCTCGGTGAGCTCGTTCTGCTTGCGGACAGGTTTCAACTCAACACCGGCGCGGCTGTGTGCCAGACGTGTAGGAATACGGTAAAGCACCGGGGTGCCAAGCTGTTCGCTCAACTCGAAACCATAATGCACCATGTCGTAAGCCTCTTGCTGGTTCGATGGCTCCAACATCGGAATCATGGCCCAGTGACCATAAAAACGGCTGTCCTGCTCGTCCTGCGATGAGAACATGCTCGGATCGTCAGCAACAACTATCAGTACGCCCTTCGTTCCAATGATGGCGGCATTCATAAACGGGTCGCCACATACGTTAAGACCGACATGCTTCATACATGTCATGGCGCGTTTTCCAGCGTAAGCCACACCTAAAGAAGCCTCAAGAGCAGTCTTCTCATTGGCACACCAGTTGGCCCTGACACCGAGCTCCTTGGCCTGTTTGGAGTTAATGACATACTCCGTGATCTGTGTGGAAGGAGTACCCGGATAACTGTTGATGGCACTGCCTCCGGCATCGATAAAGCCCTGCGCAATAGCCTCATCACCAAGTAATAAGATTTTCTTCATGTTAAATGTATTTAATATTTACTGATTCCTATTTTTATAATCGGCAAATTTATGAAAAAGTTTTCAATTGGCAATGCGTTTTTCAATAAAAATAAATAAAATTTAATTTGCTTTGCATATTAAAAAAATGTGTATATTTGCAATTTCAAATGTAGTGATGAAAAAGCTTATAACACCCGACGATCTGATACGGTACTTCAAATGGAGCCAGCTGACAAAGCCTCTCGTGGCTTTGGCGTTGAATATCATGGGTTTCCGTAAGATAAACCGCCTGTATTCTCCTTCTGCCGACCTCAAAAACAAGGAGTTTACAGTGGATATGTTGCGTATCTATAACACTACTTACGATGTAAGCGAAAACGAGCTTAGCAGCATCCCGAAAGAGGGCCCGTTCATGCTCGTGTGCAACCATCCTTTCGGAGCCATCGAGGGAATCATCCTCTACGACGCCATCTCAAACGTGCGTCCCGACTTCAAAATCATGGCCAATTTCATCCTCGGTTTCATCCCTAATTTGAAAGATGTGTTCTTCTCAGTCAACCCGTTCGAGAACAACCCCGAATTCGGCGGCAGCACCAACGGCATCAAACAGTCACTGACCCAACTCAAAGAAGGTCACGGACTCGGTGTGTTCCCGGCAGGCGAGGTGGCACGCTACCACGGACACAGCTATCCTGAGGATATCGACTGGTCACCGTCAATAGCGAAAATAATACAAAAGACAAAAGTGCCGGTAATTCCAGTATATTTCGACGGAAACAACTCACATAAGTTCTATTTCCTGGCAAAGATTTATACTAAACTGGCAACAATACGTCTCGTAAGAGAGCTGCTCAACAAACGCAACAAAAAGATTGTCATGAAGATAGGCAAGCCTATCCTTCCTGCCGAGGTGGCACAATACGAGACACCGGAGGCATTGTCAGCATACCTCAAAAACCGCAGCTACGCCCTCCAAGCCAACATCGTCGACGAGAAGAAACGTTTCCGCTCACGTGTGTCAGACCCTATCGACGCCCCGTTCAGAGCCTCGTCGCTGGCACGCGAGCTCCTCGCAATACGTGAGAAGTCGCTGCTGTTCACTACAGCTGGCTTCGAATGCTATCTCGCTGATTATGAAGATATACCGCATGTCATACACGAGGTGGGCCGCCGCCGTGAAGAAGCATTCCGCGCAGTGGGCGAGGGCACAGGAAAAAGCATCGACACCGACAACTACGACACCTATTATAAACATCTCATCCTTTGGGATACCAAGGAACAGACAATAGCCGGCGGATACCGCATCGGCCTCGGCAATGAGATATACGAAAAATACGGCGCACGCGGCTTCTACGTCGACTCACTGTTCAATATCGACCCAAGATTCGAGCCTTATCTCAAAGAGACTATCGAACTCGGCCGCTCCTTCGTGTCAGTCGATTATCAAAAAGACCTGATGCCTCTGCTCCTCCTCCTCAAAGGCCTCATGGAGACAATCATGCGTCACCCGGAGATGAACTACTTCATCGGTCCTGTCAGCATCAGCAGCTGGTACCCGAAGTTCTACCAAAGCCTTATGGTCTATTACGTCACAACAGTGCACACCAACGAGGAGATGTCGAAACTGTTCCATCCGAAAACACCGTTCGTGCCTAACTTCAACAAGTGCGACATCGACGTCCTGATGGAAAAAAACATGGAGACCGTCGACAAGTTCGACCGCTATCTCATGAAACTCAGCAACGGTGACTACCGTATGCCGACTTTGTTCAAGAAATACCTCAAGATCAACTCCAAATTCTTGTGTTTCAACGTAGACCCTGACTTCAACGACACCCTCGACGGCCTTCTGCTGTTGAAGTTTACCGACTATCCGAAGGATGAGCTCGACATGATGCTCAAAGATATCCCGGAGGAAAAACGTCCAGCCTACTATAAGAGATTTGGGAAAGAATAAGCGATCCTGTCATTCCGAGCGTAACGAAGTGAAGTCGAGGCATCTCATCCATATATGAATACATCTGTTTGTCGTAGATTTATTCACCAAGGTGAATGCTTTCGCTTCGCTCAGGTCTCCATTCCGTTTCACTACAGTCGAAATGACGATTTGACATTTTGTCACTTTTTTCTTTCTGTCATGCAGCAAAACCGGAATTTTTTCGTTATTAAGACGAAAAATGCCACTTTGGCATGATATTTGATAGGTTATTAATGAATTAACAAATAATCACTATGGAAGGAAATAAAATACTGTACCGTTCACGTAAAAATCGAGTGATTGCAGGCGTTTGCGCCGGCCTTGCCGACTATTTCAACATCGACATCTCGCTGATGCGAGTGCTGTTTTTCGTAGCTCTGCTATGCGGCAGCTTCGGCTTCTGGATGTATGTCATACTCTGGATCGTGGTGCCTGAAGAAAATATCCTCGGACCCGGCGATAACGAACAATATCGCAGCCAAAGTAGCTATGGCGAGACAATCGACATCACCCCGAATGAGGATGGCGAACCCGACAACGGAAAAAAAAACGTTAACGGCGCAATGATAGCCAGCCTGATACTGATTTTCATCGGATTGGTGGCCCTCATCGACAACTTCACATCACTCACCTGGATATGGAAACTGTGGCCTGTGCCGCTCATCATGATAGGTGTGGTTATTCTTATTAACTCTTTAAAAAACAACAACAATGGGCAATAACGAGAACAAAAAAGACGACGGCTTCGGCAAAGGTCTGACATTGATAGTGGTAGGTGTCATAGCCCTGCTTATAACTTTCTTCGATTTCGAAATCGACTGGAATGTGCTGGGTAAGATGTGGCCGGTGTTGCTGATAATAATCGGAGTGTGCATCATGCCTATTAACAAATGGATTAGGACTGTGATTGCCCTGATTTTGCTGGCAGTAGGTGCCGTGGCATACCATCAGAAAGCCGAGGTCACCAAAGTCGACAACAAAACGGAATATTGGTCAAAATCACGCACAAGGGTCATTATCGAAAATGATATTGATGATGACGATGATTTTGACATCGATTGACAAAACATTAAAAAACAATATAAACATTAAATAATGCCATGTAGGGACAGACCGCGTCTGTCCTTATATGGCATGTATAAGATTTTGATAGGAGGCAAACAATATGGAATATAAAGATTATTACAAAGTTTTAGGCGTCGAGCGTTCAGCAACGCAAGACCAAATCAAAAAAGCGTATCGTAAGCTCGCCGTGAAATATCACCCTGACAAAAATCCGGGCGACAAGGCGGCAGAGGAGAAGTTTAAGGAGATATCGGAGGCTTACCAGGTGCTCGGCAACGAGGAGTCACGTAAGAAATACGACGAACTCGGTGCCAACTGGAAACAGTACGAGAACATGGGTTATGACGGCCAGGGCTTCCAAGGCTTTGGCGGTCAAGGCTTTGAAGGCTTCGGCAACAGCGGTTTCTCGGATTTCTTCGACATGTTTTTCGGCGGCCATGGCAGTGGCGGCTTTGACTTCGGAAACATCAATTTTGGAGGCGGAAGCCGTGGCAGAACACGTACTCGTGCCATGAAAGGCCAAGACCTGTCAGCGTCAATCGACATGACGTTGCGTGAAGCCTATTTCGGCTCGCAGAGGATGTTTAAAATCGGAGGCGAGACAATAAAAATAAGCATCAAACCAGGTGTGAAAGACGGTCAGACCCTACGCGTCAAGGGCAAAGGCAATCCTGGATTCAACGGAGGCGAGAACGGTGACCTGCTGCTTAAGATACATATCATGCAAGACCCTGTGTATCAACGCGATGGCGATGACCTGATACGTAATATTAACATCGATGTCTACACTGCTATCCTTGGCGGAAAAGTGGAGATCGACACCATGAAAGGCAACGTCAACGTGCCGATAAAACCGCAAACACAAAACAACAGCATACTGCGTCTGAAAGGCCTCGGAATGCCGCATTACGGCAAGGAAGGCAACGGCTCACTGCTGCTTAAAGTGCAACTGATGCTGCCAAACCATTTCTCCGAAAAGGAACTCGATTTGATAAAAAAAGCAAAAGAATCGTAAAAACTTGATTTTTTGTTTGGGTCGTAATAAAAAAATCATTACCTTTGCACGTTTTTAAGATACCGTTTTAAAACTGCAATGAAAATGAGAATTATTACGACTCGGACAAAAAATATTATCCTTTTGGCTATCTTGTTGATGGTCAATGTGTTGGCGTTTGCGCAGGGCGACAACTCCGTCAAAGGCTTCGTTTACGAGAAATCTAATGGCGAGCCAGTGATGTTTGCCAATGTGTTCCTGCAAGGCACCACTATGGGTTCGACTACCGACATCAACGGCTATTTCAACATCACCCGAATCCCTGACGGCACCTATACCCTCATGATAACTTCTATCGGATATGATACCATAGCCGAGTCCATCAGCCTGAAAGGCGGCCAGATCCTGAACAAGAAATTCAGCATCGAAGAAGCGGCAATACAGCTTGAGGCAGTGAGTATCACAGCCGATAAGATTGAGGCTAAGACCGAGACAAAGACATCTGTCATCAATATCACTCCTAAGACCATCACCAAAATCCCTGCAGTGGGCGGTCAGGCCGATATAGCACAGTATCTTCAGGTTATTCCAGGTGTCGTGTTCACTGGCGACCAGGGTGGCCAGCTTTACATACGAGGCGGCTCGCCGATACAAAACAAGGTGCTTCTCGACGGTATGATCGTTTATAACCCGTTCCACAGCATCGGTCTCTTCTCAGTTTTCGATACCGATATCTTGAGAAACTGCGAGGTCTACACAGGAGGCTTCGGCGCTGAATATGGCGGCAGAGTGTCGTCAGTGATGGACATCACCACACGCGACGGTAACAAAAACCGTTACTCTGGTAAGGTCGGCGCCTCCACATTCGGAGCGCACCTGATGGTGGAAGGCCCTCTGAAAAGAGCGAAACGTGACGACGATTATACCATGTCGTTCATCCTCTCGGCAAAGAATTCTTATCTCGAGCAGACGTCACAGACAATTTATAAAGGCATCCTGGATGGCGAAGTCCTGCCATACAACTTCCAGGATATCTATGGAAAAGTGTCGTTGAATACCGCTAACGGCAGTAAAATCAACTTCTTCGGATTCAGTTTCAACGACCAGGTGAACAACTACAAATCCATATCCGACTTCAGCTGGAGCTCGTTCGGAGGAGGCTCTAATTTTGTTCTTATCCCAGGAAAATCAAATGTTCTCATCGAAGGTAATGTCGCTTATTCGAAATACCAGGCCGGGCTGTCGGAAGCCAATAACCCAAGTCGTTCGAGCTCGATCGACGGCTTCAACGCAGGCTTCACATTCTCTTATTTTCTTGGAAAAAACACTTTGAAATATGGTGTCGAATTGCTGGGATTTAAAACCGTGTTCGACTATACGAAAACCAACGGCATCAAGCTGAATCAGACAGAAAACACTACCGAACTCGGTGCTTTTGTCAAATACAAATGGCAACTCGACAAACTTATCATTGAACCAAGCATGCGTGTCCAGTGGTATGCCTCTCTTGCTGAAGTGTCACCAGAACCGCGTCTCGCCATTAAATATAATGTAAACGACTGGTTCCGTGTGAAGGCAGCGGCAGGTATGTATTCGCAAAACCTCATCGCAGCGAATAGCGACCGCGACGTTGTAAACCTTTTCTACGGCTTCCTCTCAGGACAAGCCAATATTCCTAAACAGTTCAACGGGAAACAAGTTAACTCCAAGCTTCAGAAAGCCAATCATTACATCATAGGAACGGAATTCGACGTGTTTTACAATATCGCGCTTAATGTTGAAGCTTATTACAAAGACTTCAAACAGCTGACAAGCATGAACCGCAATCAGATGTATTCTGAAACCAATTTCCCAGCCGGCACCCCAGAGGTGCTTTGGCGCGACTTCATGATTGAGAATGGTAAGGCATACGGCGTCGATGTCTCTTTGAAATATGAGTTCCTGAAATGGTATTTCTGGGCTGCCTATTCACTCGGATATGTCAATAAAAACTATGAAAACGCTCAAGGCGAACTTGTGAACTACCGCACCCACTACGACCGTCGCCATAACATCAACTTGATGCTGTCGTATTCAGCAGGCAACCGTCGCCAATGGGAGTTCAGCGGACGTTGGAACATAGGATCAGGCTTCCCGTTCACACAGGTCAGCGGATTCTATGAGCAATACCAGTTTGAAGATATGAATCAACAGATTGTCGGCACCGACGGCGAACTCGGAATCATTTATGGCGAGCTAAACAAAGGCCAATTGCCATGGTATCACCGTTTCGACATCGACATAAAACGCAGGTTCTTCTTTAGCCAACATACTGAACTTGAAGTCGATTTCAGCGTGACAAACGTCTATAACAGACAAAATATCTTCTACGTCGACATTATAACAGGCGATAATATATACCAGTTGCCGATAATGCCGAGCCTTGGTTTGACCTTATCATTCTAAAAATGGAAAAACCTTCATTAAAAAAGATACCACATGAGATGACCATTCACGGTCATACTCGTGTGGATAACTATTATTGGCTTAACCAGCGTGAGAATCCTGAGGTTTTGGAGTATCTGAAAGCCGAAAATGCCTATCAGGAAGCGATGATGAAACATACCGAACCGCTTCAGAATCAGCTGTTTAATGAGATAACAAGCCGCATCAAACAGGACGATATGTCGGTGCCTGTCAAACATAAAGGCTATTGGTATTATTCCCGTTATGAAGAAGGCATGGAATACCCTCTGTATTGCCGCTGTCCCGTCATTTCGACTGAAGCGAAGCGAAATGGAGAAATCTCATCCAATTCGACGGAGATTTCTCCACTCCCTGCGGTCGGTCGAAATGACGAACAGGTACTTCTCAACGGCTACGAAATGTCCAAGGGCTACACCTTCTTCGATGTCGGCGGCTACAGCATCAGCCCTGATAACTCGTTGATAGCCTATAGCATCGACACCGTCAGCCGTCGCCAATACCAGATTTTTATCAAAGAAATCGCCACAGGCAAGATGTATCCCGAAGTGATTCAAAACACCAGCGGAAACATGGTGTGGGCAAACGACAACCGTACAATATTCTATTCGGTGAAAGATGAGTCTTTGCGTCCATACAAGATTATGCGTCATGAAATCGGTACCGACCCATCACAGGATGTGGAGGTTTATCGTGAAGACGATGCTACTTTCTGCGCTTTCGTAAGTAAAACAAAATCAGAGAGATACATCGTTATAATATTGGAAACCACACTCACCTCGGAGATTCGCTACATCGATGCCGACAATCCCAAAGGTGATTTTAAGATAATTCAGAAACGCCAACACGACCTGCTTTACGGCGTGGGTCATTATGGCGATTATTTCTATATCCTCACTAACGCTGACGGCGCAAAGAACTACAAACTGATGCGAACGCCAGTAAATGCTACAGAAAAGGAAAACTGGCAGGAGGTTATGCCTCATCGAGACGATGTGCTGATTGAGGATTTCGACCTCTTCCAGGATTTCATGGTAATCGAAGAACGCTCAAAAGGTCTTGTGAATCTGCGAGTTATGTCG
>CADAFC010000038.1 GCA_902787095.1 uncultured Bacteroidia bacterium
AAAATCGTCTTGCCCACGTTGGTGAGGTGGTCGGCGACACGCTCGGAGTTCTGTGCCAGCGAGAGGTATTCCGCCCCGACTGACGGCGTGCACACACCACGTACAAGACGTTCGATGTGGTTCTGCTCCATCTGGTCAGTGTAGTCATCGATAGAGTCCTCAATAATGTCGGCGCGTTCGAGAGCCTCGAGGTCGAGCTTGTGGTAGGCGAGCATAATCTCCTTATACAAATCAACAATCAGCTGCTCCATCTTCTTGATTTCCGCCACGGCGTCGTCAGAGAATGTGGCGTTCTGCCCCTTGAGCGCGTCGGCATATTCCACGATGTTTTCAGCGTAGTCGCCGATGCGTTCGAGGTCGCTCACGGTGCGTATGGTAGTAAAGAGATAGCGTTGGTCGAAACTGTTGAGACTCTTGCCGGAAAGCTTCACCGAATAATCCACCAGCTCCTTGTTAAGATAATTCAGCAATATCTCGGTTTTACGGAACTGCTCCACCTCGCTGTAGTCCATGGTGGTGATGATATGGATGGAACGCTGGAAATTTCGCATTGCGAGTTCTGCCATGTTTTCGATTTCGGCCTTCAGCTGGCGGATGGCGACGACAGGTGTGCTGAGCATCTGCTCGTCGAGATAACGCAGATGCGGCTCGTCGCTTTTTTCTTTAGGAATGTCTTTAACTATACGGCAAGCCAAGTTCACCAAGGTATTTGTCAATGGCATGGCGACGAGCATGGTGCAGATGTTAAACACTGTATGGAACATTGCGAGCTGTATCTGCGGAGCGGCTGGAAACATATGCTCGAAGACGCCGCCGAAGGTCCAGTCGCCGCCTGTCGTGACGCGTAGCATGAAGCCTATCAGCATGAAGATGATGACACCCATCACGTTGAAGATAAGGTGAATCATGGCTGTGCGCTTGGCTAATGTGCCACTCGTCACACCGGCGATGATGGCGACCACACACGAGCCGATGTTGCTTCCCATCGTCAGGTAGATGCCCTGGTCGAGTGTCACCAAGCCTGAGACGACCATAGTGATTGCGATGGATGTCATCACCGACGAGGATTGTATGATGGCTGTCAGTATGGCGCCGACCAAGACCAGCAGCACTGCGTTGTTGATGCTTGCAAGAAACTGTTTTACAGCGTCGAGGGCGGCGAATTCATCCATGGCGTTAGCCATCATCGAGAGACCCACGAACAGCATACCGAAGCCTGTCAGGATGCCTCCGACCTGCTTGATGGCGTTGCGTTTGCTGAACAGCGTGATGAAAGCGCCTATTCCTGCGAAGGCGGCGAAGATAATAGTGGTGGAGATGCTGTTCTTGCCGAACATTCCCAACGCCACCAGCTGTGCCGTGACCGTGGTTCCGATGTTGGCTCCATAGATGATGGTGGCTGCCTGTGCGAGCGACAGTATCCCCACGTTGACGAAGCCTATCACCATCACCGTGACGGCGCCGCTGCTCTGGATGGCGGCAGTGCCCACCGTGCCAATGCCCACGCCGAGCCATTTGTTATTGCCGGTCTTGGAAAACAGCTGTTTCAGCCCCTTCGACGACACCGCCTCGAGATGCGTGCTCATCATCTGGCAGGCCACAAGAAACACGCCTATACCCGCCATCAAAGTCAAAATCGCAGTTATAATGCTTGAAATGCTAATCATAATCTGTTATATGTTTTATGGTCGATAATTCTTTTGTAAAGATAAGAAAAAACATCCTTCCGCAACTATTGCCGCGGTGCCGCCGACGAAGATATTTCCATCAGGTTGAATCCGTGTGGCGATGACGGAAGGCCGTCTCCGAATAACGTAGCTCGTCGGCGAAGGCGTCAACGACAAAATATTTCATCATGACAGCAAAGATGCTTATTTCAGCATGTCCTCAATGGCTCCCTCCATCATGTCGGGTGTCACCATCGGCTCGAAGCGGATGATGGTCTTGCCGTCTCTTGAGACAAGGAATTTTCCGAAGTTCCATTTTATGGCGTCACCACGGTCGAAGCCCGTGCCTGTCTTCTGATGAATCATTGTGAGCCTTTCGCCGAAGTCTTCGAAGCCTTCAGGATATCCTACAAACGGAGCCTGCGCCTTCAGATAAGTGTAGAGCGGACTCTCGTTCTCACCGTTGACGTCGATTTTGTCAAAGAGAGGGAATGTCACTTTGTAGTTAAGCGAGCAGAAGCTCTGTATCTCGTCGTTGGTGCCTGGCTCCTGACCAAAAAACTGATTGCAGGGAAACGCCAGAATCTCAAATCCCTGGTCTTTGTATTCCAGATAAAGAGCTTCGAGACCTTTGTATTGCGGAGTGAGCCCGCATTTGCTTGCCACGTTGACAATAAGCAACACTTTGCCTTTGTATTGTGCCATCGACACTTCTTTTCCGTTAATATCCTTCACGGAGATGTCGTAAATACTTGGTTTTTTGCTGCAGCCCGCAAAAACAAGCAGAGCAAGGGCTGCGAAAATGATAAGTCTTTTCATAGTAGAATAATTTTTTGCAAAGATAAAAAAATTTTAAAAGCTGGTGATGATTTTCTTGTCTGAATATCATAACACCTTGAAAATAGGGATTTTGACAATCATTTTTTTGAAAAAATGTGTGACAAGACAAAAAAAACGTATATTTGTTGTCGATTTTCACATTATGAAAGTGTTCGGGAATTTGAGGGTTTTTCAGAAGCTGGAGTACGTTGTCATGCTTCTTCTGGCGTTTGCGATACCGTTTCATTGGTATGCGGCACAGTGTTGTGAAGTGGCGTTGCTGACCGTGGCTGTCCTGAAAATCGTGTTCGACCAGAAATGTAGGTTCAACGAGCGTCAGATGCGGTTCAAATGGGTTTATATCGTCTTTGCCGCCACTTGGCTCGTTTACCTTATCGGGATGATTTACACCGAAAACACCCATGTCGGCTGGATACAGGTCAGCAAAAAACTCGGCTTCCTGATTTTTCCCGCCGTTTTCCTGTTTTCCGACATGTCGTATCTCAACAAGGACAGGATACGTGTGATATTTTATTGCTTTGCCACGGCTTGTCTGCTGTTTTGCCTGATGAATCTTTACTGGACGCTTTACGACGGCTACGTTCTTGGGCATAATGCAGGTCTCATCACCAACAACAACCTGATGAGGATTTATTATGTGCATCACACCTATATGTCGATGTACGCCTTGCTGGCGTTGGCTTTTTCGTCGGTTGAAATCATTGAGGTGAAAGATTGGAGACTCAAGATTTACCATATCTTCATATCGATATCGATGCTGGTGTTTGTGGTGCTTCTTGATTCGCGCGCGGGCATCATCTGCCTGTGTGTGGAGCTTTTGATATTGCTGGTATGGCTTGGTTTTATTAAGAAAAAATTGTTGATGAGCGTGATTTTCACGGTGCTGATATCGGGTGGTATCGCGCCGTTTGCAGTTTCGCGTTTGAACGCTACCATCGCTAAGCTGAGCGACGACGACAACCCTGATATCAGAATGGTGGAGATGCGGTGTGGCATGGATGTCGTTGAAAATCATCTGCTTTTTGGTGTCGGGACGGGCGACCGCAGCGATGAGATGGAGAAGGCGTACGAGCGATACAGAGACACTCTCGTCGCCGAGATAAAACCCGCGAGAGCTATCGACGAAGAAGAGTTTGTGCTTTGTCGCGACGAGATGCTGAGCGGGATTCAGAGGGCGAGCCGTGCCGGACAATGGAATGTACCAAACAAGAGGTTTTATAGGTTTATCGACAACAAACCTGTTGAATATGAATGCGATACAGAGTCGGTGAGGGGCATGGCGGTGGAATATATCTATGTTGAAAACGCCATCAAACACGATCTGAACGCGCACAACCAGTATATCGACACCATGATAAGCATCGGGATTGTCGGATTGCTTCTGCTGGTCGCGTGTTTCCTGATACCTGCTGTCATCGCTGTAAGACTCAAGGTTTTCGACGTGGTATGTTTTGCATTTTTAGTGACGATAGCCATCAATGCGATGTTTGAGTCGGTTTTTGAGATGCAGATGGGGATAATCTTCTTCTGTTTCTTCTGGCAGGTGTTCTTTCAAAAAAATATGGGGGAACAAGACACTTTGTCCCCCCAAGTAATTCAAGATATTAAGTTTTAAATGAGGTACTCTTTTAGAGAGTTCACGTATTTTTCGAAGGCATCGAGTCCTGCCTTTGTGATTTTGCATGTTGTGCAAGGCACCTTCCCCTTGAAGCCTTTCTCGACTGATATGTAGCCTGCCGCGCTGAGCTTGTCGATTTGCACGCTGAGGTTGCCCGACGTGGCACCGGTCTGCTGTTTGATGTAGCTGAACTCGGCACTGTCAACCCCAGCCAAGATTGACATCACCGCCAACCGCAGCTCGGAATGTAAAATGGGGTCAAGTTTCGGGAACATAATTATTTGTTTTGAGATTTTACAATAAGACTGGTCACCACAAGAATCGCTCCACAGAGGGTGAAAAGAAGCAGCTGGGCTTCGGAACGCAGCATGATAGCCGCAATGGCGCCACCCACTCCGAGGATGAAACCGCTAACGATTATCGACCAGTTTTTCAAGATGATACCTGAGACGCATTGAGCGAAACCGAACGCCATAATGATGATGAGCGTAAGGTTCTGTGGCGCGATAAACATGAAGACGGCACTGATGACCACCGCGAAGGCGCAGTAGGCGAGCCACACACCTTGAAGCTGTCTGCTGATGATGTTCTGAGGCACCTCGACTTTGTTTCTGCCGATGAAATGTGCCATAGGGAAGCCGATAAGCGGCATCGCAAACCACAACAGATTCCATTTAGGATTCATCGTGACGTGAATGAGTTCATAAATCACAAGCGACATAACTGTAAGCAATGCACCCCAAAGCAGGAAGTGCCTGGCGCTGTTCTGAAGTATCGAACGGCGGCTGTTGTTCATCATCTCAGTGATGATGCTGAAGCTCTGCTGAGCTGTCATGTTGTTTTCGTTGTTGTTTTCCATAGCTTTAAATTTTAATTTTAAATTTTAAATTTTGAATGTTATTTTAGTGCACTTTATGTCTTAAACGACGCTGCAAAGATAAACAAGTTTATAATATAAACCACAAAAAAATAAAAAAATTTTTAAAATATTTTTAACATTTTTCATAAAGTGTTGATATACAATAGTTTTAGGTTAGATATTTTTTCCTAAAAATTTTTGCATGACGACGGCGCAGGAGGCGTCGCCGGTGATAGACATCACTGTACGGCCCATGTCGATGATGCGGTCGATGCCGGCAGCCACTGCCACGCATTCGACGGGGATGCCGGCTGAGGCGAACACCATAGCCATGAGTGCGAGGCTGCCGCCTGGGATGCCAGGGGTGCCGATGGAGGCTATTGTTGAGGCGAAGGCGATGGCCATATACTGGCTCATGGTGAGGTCGATGCCGCAGCATGTCGCCATAAACACTGATGCCACGCCGAGATAGATGGCGACGCCGTCCATATTGATGGTGGCGCCTAACGACAGAACGAAACGGCCTATCTCTTTCCGGACACCAAGTTTCTCGGTGCATTGCATGGAGTAAGGCAGTGTCGCCACCGACGAGTCGCTGGAGAAGGCGAACAGCATGGCGGGCTGCATCTCTTTGAAGAATTTGAGTGGGGATATGCCGCCGAGGACCCATACTGCTGAGGAATACACCAATCCGGCATGTACTACAAAGCAGAAATATGCCAGTGCCAGCAATGCAGCGTAGGAGCCGAGCACCGCCGGACCGTTTTCAACCACCACGGGCGTGAGCATGCAGAACACACCGTATGGCGCCAACGCCATGATATATTCAAGAATCTTGCCCACCACGTCGTTGAAGCTAAGTGTCACCTTGCGCGCCAGCTCGCCTTTCTCGCCGATATGCACCATGGCGATACCGAAGAAAAGCGCAATCACGATGACCTGCATCATCGCCATCGAGCTCACAGGAAGAAGGATGTTGTCGGGAAACATGGCGACGATCTGATCCATCACCGTCATGTGCGGCGTGTCGATAACCTGTGATGCAGCCTCGGTGCTGATTTTGATGGTAGGGAGAAAGCCTTTCACCAGACTTGGCACAATCAGTCCCAGCGTCACGGCGAAGAGTGTCGTTATTATAAAATATATTAAGGTGCGAAGTCCGAGTTTGCCGACTTTCGAGACATCGTTCATCGAGAGTATGCCTGCCATGATGGAGAAGAGCACCAGCGGCACCACGATAAACTTCAACAAATTGAGGAATATAGTTCCGAAAGGCTTGATATATTCGTTGACAAACACGGCATGGTTGCGCAGCAGCACGCCGGCTATCACTGCCAGCACGAGGGCGATGCCTATCTGGGCGGTGAGGGAAAGTCTCTTCTTTTCAGTCATTTTCTGATAAGCGAGACGTTCGTCACCGTTGGCGAGATGTATGATGCCGCAGTATTTGAAGCCGTGTTTCTCGATATTATGCTGCATTATTTTGTTGTCGCGGTGCGTATCGATGCGGATGTTGCGTTCATTAGCGAAGCAGAACTCCATGATACTCTGGAAGATGCCGTGCGCCTCAGGAAAACTCGCTATGCGGTGTATGACATGGTAAGGTTTGCTGTTGTCGAGCCATTTGCCGTCGTAAATCTTGTCGTAGGTAGGCTCAGGTGATGGCAGAAAGGCGAAATATGCCACGATTTGTCCGTCGTCTTCGACCACGAAGCCGCCGTCTTTCTCTATGTCAGACTGCACAATATCCAGCGATGGGTAGCCGTCGGTCCATTGGTTAGTGTTACCGTCGGCTGTCATGATGCCTTTAGCTGCGGCGAAGACCTCCATCAGCCTCCCGCTGTCTTTTGGGAGGGAGGCTTTGCGGATGGTGCGGTTTTGTGTGGAATCGTAAGATTTTGACATAAAAAAGACTGTTTAAAGGTGCAAAGTTATTAAAAAAAACACGGGCTGAACTGGTGGTATCCGTAATATTATTTTGCGTATAAAGCCACCAAAGTCTCGTATTTCTCCTGTTTGCCGCTGATAGTCTTCGGCTCGCCTATTTGTTTGCCGTATTCGTAGATCTTCTCGAAGGAGAGCTTGCCCTCCTCGAAGTCGCGGCCGATGCCGTTATCGAAAGAGGCGTAACGGTTTTTCTTCATGGCAGGGATCTCGCTGTTCTCAAGGATGTTGGCGGCGCTGAGCAGTGCTCGTGCCATGGCGTCCATGCCGCTGATGTGGGCGATGAAGATATCCTCAGGATCGGTGCTGTTGCGGCGCAGTTTGGCGTCGAAGTTGGTGCCGCCAGTGGTGAAGCCGCCGCCACGGATGATCTCCATCCAAGCTTGGGTGAGTTCGTAGTTGTCGATAGGGAACTGGTCGGTGTCCCAGCCGTTCTGCATGTCGCCGCGGTTGGCGTCGATGCTGCCCAGCATGCCGGCGTCGACGGCACATGCCAGCTCGTGTTCGAAGGTGTGGCCTGCTAACGTCGCGTGGTTGACTTCGATATTCACCTTGAAGTCCTTATCCAGACCATGGGCTTTGAGGAAGGCGATGACGGTCTCGGTGTCGACGTCATACTGATGTTTCATCGGCTCCATCGGTTTAGGCTCGATGAGGAAGGTGCCTTTGAAGCCATGTGCGCGGCCATAGTCGCGGGCTTTTGTCAGCATCATGGCGAGATGGTCTTTCTCGCGTTTTTGGTCGGTGTTCAGGAGACTCATATAGCCTTCGCGGCCGCCCCAGAAGACGTAGTTCTCGCCGCCGAGTTTGATGGTGGCGTCGATGCTGTTTTTTATTTGCACCACTGCGCGGGCTACGACGTCGAAGTCGGGGTTGGTGGCGGCGCCGTTCATATAGCGTTTGTGGCTGAAGACGTTGGCGGTGCCCCAAAGCAGGTGTATGTCGGGATACTGGCGCATCTTCTCCAGTGCGTAGTCGGTGATGATGCGCATGCGTTCTTCGTATTCCTCGACGGTGGCGCCTTCTTCGACGAGGTCGACATCGTGGAAGCAGAAGAAGCGGATGCCCAGCTTGTCCATCAGCTCAAAGCCTGCGTCCATCTTGTCTTTGGCGCGTTGGATGGGGCATTCCGCCTTGTCCCATTCATAAGTGCGTGTCTGACCTCCGAAAGGGTCTCCACTGGCCTGACCCAGCGTGTGCCACCATGCCATAGCGAAGCGGAACCAGTCTTTCATCGGTTTGCCCATGACGATGCGGTCGGGTTCATAGTAATGGAATGCCAAAACATTCTTTGATTCAGTGCCCTCGAAAGGGATCTTGCCGATTTGTGGGAAATATTCTTTTGTCATATTATTTAGTTTTTATTTGATTTTCCAATATCTGTTTCCAACGTCTGTAAGCCTCTTTCAGCGGGGCTGTATAGTCTTTGCGAGGCTCTATTGTCGCCAGCTGTTTCAGCGAGGTGAATGCCTCGTCTTCGTTGGCATATATGCCTGCTCCCAGTCCTGCTCCACGTGCTGCTCCGACGCTGCCGTCGGTGTCGTAGAGGCGTATGGTGGCATCGCTGACAGATGCCAAGGTGTCGCGGAAGATAGGGGATAGGAACATGTTGGCGTTGCCGGCGTGAATCTCTTTGATGTCGCCCATCAGCTCCATCCCATACATGAAGGCGAAGGCGACGCCTTCTTGGGCGGCACGCAGCAGATGTGCGCGGGAATGACGGTTATAGTTGAGGCCGTGGACGGAGGCGTCGATGTTCTTGTTTTCAAGCACACGCTCGGCGCCGTTGCCGAAAGGTATGATGCTGATGCCTTCGCTGCCCACCGCGACGGTGGCGGCAAGGTCGTCAATCTGATTATAGCTCAAGTCGGCGGCCACATTATGTTTCAACCAGGAGTTGAGGATGCCGCATCCGTTGATACAGTGCATCAGTCCGAGGGTATGGTTGACGTGTAGGAACGTGTTGATACGCGACTGTGATATCGTGTCGGTGTATTTCTGAATTCCATATACCACGCCTGAGGTGCCTGCTGTCGAGGCTATCTCGCCTGGGTGCAGCACACGCAGCGAGAGGGCGTTGTTAGGTTGGTCGCCGGCACGATAGGTGACAGGTGTGCCTGCCTTGAGACCCAGTTCTTGGGCTACAGCTTCACTCACCCGGCCTTGTTCGCCGAAGGTGGGCACCAGCGGAGGTATGATATCTCTTGGGAAGCCGAAATAGTCCATCATCTCGGAGCACAGGGTTTCTTTGGGGAAGTCCCACAGCATCATCTCGCTCAGTCCGCAGGCGGTGGTGGCAGGTGTGCCTGTGAGGCGCATAGCCAGGTAGTCGCCTGGAAGCATGATATAACGTATCTTATCGAAAAGCTCGGTCTCGTGCTCCTTCACCCATGCCAGTTTAGAGGCAGTGAAGTTGCCCGGCAGCGGTGCCTTCTCACCGTAAGTCACGCCACGTGAGTCGCACCAGATGATGGCGTCGCGCAACGGCTGCAGGTCCTTGTCGAGACATACGAGGCCGTGCATCTGATAGCTGATGCCGATAGCGGCAATGGAGTTTAAAGTGTAGAGTTTAGAGTGTAGAGTTGTTGAAAGGGTAGAGTTTAGAGCTTTTTTAAAATAGCTCCACCAATCCTCAGGACTTTGTTCTGCCCAGCCAGGCTGCAATGCTTTAATAGGAGCCTCGTTCTCCGGCCAATGTGCCGACGTGACACATTGCCCGCTGTCGGCATCCACCAACGACACCTTAACACTACTGCTCCCTAAATCAATTCCCAAAAGAAAACTCATAAAACAACTATACTTATTGTTATCAAACTATAAACTTTTCTTCTTCCAAAGTCTCGACATGTCCTCAAGAGTTTTGCCTTTGGTCTCCGGCACCAGTTTCCAAACGAACAGAGCCGCCACGATGCACATCACACCGTAGAGGCCGTAGGTGAACCAGTGACCGAAATCGTCGTTTGGGGTGATATGCATATTGAACATCGGCACGAAGGTGCTGCTGACCACGAAGTTGAATATCCATTGTGCAGCGACAGCTATTGCCACTGCAGCGCCACGGACGGTGTTGGGGAATATCTCGGAGATGAGCACCCAGCAGATTGGGCCCCATGAGAACATGAACGAGGCTGAGTATATCAAGATGCTCATCATGGTGACGAGCTCCAACCCTGCGTGGCCGAAGCTCAAGGCGACGCCGAAAGCGCCCAATGCCATGCCTAATGAGCCCGTGATGAGCAAAGGCTTGCGACCCCATCGCTCTACGGTGAAGATGGCCACCAAGGTGAAGAGTATGTTAACCACGCCCATCATCACGGTGTTGAACATCGGGTTGGTCATACCCATGTCACCGAAGATACGCGGAGCGTAGTAGAGCACCGCATTGATGCCGACAACCTGTTGGAACACGCTGAGCATTACACCGATGAAGATGACCAGCCAGCCGTATGTGAACAGTTTTTCTGTGCGCACTTTGATGGTGCTTCGTATGTCGGCGAGTATCTCCTGGGCTTTTTCCATTCCGTTAATACGCGCAAGGATTTTCAGGGCGCTGTCGTCCTTGCCTATCATGACCAGATAACGTGGTGACTCAGGTACGAGACAGATGAGGATGATGAACAGCGCGGCGATGACAGCTTCGGAAGCGAACATATAACGCCATCCCATGGCGATGGTCCAAGTGTCACTACCCGGAATCACCCGGCTGATGCCGTTGCCTATCGACTCGATGATTGGATTCTCATGCGAACCTAATATCAAGAAATTGACGAAATACACCACCAACTGTCCGAAGATGATGGCAAACTGGTTCCAACTCACCAGCTGACCGCGTTTGTTGGCAGGTGATATCTCGCCGATGTACATAGGACAGATGGCACTCGCCAGTCCCACGCCGACGCCGCCGATGATACGGTAATGGTTGAAGGCGTTGAGGATTGTCATCGTGGGGGTGCTTTGCATGTGGAACGGGAATCCGGGCTGAGCGGAACCGAGTGCCGACACGAAGAAGAGCACGCCTGCTACGAAGAGCGTCAGCTTGCGTCCCAGACGGTTGGCAAGCCATCCGGAGATAAGGGCTCCGATGACGCAGCCAATGAGTGCGCTGCTGCATGTGAGTCCGTGGATGAAATCGGTGTATTGGAAGTCAGCAGCACCCAGGAAATAAGCCTGCAAGCCTTTCTCGGCACCAGAGATGACGGCAGTGTCGTAGCCAAAAAGCAGTCCGCCAAGCACAGCTGCTAACACGATGCTGTATAAATAGCCTTTATTCGTGTTCATAGTAAAATTTTTTTGCAAATATACAAAAAAACCGTACCTTTTCACATTGTAACTATACTTTTTTAATTTAAAATTTACGTCATGAACAAGAATTTGATTAGAATTATGAGACTTGTTTTATTTGTGATGATGACAAGTCTTATGGTCATTGCTTGTAAGAAAAACAAGGATGACAATGCAGGCACTGCAAACGTTTTGTCGCCTTACGACATGAATTGTCCTGTTGGTTTCGGCATGAACCTGACTGGTGCCTGACTGAGGCTATTAAAGCATATCCTACAAACAGAGCCCGCGCTTCAGCTAGCTGAAGCGCGGGCTCTCGTTTTCTCCGTTGATTTGGATAACGGGAGTTACTTTATGACTATGTTTTTCCGGTAGTCTGCTATTGGTGCCACAATCATCTTATGGCGATTCGCAATGCGATAGGTGAGACCCAACTGGCGTAACTCATCGAGGAAAGCATCGAGGTATCTGTCGTCTTCAAACCGCTGCATCAGGCTGATACAGATCGTGCCGCCTATAGCACCCATCTCAATGGCAAGTGCGTATGGCGCGAAGACTTCTGTGTACATCTCGCTGACGTATTTTTCGGCGGCGCCCATATTAGCCTTGCCGACATAGCTGACGCATGCTGAGGCTGCCGATGGCACCATGCTGTATGCTTGGACCATTGCCTGATGACGGGCCTCAAGAGTGGGAACTCTTTCGAACATGTCTTGTGCAGCCTTACTTTTCAAGAAACGCTCAATGACATTGTCTTTGCTGGACTGCAGAATCACCATGCCTCGGTATATGGTCTGCTGCATGTCGATATCCATCCCGCGCATCTCGTCGGTATATGACAACATCAGTGATGATGCCATTGACTGAGCCGCCTTCGGACAGCCCACGGCGGGACGCTCGTTGATGGCCAGCACCATCATAGGCACTCCTTCCGATGAGTCGGGATGCAGACGGGCAATGGCACGGTTAAGTAACAGCGACACGAGGGTGGCAGGCGATGTGTCGGCTGAAGACACATACTTCATCATCTCTTGCTCTTCAACAACGATGTTGATGGCTTCCACGTCATCGGTTAACTTCGTCTTGCTCTGTGTGAGAAGATTGATGCTCTTCGGGCGTTCAGGCAGAGGCATCGGGCGTAGGTTTTCGGGTTTGACCTTTGTGGCAGGGTCTTCCCATTCCTCCGGACTGATAATATCACCTGCCAAACGGATGCGTCCCATGTTCGTTTCAGGACTCAATGTGGCATCATAACGGCGACGGGAATATTCGTAGAGCAGGGTGCGCAGGATGTTATAGCATCCTGTGCCGTCGGTTATGGCATGGAAGAAATCGATGGCGATGCAGTCGTCCCAATAACAGAATGCCAGCAGATGGTAGTTCGACTCCGGACCAACCAGTTGAACAGGTCTTTCACCTTCACTGACCACCCACGGCTCGCTGTTGTCTTCATACACGAAATATTCAGTGCCTGCAGCATCTTTCCTGCCGCCAAGCTTCACTTGATAATACGGATATCGCTGACGTGTTGACTCCACCGCTTCGCGCAAGATGTCACCGTCGACGGCGTCCTTCATCTTCAAGATTATGCGGCACGTCCACGTCATCTGTCCTCCTGCCCATGTCAGGTAGAATCTTTCTGTAAGCAGTTTGTTCCCTTTGTTGTAGTTCATGTTATTAATTTAATTTTTTTTATTTGTTCATCAATCTGCTTTCACCCCAAGTGTATTGAGGATAAGCCTTCTTGAGGTCGTTAGCTGAGCCTGCGACTCCGCTGCCGCCGCTGGTGGCGAAGACGTTGAGGGTCTTGCCGCTCAGGTCGTGAGCCTCGATGAAGGTGTTGACGATGGTCGGGGCGGTGTACCACCACACAGGGAATCCGATCCACACGACATCGTAATCGGCGATGTTCTCGCAACGGCCTTTGATGGCTGGACGTGACGATTTGTCTTTCATCTCGATGGTCGAGCGGGAGTTTTTGTCGCGCCAGTCGAGGTCGGCTGCGGTGTAAGGCACCTCAGGTGTGATTTCGTATAGGTCGGCGTTGAATTCTTTGGCGAGTTTCTGGGCCGCGGCCTTGGTGGTGCCGGTGGCTGAGAAGTAAACGATAAGGGTCTTTTTCATTTCTTTGTCCTCCTTTTGCTGTTTGTTTTGTGCGCAGACGCCGAGACTTAACGTCAGCAGTGCCACTATGATTAATGCTATTTTTTTCATGATATGGTGTTTTATTTCAACATTGTTGCAATTTCAGCATCCATTTCCTTCGGTTCCGCCACTGGCGCGAAACGTTTGATGACGCTGCCGTCTTTCGAGATGAGGAATTTGGTGAAGTTCCATAGGATGTCGCCCTCTTTCTTCGCGCTCTTGCTAATGCCTTTGAGCATGGTGTGAGTGGCCTTTGCTTTCAGGCCTTTGTATTCCTCTTTAGGAGCTTGCGATTTCAGATATTCGAAGATTGGATGCGCATTTTCTCCGTTGACGTCAATTTTTTTCATCAGCTGGAATGTGACGCCATGGTTGATGCGGCAGAACTCGGCGATTTCCTCGTCGCTGCCCGGTTCCTGATGTGCGAACTGGTCGCATGGAAAGCCGAGGATGACCAAACCTTGTTCTTTATACTTCTGGTAAAGGGCTTCCAAGCCGTCGTATTGCGGAGTGAAGCCGCATTTTGAGGCGGTGTTGACAATCATGAGGACTTTGCCACGGTATTGTGCCATGTCCACCTCTTCGCCCCTGTTGCTCAGGGCCTTAAAATCATATATCGTTGCCATAATACAAAACAATTACATCATTTCAATAAGGAAGTTTTCATAACCGAGCTTGTCGATATAGTTGAGATACTGTCTCTCCCAATCCATGTGAGCCTTCTCACCGTCGATCCATTTATAGATAAGTTGCCAAACCATACTGCGCCCATGTAGGCGAACTGTTTTAATGCTTCTTTTTTAGTCATAATGGTAAATTTTTAATGTTAATAAATTATTGTGTTTGTTATTCTACTTTTTTCAATCCATCGATTAATTTGTCCAACGTAGGAATCATTTTCACAATCTCTTCCGCGTCGCCTGTTTTCAGTGCCACGTCGTTGCTGAGACATTCGGGGATGTGCTTAGCCTGTTCTTGCATGGCTTTGCCTTTTTCGGTCAGTGAGACGATGCGTTGGCGCGAGTCTTCCTTGCCACGGGTGCGGTTTATCAGTCCCGATTTCTCCATGCGCTGAAGCAATGGTGTGACGGTGTTGGTGTCGAGCATCATTTTCTTGGCGATGTCGCAGACGGGCTGTTTGTCCTGTTCCCACAACACTAATAAAACAAGGTATTGAGGGTAGGTGATGCCCAGGGGGTCAAGGTAGGGGTGATACACTCCCATCGTGAGCCGTGCCGCCGTGTAGAGCCGGAAGCAAAGTTGATTTTCCAATTTCAGTTGTTCGTATGCCATGTCAAATTTATATCGTTCACGATGCAAAATTACAAAATATTTTTATATCGTGTACGATATTTTTAAAATTTTTTAAATTTTTTTTTATTTTTGTAGAAAAACATAATTAAAACGAAAGAATTTAGAGTCTATCTGAACTTCTTCCCAGGGAAGTATTTGTTCACTTTTTTGCAATAGTCGGGATATTCAGGATATTTACTGCTGCTGATTTCCTCGGCGAGGCTGGTGCTTGCTATGAACAGCACTATCAGAAGCAGTGCGCCAATCATGCTCCAGTTGATGATGCCTATGCCAGCTCCGATGGAGAAGATATAAAGGCTGACCCAGATGCTTTGCTCTGCCAGATAGTTTGGATGACGGCTCACATTCCATAGTCCGATGGTGTTGAAACCTTTGTTGTAAGGTGCCGGAAGGTCTTCGAGCTTCTGTCCGGCGTTGAGCATCTTCCATTTCTTTGAATGGAACGCCCACTGCTGTTCGTCAGCGACAGTCTCATAGACGATGAAACCGAACATCAAGACGGCCGCCACGGCGTCAATCCAACCGAAAGGTGCTGTCGAGCCCATACACACCAAGGCGGGGAATGTCAGCATGAGGACGATGGCATTTTGATAGCCAGAGATAAATATGAGGTCGAAAAGCATCCATACCACCCTGTTTTTAAGCATAGGGTTGGCACGCAGTATCTTCCATCGGTAGTCTTCCTCCCCTTCCCAAAATTTGAGACGGTAGGCGCCTTTTCTGGCAAAGTTGAATGACAGGCGCAAGCCCCAAAGTGTCGCCAACACTGCTATCACCACCAGTCGCGGATGCATCCCGCCTTTTACGGCGATGATCCAGCAATACACAAACGGAAGTATGCTCCACACTTTGTCAACCTGGCTGTTGTTGCCGCTGAGTTCACCCACGATGAAGCAAAACAAAGCGCTGCATCCTGCTATGATGCCGATAAGTTTGAAAACTTCAAGCTGTGATTCGTTGAGCGCAGGGCCCATGTGGAAATACAGGATGGGGCACACTACCAGCGAGAGCACCATCAAAGTCCCGACGAGGGGGATATTCATCTTTTTCATATAGTATATAATTTATCTCTGCAAAGATATAAATTATTTCAATTATAAACAAATTTCTTTCAAAACAATAGCATTTTATCCCACATATTATAATCCGACAATAGAAAGAATCAATGTTGTCAGAAAGAATATCCAAAACGTTGCCGGCTCATTTTTTTCAAGGATACAAAAAATCTCCAAATCCGAATTTTGGGCTGAGATGAGGATTTTATCCTAAAATCTGTTGATAAATCTCTTTGTCAACATCTTTAAACACATTGAAAACCAATTGTTTAATACTGCTATCGTAGTGTGTAGTCAAGTAGTCTTT
>CADAFC010000039.1 GCA_902787095.1 uncultured Bacteroidia bacterium
GACTCGGATATGGTGCTTTATTCGCATGGCTATTGTTTGCTTTTTGGCGAGTGGCAGACCTCTGACGAGGCGCGTAAGATAAGCAAAGGCTTCCATGAATCGGTGGTGATGCCGTTCCCGAAAGAGACTGTTGACGTGATATTTTACGCAAGAAACGACAGTGGTGAGTTTGAGAAACAGATGAAGCTTTCTGTTGACCCTGCTGACTATTTCATCGCACCGGCACCGAAGCTGCCGTACGCCATTTACAATGTTTACGGCGACTATCCCGTTGAAAACGCTGTCGACATAGTGCTTCTGCCCGACGGCTACACCGAGCAGGAGATGGGAAAATTTGTGCAGGACTGCCAGTTTTTCGTGAAGAGCCTCTTCGACTATGAGCCTTACAACCATTATCAGGACCGTTTCAATGTGCGTGCCGTGATGGTGCCTTCGCATGATTCCGACATCACCATGCCTGGCGACGGACTGTACCGTAACACCGCCCTCAGCTGCAGTTTCTGGACCTTCGACAGCGAGCGTTACTGTATGACTTACGACAACGAGACGATGAAAACTCTTGCCGGACAGGTGCCTTACGACCAGATTTATATCCTCGCAAACACCAAGAAATACGGCGGTGGAGGCATTTTTAACTCATACTGCGTGAGCACCACAGGCAACTCTTTCTCATCGGAAGTCATAATACATGAGTTCGGGCACGGATTCGCAGGTCTGGCCGACGAATATGCCTACGACGGCTCGGATGAGTATGACACAAATGTCGAGCCATGGGAGCCTAACATCACCACTTTGGTGCATTTCGACACCAAATGGCAGGACATGCTGAGCCGCAGGACGCCTATCCCGACACCTGTGGAGAAAAAATATGAAAACTGTGTCGGATTGTACGAAGGGGCAGGATACCAGCTACACGGCATCTACCGCCCGATGATCGACTGTCTCATGAACACCTTCAACGGACATAAGTTCTGCCCAGTGTGTGAGAGGGCTATTGAGAGGATGATAAAACATTACACTGAGTAATCGTCATTCCGAGCGAAACGAAGTGGAGTCGAGAAATCTCCAGCAATTGTATGAGATTTCTCCATTCCGTTCCATTTCATTGCACTTCAGTCGAAATGACGGATTGGTTTACGTCATTTCGAGCGTAACGAAGTGGAGTCGAGAAATCTCCACCAATTGTATGAGATTTCTCCATTTCGCTCCATTACATTACGCTACAGTCGAAATGACGTGGCAGTAGTTACTGTTTAACGATTTTCTTCGTGATTACGTTTCCTGTTTTAGTATAAATCCGCATAATGTAAACTCCTGATTGTAAATCAGTTACACGGATTTCTTCCATATTCTTCCATACGTTTTTCTCACTGTAAACGAGTCGGCCGAAGATGTCGTAAACCTCATAACGCTCAATTTCAGCATTTGAGTAATCGTTTTCACCAACCGACTCTACGATAAGGCCTGCGGCATGTGCCACAGATGCCAGATTGAGCTTTGTGAATATCTCAGCCTGCTCCCAACTGTTGACACTCAAACCGACGACATCGTTGACAGAATGGATGTAAGGCGAAAGATAATGCACATCCTCACTCGGCGAGATAGACTGGTATCCATGGCGGTTAAATGACGAATAGTCAGTATCACCATGTGAAAGCCATGCCTGACAGATATTAATCTCAGGCAGATAAGTATTACTAATCTGTTTTACAAATCTTCCAAGCAAGGAATCGCATTCTTTATATAAAAGATGTATATGGATGTCATCGCCAGGATTGACATAACCGGTCATATCCAAATTAAAATAAGCCACAATATCCATACTGTCGCTCTGACATTGTTTTGCATACTCGTTGCTGCCGCAAAGACCCATTTCTTCGGCATTCCACCCTGCAAAAATTATAGTACGTTCAAACTCATAATTTCTTAATATTCTAGCTGTTTCGAGTATTCCTGCCATACCTGAGGCGTTGTCGTCGGCACCTGGCGAACGGAGTGTGTCGACATCGTAAGGCTCTTCGGCATTGACCCATGAATCGTAATGCGCACCGCATATTATATACTCATCAGGCTTGGTTTTTCCTGTCTGAACTGCCAAAACATTAGGAGCTGTAGTAAAAGGTTTTGGAATTGTATCCCAATATGAAATCACTTGAAAATCAAAAAGTTGTATATCATTAAAACTAAAATAATTGTATTTTTCAACAAGCCAGTCTTTTACGTCATAGATATGGCTTCCATCACAACGTCTATTAATAAAAGAGGTTATATCTTCAACATAGTTTTGTAAATTTGCAGCGTCAACCTGCTCGAGCATCTCATTCACTTTCGGATTTTGACAATTCACTTCAGGAAAAGTGTGGTTATAAAGATGAGGTGTCTGCGCGACGCAAATAATTGCCGGAATTATAAATATTAATGTCAGATATAATTTTTTCATGACTTCATTAATTTTTGCAAAGTTACTTATTTTTTTCGATTAATATTAATAAAGGAAAATTAATAAAAAATAAGATAATAAAGCCTCTGTTTATAACTCTTTAAGTCGGTAAAAATCAAAACGATAAGTTGTTTAAAACTGTTGATTTTACTGTTAAATCCGACGAAATAAATAATAAAAACTTTTTTTAAAAACCGACTTATTGACAATCTGAAAATTTTATCATTTTTTATTAAATTTTTTTCAACGTTTTTAACAAAAAATATGTTGATAATTTATAAAAATATGATATTCAAAACTATACGATTTTTGTCAAAAAAATGTCAATTTTATAACTCATTAAAAATTAAAGAAAAAGTGTTTTCCGAAAAAATTTTTTGTTTACTTTTGTAAAAAATTTTTCAACATTTGTAAGATGAATCAAATAATTCCTATAGCATCGGACCATGGTGGATTTGCCATGAAACAGTATCTTATTGAAAGACTGAAAGATAGCGGTTATGAAGTGAAAGATTACGGCTGTTATTCGGCAGAAAGTGTAGATTATCCGGATATGATACATCCTTTGGCGCAGGATATTCAAGATGGAAAATATCCGCTTGGCATCATACTTTGTGGAAGTGGCAACGGTGCCCAGATGACGGCGAACCATCATCCGCATGTGCGTGCCGCTTTGTGTTGGAATGTCGAGCTCGGAAAGCTTGCCCGCCAGCATAACGACGCGAATATCTTGGCTTTGCCGGGAAGATTCATAAGCAATGAGATGGCCTGGGATATTGTGAAGGCGTATCTGACTACCGATTTTGAAGGTGGAAGGCATCTGAACAGAATAAAAAAGATAGATATATAAACATTAATTCGTCATTCCGAGCGTAGTCGAGGAATCTCATTTAATTGTAGGAGATTTTTCCACTCCCTACGGTCTGTCGAAATGACGCATAGGAATATGACAGAAAAAGGTACGATATTCAACCAGAACGTGAAGCAGGTGGCTTTTGACGGCGAGCATCGGAAGAGGATGATGGCGCGCTACGATTTTTTCACCCGCCTGGCTGAAGATTGTACCAAACATTATGCCAATATAGAGCTTGAGAAATCAAGGGCTTTCAACATCAGAAACAAGGCTTTCAAGTATTACGACAAGCTGCTGGTTGACTTTGAGACAAACGTCGTCAGTAATGGAGGAAAAGTGCTATGGGCTTGCAATGTTGAAGATGCCAAACAGATGATTTACAATATTTTAAATGATGAGAAATCAAAAAATGTTGTAAAGACAAAGAGTCTGGTGGCGGAAGAAATAGGTCTGTTGCCGTATCTCGAGATGAAGAAAGTGAACATCACCGAGACCGACACAGGCGACTTTATCTGCTATCAGTTTGATGAGCGGCCTTCGGATCCGAAACATTCGGCGGCGCATAAGTCGAGACAGGAGATTTCGGAAGTTTTCACCAATAATTTCAAGGTAAAGGAAGACCTCAACGCCAGACAGCTGATGACTGTGACACGTAAAGTGTTGAACGACAAATACTTTAAAGCCGACACTGCCATTATTGGGGCGGATTTTATAGTAGCTGACACTGGCGATATCATAATCTCGGAAGACGAAGGCAATGTGTTGAAAGCCATAGCAAACACTAATGTTCACATTGTTTTGGCCGGTATCGACAAGCTGATACCGTCGTTGGACGATATCAATGTCCTGCTGCCGCTGTCGTCGCTTTATGAAGTGTCAAGAATCAAGGCCAAATCGCTTTGTACGATATTGAAACCACAAAAACTTTACGTGGTTTTGGTCGATAACAACCGTTCAAACTTGATGTCACGCGAGGCTCAACGCAACATAATGACCTGCATCGAATGTGGGGCATGCCATGCTGTTTGTCCGGTTTTCAACACTATTGGAGGACATGTTTTCGACAACGCTTTTCCAGGTCCTGTCGGTGTAATACAATCAATTTCAGAAGGTTACGAAAACTCGTCACATTTGGCTACAGTATGCATGTCGTGCCATCAGTGTGAGCAATATTGCCCGATGAAGATAAAAATCAGTGATTTGGTGTTGCGAAACAGGATTGAGATTGCCAAAGAAGACAGCTCTTTAATTGCCGAGCGGCGGCTTTTCAGTTTCCTGATAAAACGCTTGGCGACGCGCAAAGACATGGATAAGACAAAGGATTTCCTGAACAGGATTGAGTTGAAGCAGCTGATAAAAAAGACATGGGGTATGCATAGGGAAATACCGGTATTTGCTGAGAAATCATTTTCAGAGATTTGGCGAGAAATAAATAATTCTGAGGTATAAAAAGTTTATTTGTTATAAAAGAGTTAATAATTGCACCTAAATTAAAAGATAATAACACTTAAAACTATGAAAAAAACATTGACATTATTGGCATTATTGTTGATTGCTGCAATCGGTTTTGCACAGAGTTTTGTGATGATAAACACTGATAATCAACAGGAAACAGAGAATCTTTTTAACAATAAGAATCTGAAGATTCATTATTACAACGACGATTTCGTTTTAGCTACAGCGAAAGTCGTTGATAAAACTATGCAAGTGCTTGACAATCAGGCTTTTGAAAGCACTGATGCTTATTACATCGTTTATTGCGGAAAGAAAAATCAGGAAAACTACATTTCTACCACAAAAAACGCCAATGTTTTGTTTAAAAATGACAATATTTTGATTTTTGACAAAGCTGTGGAGCCTTACAAAAACGATGGAATGATAGCTGTTTTCAACAAAGAGGCGAAGATGGCCATTGCGCATCGTGATTTCCCAGTGATTACTGAGGAAAACGCGCTCATCCGTGAGATGATGAACCAGGTGAGCATGGATTCGTTGGAGGCTACGGTGCAGCATCTGCAGGATTATCAGAACCGTATGTGGGATTCACAAAACGCGTTTGACGCTTCTGACTGGATTGCCGGTCGTATGGCGGCTCTCGGACTTGAGGTGGAGCAGCAGCCTTTCTATGCCAGCACATGGACAGGAAGCGGTCAGGCTGCGCCTAATGTCATCGGTATTCAGCGCGGTACGCTTTATCCTGATGTTTATGTCGTTTGCGGCAGCCATTTCGACTCATTCTCATACGAGGCTATGTATGGAGGTGGTACTTGTCCTGGTGCCGACGACAACGCCACAGGCGTGGCGAGTGTTCTCGAAAGTGCCAGAATCATGACACAATACGAGTTTGAGTATTCTATTGTATACTGTGCCTACGGTTGCGAGGAGATGGGACTGTACGGCAGCGAGGCTTACGCTTCGCGTTGCCAGCAGGAGGGGATGCAGATTTTGGGATATTTCAACAACGACATGAACGGATATCTCTGGGGTGATCAGATTCATATTGACTGTATCTATCCTAACTCAGTGGCTCCAATAGGTGAATATTATATGAATGTCGGAAGCGTTTATTTCCCTGAACTGCCGATAAGACACGTAAACTTCAACGAAGGTGACAGCGATCATACTTCATTTAACAATCACGGATATATGGGAATCTATCCTTTTGAGGATTATCAGCATTACAGCCCGAATATACACACTACAAACGATCTTATTGGACCAAGTGTCACCAGCTTCGAGATGTCACAACAATACTGCAGAATGAACATCGGATGCTTGGCAGAATTGGCGAACCCAGCAGGCGAGCCGCAGATTTATTGCAATCCGGTAAGCAATTTCGTATTAACTGACTGGTTTGACAAAGAGACATCGAACTTGGTTCTGGAATGGCAAGATCCTGCTGAAGGCTCGTCGGGAGATATAGAATATTTTGATATTTACAGAGATAATGAGGTTATTGCGACCGTCCAATATGGAAATTATTATACTATAGGTGTCGTTGGCGAATACAAATACCTCGATACGATCACTGTTGATGTCCATGCATTTTATTATATCAATGCCATTTACAGTGACGGTTGCGAGGCTGCTTCAGAAACTTTGGAAGGAGTGGGTCATCCTGATGGCATATCAGAAAATGAGTCAAGTGATATAGTGTCGTTTGAGGTTTACGACATCTTAGGCCGCCCGGTTTTAAGACAAAAAGGCGTATGGAAGAATGTGGAAGAAATCCGTGTAACTGATTTGGAATCAGGAGTTTACATGATGCGGATTTTTACACAAAACGGGAATGTCGTTAATAGGAAATTCTTAAAGAGATAGTCATTTCGACTGAAGTGCAATGAAATGGAACGGAATGGAGACCTGAGCTCAGCGAAAGCATTCGCCGAAGGCGAATAAATCTCCGCTATTTGATTCTGCTAAATCATTTTGCCGGTGATTTCTCCACTCCCTTCGGTCGGTCGAAATGACGTAAACCAATCCGTCATTTCGACTGGAGTGTAATGAAATGGAACGGAATGGAGAAATCTCATACAATTGGTGGAGATTTCTCGACTTCACTCCGTTACGCTCGAAATGACGGGGAGTGATTAGAAGATACTATAGCCGTATTTCAGTGTGAATGCGAATCCTGTTGTGTTGGAATCGTCGTATTTTACAGTTTTGTTGTGATAGATTGTTGGAGGATCGTTGTTAATATGTGCGTTAGGATAAGTGTAATAATGTTCATGGAGCGTTGTTTCCAAGTTGGCGTTGAATAAATCAAAGGCGAAACCGAAGCTGTGGCGTTTGATTTCAAATCCGAATCCCACTGAGAAGTAATAGCCTTTAATTTTCATCGCGCTTTTTTCTATCGTGACGAAATCGAAATAGTTTTCGGTCATGTTGTAATAGTAGCCGTTGTAGTAATAGTTGGTATAGTCCAAAAGCCAATTTGGAATGTAGTACTTGTTTATGTCGAGGTTTTCCGCGCTTATTCCAAAGTTATAACCTACTTTAAAGTCAAAGAAGCAGCTGAAGCCCCTGTTGCCGAGATAGATTCTTGGGTTGATGTAAACCGGTAATGACATGGCGCCATTATAACCGTTAATACCGACACCTGCACCAAGGAAGAAAATGGGGTTAAACATATAACCGTAGTTTGCCGACAGGTTGTAGGCGGCACCGTATGAGCCTTCGTGTTTGAGAAAAACGTCATGGTTAAAATACCCCAGTCCGTATGTTGTCAGGGTATTGATTGTGCAGACGTTTTCGAATGTGCCGACGATGTAGTATCCGGCGTTGACTTCAGGACGAAGCACCCAGCCTTTTTCGCGTGCAGACTGTGCCGATGCTGTTAATGCGACGAGCATCAAGGCAATAATGATAGTAAATTTCTTCATAGCAGTAGATTTTCTGCAAATATACTACTTTTTTTAAAAGAAATTTAATCACGCATGATTTTTTTCCATTTGATATAACCGAAGATGGCGATTATCACGTAAAGTGCGTAAAGGCTTGCTTTGAAAGGTATTTCCTTATAGAAATAGAGTGCGCAAGTGACCACGTCGACAGCGATCCAGATGAACCATTGTTCGAGATATTTGTGAGCCAAGGCCCATATTCCGATGATGCTCAAGGCTGTGGTGAAGCTGTCGGCAACAGGAACGTTGCTGTTGGTGAAGTTGGTGAGTATCAAATAGATGACAAACCATACCAATGCGATGATTCCGAGCCAAGGCAGTATCAGTTTTTTTGGAAAATGGCGGATAGGTAGTTCTTTTTTCTCGGAGGAGCCGTGAACCCATTTCCAGTAGCCGTAGACTGTCATTGCGAGGTAATAGAACTCCATTCCGCAGTCGGCGTAGAGGCCTTTTTGGTAATAAAGCACTATGCCGAGTGCCTGCATCATAAATCCGACGAGCCACATCCAAACGCTGGCCCGATATTCAAAAAGAATATAAGCAAGTCCGAGGACTGTGGTGACGATATCGAGCCAGTGTTTGGCGATGAATTCCATTTTTTTAGAATTTAAGAGTTAAGTTTCCCATGACTGTGAAGCCTGCCATCGGCATGAAACCGATTTGGTAGTAACGGTTGTCGTTGGTATGGCCTACGCTTTCGTATATAGCCGAGTATACCCAGCCGCTGGCTGCGTAGCGTTTGTTGAAGATATTGCTGAAATTCAGACGGAAGATAGCTTCTTTCACGAATCTCTTTGGCTTGTAGGTATATCCGAGAGTGATGTTCGACACTGAGTAAGCTGGCAGCGAACGGTCTTTGTTTTCGGTGTTGTCGAGGTACATTCTCGAGACGAAGTTGGTGTGCCAGATTGCCTCAATTCCTTTGTGGTGGAAAACGATGAAACCGTTAAGAATTGTTGATGGTGAGAACGCCAAAGTCGAGTTGTTGTAATGAATGGTTTGAGTGCCATTGTCCCAGTCTTCGACCACTTCATCGAAATCTTTGATTTTGTTTTGGCTGAATGCCGCATTTGCCTCAATTGACAGCCAACGAGTGGCTTTGACGCCTGCATTGAGTTCGATACCCATACGGTATGATTTCTTGATGTTGGTGGTGAGGGCTTCGCCAATGTCGCTGACTTCGCCTGTCTGCACAAACTGGTTGTTGTAGTCCATATAATAGAGGTTGGCGCCGGCCTGCCAGATGTTGGCTCCGTAGTTATAACCCAATTCATAATCGATGAGTTGTTCCGGTTTCGGGAAAGGATAAGAGCCGTTGTCGGTGAAGTTGTTACGTTCCGGCTCACGGTGGCTCACAGCGACAGAGCCATGGGCGTGGTGGTTATTGAGATTCCACGAAAGACCGCCTTTGGGGTTGAAGAAATCATATTTTTCATGTATATCAAGCGGTTGGTTGTAATAGTTGCTGCCGTCTTCGTAGAATTTGTCGTTGATACCTGTCGTGTTATAGTTCACATGGCGGTACTGCATATCTCCAAAGATAGTCCATTGGTCAGTGATGTCATAAGCTGCTTTGACGAAGACGTTTCCGTCGAGTTTGTTGGCATCTGAATCATAATATTTGTAGTCACCATTGGCAAGATATTTGTTTGCCACATCATTATTTGCAATGTATGTGACGTATCCGAAATGGTTGCCTTCGAAATTTTGGAGGGTTATACCGCCTATAACATTCCATCTTTCAGATTTATAATTGGTGTACCAAACCAGACCGTAAGTATCTTGACGGAGGCCTTTTTTACGTATAAAATCAGTTTTTTTAACCTTATTGCCCTCTGCATCGGTGTATGTCATGCCAAATTTAGATAGTTTGTTGTTATAGCGGAACTCTTCATAAAAGCCATATCCGTAGGTATAATGCAGTGTAGCTGTTGTTGCCCAGTGATCGTTGATTTCCCAGGCGGCTGAGAGGAGGTTGTGGTCTTGCCAGAAATTGTCGGTGGTCTTGTCCCAGTAGCTGCCGTCGTTGAGTTTATAACGTTCGGTGAGATAGTTGCCGTTTTCGTCTTTCACGAATAGTCCGTTTTCGTCGGTTACCAATCGTTCGTAGAGGTTATTAAACCGTCCGAGGCCGACGTTCCACATATCTTCGTAATTATGGATGCCTGTTTTTGTTGAATATGTCCACGAGCCGTCGTCGTAGCAGCCATCCATAAGTGAATAGTCGTTGTCGCCTGCCACGACGCCGTTCCATGCTTGGCCGGTGTTCTCGAAATTGCCGATGTTTTTATAGCGGAGCACGAAGTTTTTACCCATCCAGGTGGCGCCGCCGTAGAAGCTTCCGCTGCGTCCTGAGGTGCCGTGGAGAAATCCGTCGGTGCTGGTCTCGTGGTATGCTCCGTCGATGATGAGGTGGTTCCAGAGGAGGCCTGTGGAGGCATTGGCACCGAAGTTGAGAGTGTTGAATGAGCCGTAGGAGCCAGTAATCTCGGCACTCGGACGTGTTGACGGAGCGGCTGTCACGAGGGTTATCGTACCTCCGAAGGCGCCGTCGCCGTTGGTTGAGGCACCCACGCCGCGTTGGATCTCCACGTTGCCTAAGATGGAGCTGTAGCTGTTCATGTTGGCCCAGAACACGCACTGGTCTTCCGGGGAGTTGAGCGGCACGCCGTCGAGTGTGACGTTGATACGCGAGTCGCCTGCGCCACGGATACGCATGTAGCTGGTACCTGTGCCTACGCCGTTCTCACTCCACGAAATGATGCCTGGAGTTCTGGAGAACAGGAATGGGAGCTCTTTGCCGGTCTTGGAGAACTCGTCGAGTACTGTTTTGTTGATTTCTGTGATGGCGTAAGGAGCGTTTTTCTGCACTTTGACGCCGCTGACCACCACTTCCTGAAGCATTTGGAAGTTGGTGGTGTCGAACACGATGTTTTCATTCTGCGCATTCACATTTGCTGCAAAAAGTAAAGCAGTGATACAAATAAAAATTCTTTTCATTTTTTGAACTTTTAGTTAATTTGTTAATAAATGTGAAGGGGAATAATTGGTAATATCCATCCCTACGCCGGCATTATCCGGATCAGGTTATAGGGTATCATCTCAGCCCTCTAAGGAGCACCCCTTGAATTTCGGGCGCAAAAGTAGTAAAAATTAACATTGAAAAACACGAAAGACACGAAAATATTTTTCATAGATTGTTTTGAGCACGAATTTCACGAATTGACACGAATTGTTATTACATCGAAAAATTCGTAAGATTAATGCGATTTGTGTTCTTGTATGTAATCTGAGTAAGATTTGAAGAAATCGTAGTCGAGCAAGTAGCTTATTTTTAGGAGGAGGTCGGTGTAAATCCAGGGGCGGTTAAGGATTTTGTAGACGTTTTGCCAAGTTATATCCCATCTGGCTCGTCGGTTTTAGTTAAAAAGTTAGTAATAAGTTGTTTGGGGCAAAGGTATGGAAAATGTTCATAACTTGTTGAAAATCAGCGTCATCAATATTGAGCGAAATGTTGTTAAAAAGAATTGTCGAAAGTGTAAACTGGAAGGTGACAGAATGAAAATTTTGTGAAAACCGAGACGAATGATTCAAAAACGCAGCGTAATAATAATCAAAAACAAAGCATGAGTGTTGCATGATAAAAAATTTTTTAACTTTGTATAATAAAAATCATTAACTTTGCATTCCGAAATAATGTCATTTGTGACACTTTTTCGGAATATAAATAACTAAAAATCATGAAAATAGAAAGACAAATCTATCTAAATCAACTAATTAGTGCGCAAGGTAACGGTTCAATAAAAATTATCAGCGGTCTTCGTCGTTGCGGCAAATCGTATATGCTTAAAACTTTGTTTAGGTCTTATTTGCTTGATAATGGGGTTGATGACTCTCATATTATCCTTATTGATCTTGAGAATTGGAGATTTAAGGATTTTAAAAGCCCAGATTATCTTTTAGATTATGTTGATTCGAAAATGATAGATACGGAAATATATTATATTCTTATTGATGAGGTTCAAAAAGTTGATGAATTTGTTGAGGTTTTGGCAACTCTTCTTTTAAAAGAGAATGTTGAGATTTACGTTACCGGTAGCAATTCGAAATTCTTGTCAAGCGATATTGCAACAGATTTTAGAGGAAGAAGCGATGAAATTCACATGTATCCATTGTCATTTTCTGAGTTTCTTTCGGTGTATGATGGAAATGAAAACGATGCATTGTTGGAATATATGAATTATGGCGGTCTTCCACAGATTCTTCTTTATAAAGACGATGTGGCAAAAGCGGGTTTTCTGCGTCGTATTTATCGCACAGTATATCTAAAAGACATTTATGAACGTCATAATATAGAATATCTGGCAGAATTTGAGGAACTTATAAAAGTTATTGCTTCAAGCATTGGTTCACTTACGAATCCGAACAAACTTGCAAATAGTTTTAAAAGTAAAAAGAATGTCAAAGATATAACGGATAAAACCATAGCATCCTATCTGAAATATCTCTCTGACGCTTTTTTGATAGAATCTGCCGAACAATATGATATAAAAGGCAAAAACTATATTGATTCCCCTATGAAATATTATTTTCAAGACTTGGGATTGCGAAACAGTGTTCTTTCATTTCGTCAGATTGAAGAGACTCATTTAATGGAAAATTTGATTTTTAATGAATTGAAAATCAGGGGTTTTCTTGTTGATGTGGGTGTTGTTCCCATGCGTATAAGAAATGCTGAAGGTGTGCAGCAACGTTCATCTTACGAGGTGGATTTTGTTGCAAACAAAGGAAGCCAGCGATATTATATCCAATCGGCATGGCGTATGCCCACAGAAGAAAAAGCTGAACAGGAGACCCGTTCTTTGCGTTCGATAGGTGATTCTTTCAAAAAGATAATAATTACTGGTGAAAACACTCTTTTGAAACGGGATGAGTATGGTATTACAACAATGAATATCATACAATTTTTGAAAAATCCGAATAGTTTGGATTTATAAATTTAGTAATTTTACACATTATTAAAAATATGAAATCATGATAACAAAAGATACAGAAAAAGTCTTCCTTTTGGATGCTTACGCGTTGATTTACAGGGCGTTTTTCGCGTTGAACAAGAACCCGAGGATGACGTCGAAAGGTCTGAACACATCGGCGATTATCGGTTTTTTGAACACTCTTTATGAGGTTTTGAAGAATGAGAAGCCGTCGCATTTAGGCATCGCTTTTGACCTGGGAGCCCCTACCCTGCGCACCGAAAACTTCTGTGACTACAAGGCAAACCGCGAGGAGATGCCGCCTGATTTGAGGGCGTCGATACCTTATATCATTGAGATAATAAAAGGTTTCAACATCCCGATTTACGCCGCTGAAGGCTATGAAGCCGACGATGTGATAGGCACTTTGGCTAAAAAAGCCGAAAAAGCAGGATTTCTCACCTATATGATGACGCCTGACAAAGACTTCGGACAGCTGGTGAGCGACAATATCTTCATCTATAAACCAGCTAAGTTCAACGACCCTGCCACTGTGATGGGTCCGAAAGAGGTTTGTGAGAAATATGGCATCAACACCCCGACACAACTCATTGACATTCTTGGACTTTGGGGCGATGCGGCGGATAATATCCCTGGTATCCCTGGCGTTGGCGAGAAGACAGCATCGAGGTTTGTGCAGGAATACGGCTCATTGGAGGGTTTGCTGGAGCACACCGACGACTTGAAAGGCAAGATGAAGGAAAACGTCATCAATTTCGCCGAACAAGGCAGGATGTCGAAGATGCTCGCGACCATCAATACCGAGGCTCCAGTGGAATTCGATGCCGAGGAACTGAAGGTGAAACAGCCTAATGTGCAGTCGTTGCTGAAGATTTTTGAGGAGCTGGAGTTTAGGACGTTCGCGAAGAAGTTTGTGGCGGATTATAAGGGGATTGTGGAGGATAATAGTAGGATGGATAGGATTAGTGGGATTGATAGTAAGGTGCAGGAAACTAAGGCAGAGACGAAAATAGTTGCTAATAAGGAGCCGGATTTGTTTTCGGTGCTCTCAGAGGATTCGGAGACATCGGAATACTCGCTGTTTTCATCAAAGGCTTCCGCTTCCTCAACAGCCCACGATTATAAGGTCGTGAAAACTGATAAAGAGCTCGATGACTTGCTGAAAGTGCTTGAAAAAGCTGAGGTTTTTGCGGTGGATATAAAGACAAATGGAGGAGATTTCTCCACTTCGGTCGGAATGACGTTTGCAGTGAGGGCACATGAGGCATACTATCGTCATTTCGAGCGAAACGTAACGAAGTGGAGTGAAGTCGAGAAATCTCAATCTATGGCAGGAGATTTCTCCATTCCGCTCCGCTCCAGTCGAAATGACGGAGAAGAAGACGTCAGTCGAAAGGGCGAATTGATGTTGTTTGAAAAAATCTTTTCCGATCCTTCGAAAACCATCATCGGTCACAACCTGAAATCGGTGGTTTCAGTTTTGCGGAAGCATGGAATAGAGCTGAAAAACAAGCTCTTCGACACCATGATTGCGCATTATCTCATTGAGCCGGAGCAGCGCCACACCATGGATTATCTCGCTGATGTGTATCTGAACTATCAGATAACAAACGATTCTTCTGAGAATGCCGATATCGCTTTTCAACTTTATGAGAAATTTAAGCCGGTTTTAGTTGAAAATCAGCTGATTAAGTTATTTGAGGAGATTGAGATGCCGCTGGTGCCTGTGCTTGCCACGATGGAGGCTAACGGCGTGAAAATCGACAGCGACAACCTCAAGCAGATCAGCGAACAGATGGCGAAAGAGATTCAAGAGATTGAAAATCAGATATTTGAGTATGCTGGCGAGCGTTTTAACATAGCTTCTCCACGTCAGCTGGGTGATGTTTTGTTTGAAAAAATGCAGATTAAAGCACCTGCCAAGAAGACAAAAACGGGTCAGTATCCGACGGGCGAAGAGGTGCTGATGAAGGTCATTGACAAACACCCGATAATTCAAAAAATCCTTGATTATCGCGGACTTACGAAGCTGAAATCGACTTACGTGGATGCGCTTCCGGCTCTGATTAGCAAGGAAGACGGTCTCGTGCACACCTCTTATAATCAGGCGGTTACGGCGACTGGACGTCTGAGTTCGACGAACCCGAATCTGCAGAATATTCCTGTCAGGACTGAGCGTGGCCGTGAGATTCGCAAGGCTTTCGTGCCTCGTGACAAGAACCATATCCTGCTTGCTGCCGATTATTCGCAGATTGAGCTTCGCATCATCACGCATCTGAGCGCTGACGCGGCGATGAGCGAGGCTTTCCGTGAAGGCTTGGACATCCACGCGGCGACGGCGGCTCGTGTTTACAAAGTGCCGATTGAGGAGGTGACAAAAGACATGCGCCGTCATGCGAAGGCAGTGAATTTTGGGATAATTTATGGAATGTCGGCATTCGGACTGGCTGAAAGATTGGGCATCTCACGCTCCGAAGCGGCTTCGATTATTGAAAATTATTTTAAGGAATACGTTGGTATTCAACAATATATCAAAAACAACATCGAGTTTGCGCGTCAGCATGGGTATGTGGAGACGATGCTCGGAAGACGCCGTTATCTGCGCGACATTAACGCCTCGAACAGCGTGGTAAGGAATTTCGCCGAACGCAACGCAGTGAACGCTCCTATCCAAGGAAGCAGTGCCGATATGATAAAGATTGCGATGGCAAATATTCATAACGAATTGATAAACAGAGATTATCCCGGTTGTTGTGGAGTTGAACACTGGAGAAAATTGGCTGGAAGCGCATTGATTAATGCCGTCATTTCGAGCGAAACGCAGTGGAGTCGAGAAATCTCCTGCAAATAATGCAGTTGTTCTGTTTGGAGGAGATTTCTCCATTCCGCTCCGCTCCAGTCGAAATGACGGAGAAGAAGACGTCAGTCGAAATGACGACTAAAGTCTAAAGACTAAAAACTAAAGACTAAAATGGCAGAACACAATGAATTAGGTAAATTGGGCGAGCAGCTCGCCCGTGACTTTTTGATAGCGAAGGGCTATCAGATTTTGGAACAGAACTGGGTCTGCGGTCACAAGGAGATTGACATCATCGCGAAAGACGGCGATGAATTGGTGATTGTTGAGGTGCGTGCACGACGTGTACAATGTCTCATTGACCCAGAGGAGACTGTCGACAAATACAAACAACGTTTTCTGATTTGGGCGGCGGAGGCATATATTGAACGCAACAACCTCGATGTTGACGTGCGCTTCGACATTGTGGCTATCGTGGTTGATAAAAACAACGAACATCGGATAGACCATATCGAAAATGCGTTCTATCCGATGTTAAGTCGTTGATTGTCAGCATATTAACCTACCGTACAGCCTGGTGCCACCATCTCGCTCGGAGTGACCACGACCAGACGGCCGTCTTTGTCCTCCGCTGAGAGTATCATGCCCTGGCTTTCGACGCCTTTGAGCTTACGTGGCTCGAAGTTGGCGATGAAGCACACCTGCTTGCCCACGAGGACCTGCGGGTCGGGGTAGTATTTGGCGATGCCGCTGACGATGGTGCGTTTTTCCATGCCGTCGTCGATGAGGAACTGCAGCAGTTTGTCGGCTTTAGGCACTTTTGTGCATTCCAGAACGGTGCCCACGCGGATATCGACCTTCCCGAAGTCGTCGAAGCTCACTGTCGGTTTTACGTCGGCAGGTTTCCAGGCGTTGAGTTCGTTCTGTTTCTTGGTGTCTTCCAGCTTCTTGATTTGTGCTTCGACCACGCTGTCTTCGATCTTTTCGAACAGCAGTTCCGGCTGACCGATGATGTGACCTGCGTTGAGCAAAACCGTTGCGTCAGCCTGGTTCCAGCCTGTCACTTCGAGGCCGATCATCTTCTGGAGTTTCTTGGCGCTGAATGGCAGGAACGGCTCGCTGAGAATAGCAAGTTTTGCTACTATTTGCAATGAAAGAGCCATCACTGTCTTGGTGCGCTCGGGGTCGGTCTTGAACAGCTTCCAAGGCTCCATCTCGGTGAGGTAACGGTTGCCCAGACGGGCGAGGTTCATCAGCTCGTTGACGCCTTCGCGGAACTTATAGTTCTCGATGAGTTTGCCAATCTTTTCAGGATATTGGTTCATCTCGGCTATGACTTCATTATCTCTGTCGTTGAGGTTTTCCAAAGCCGGCACGGCACCTTCGTAGTATTTGTGTGTCAGCACCAGGATACGGTTGACGAAGTTTCCGAAGATGGCCAACAACTCGTTATTGTTGCGGTCCTGATAGTCCTTCCATGTGAAGTTGTTATCTTTTGTCTCGGGAGCGTTTGCTGTCAGGACATAGCGCAGGATATCTTGTTTTCCTGGGAATTCCTGGAGATATTCGTGGAGCCACACCGCCCAGTTGCGCGATGTCGATATCTTGTCGTTTTCGAGGTTGAGGAACTCGTTGGCGGGCACGTTTTCAGGCACTATGAAGCCGTCGCCATATGCCTTGAGCATGCAAGGGAAGATGATGCAGTGGAACACGATGTTGTCTTTACCGATGAAATGCACCATTTTTGTATCCTCTGACTTCCACCATTTCTCCCAGTTGTCGCCGCGTTTCTCGCATATTTCCTTGGTGTTTGAGATATATCCGATAGGAGCGTCGAACCACACGTAGAGCACTTTGCCTTCGGCGTCTTTGAGAGGCACCGGCACGCCCCAGTCGAGGTCGCGGGTGACGGCACGAGGCTGCAGTCCGCCGTCGAGCCAGCTCTTCACCTGGCCGTAAACGTTGGTTTTCCATTCCTTATGTCCTTCGAGAATCCACTGGCGGAGCCATGTCTCGTATTGTTCGAGAGGCAGGTACCAGTGTTTCGTCATCTTTTTCACCAGCTTGGCGCCGCTGATGGCTGAATGCGGGTCGATGAGCTCTTCCGGGCTTAGTGTGCTGCCGCATTTCTCGCACTGGTCGCCGTAGGCGCGGTCGTTGCCGCATTTAGGGCAGGTGCCGATGATATAACGGTCGCTCAGGAACTTGTTGCGCTCAGGGTCGAAGAACTGCTCAGTCTCGCGTTCGATGAACTTGCCGTCTTTGTACAGTTTCTCGAAGAACGCGGCTGCTGTGGCGTGATGGATCTTCGATGTTGTACGCGAGTATATGTCGTAGCTCATGCCGAATTCCTCGAACGATTTCTTAATCATCTCGTGGTAGCGGTCGACTATATCCTGAGGTGTGACGCCTTCTTTTTCAGCTTTGATGGTGACAGGCACTCCGTGTTCGTCGGAGCCGCCTATAAACATCACGTCTTCGCCTTTCATGCGGAGGTAGCGGACGTAGGTGTCGGCCGGCACATACACGCCTGCCAGATGTCCGATATGCACAGGGCCATTAGCGTAAGGGAGTGCTGTTGTTATCAGATAACGTTTGAAATTCTTTTCCATGTTACAAATGATTTTCAGGCTGCAAATATACAAAAATTTTATAATTTTGCAACGATGAATAGTGATAAGTATTTTGATATTGCCATTATTGGAGCGGGGCCTGCCGGATGTTCAGCCGCATTGACGCTGCAAAAGTCGAAGCTGAAGGTCGCTTTGTTTGAGAAAAAAGAGTTTCCAAGAGAAAAGATTTGTGGCGACGGACTGGATGACAGGTGCATAAACACATTGCGGGCTATAAATCCCGGCTATGTGGATGAGTTGTTGGCGACAAAGAAATGTCATGTCATTGAGGACATGAGGCTTTACTACAAAAACAAGCCATGCGTCATTAACACTAAAAGTGTCGGATACACCTGCAAACGTTATGACTTTGACAATTTTTTGTTTTCGTTGGTAAGACGTGATTGCCATGATTTGACGGTTTTTCAAAACACGAAAATCTGTTCGGTTGATAAGGAAAACGATGCGATTTTGCTTGAAGATATGAATCAGGTGAGATATCAGGCAAAAATGGTTCTGTTTTGTACCGGTGCATCGTCGTTTTTGGTGCGCAAGCTGACGGGAAAACCGTTTGAAAAGAAGGATTTTGGCTTTGCTGTACGCGCATATTATAAAGGGGTGAAGGATTTGCAGGGGAATACCATAGAGTTGCATTACAAAAAAGAATATTTTCCCGGCTATCTATGGATTTTTCCGATGGCCGACGGCATTGCCAATGTCGGTGTTGGCTGGCATTTA
>CADAFC010000040.1 GCA_902787095.1 uncultured Bacteroidia bacterium
AAGCTTAGGCATCATCTCAGGAGTCGGAAACATGAGGTCGTAATGAACATAGTTTTTATATGTGTTAAACGAAAACGTGAAATTGTCGATGTCATCCTGAAAATAACCTGCAATATACTCATTCCGCTGTAAATCAGAGGGTTTCCAGTCGTTAGTGCAATGAATGAAAGTATAATACAGGAAAGGCGCATCGTCAACCATCACGTCGAACTGCAGATGCAGCTTCTCAACCATGTTGTTGAGGTTTATCACCGGCTTGTTGAAGTCGAAATCTTTCGGATGAAGCAGCACCGTTTTCACATCATCACGATAATTCATGTCGGAACACGATATGTTTTTTTGCGCAAAAACATCGATGCTAAATGCTAACAATATGAATATCAATAATTTATATTTCATAATATAAAAGTGTTTTATTTTGTCAAAAATAGTAAAAATTTTGAAATAATGTAGTAATTTTGCAATATGGAAAGAAAAACATACTTCGTCAACGTCATTTTGCCGCTGCCAGTGCCCGGGCGATTCACTTATCGTGTCCCGCTGGAGCTCAACGACAGCGTGCAGGTCGGACAACGTGCCGTGGTGCAGTTCGGTAGGACGAAGATTATGTCTGGATTGATAGCCGAGATAACCGAGCAAGTACCTGATTATGAGCAGGTTAAGTATATCCTTGGCATCCTCGACGAGAACCCAGTTGTCAACGCTATCCAGATGAAGTTTTGGCAGTGGATATGCGATTATTACCTCTGCTACGAGGGCGAGGTGATGCAGGCGGCACTCCCTTCCGCAATGAAGCTTTCAAGCGAGTCGAAGATAAAGCTTTCCGATGAATTTGAGCTGGACACCTTGACACTCAACGACTTCGAGTATCTGATAGTGGAGGCGTTGCAAGTGCAGCCTAAGCTCACAATAAGCGAGGTAAGCAAGATTATCGGTTACAAAAAGATAGTGATGGAGGAGGAGCTCGATACAAAATTCAAGCCCAAATATGAACGTTTTGTCGCCTTAGCTACTGAATATCAAAGCGATGCTAAGATGCACGAGCTAATGGACGAGCTCACCAAGCGTGCCTACAAACAGCTCGAAGTGGTGATGTCGTTCTTCGTCCTTGGCGGAGATGCAGAGAACAGCGTGCTCGCTTCTGAACTTTTGAAAAAATCCAACGCTAACAGTACCATACTGAAAGCTCTTATTGATAAAGGTGTGTTCACGACATACCAAAAACGTGTCAGCCGACTTAAAGATTTCAAGGCTCTTACCGATGTCAGCTCGATACAACTGACTGAAAAACAGGAAGTCGCGTTCAATGAAATCCGGCAGGGCTTTGCCGGCAACAAGCCGGTTCTGCTTCACGGTGTCACTTCTTCTGGCAAGACCGAAATCTATATAAAGCTTATTCAAGAGGCACTTGACAAAGGCAAACAGGTGTTGTATCTGCTTCCTGAGATTGCGCTTACCGAGCAGATTATTAATCGTTTGAAGAAATATTTCGGCGATAAAGTGGGCGTTTATCACTCACGTTACAGCGATATGGAACGTGTAGAGATATGGGAACAGGTGCTTGACTTCGAACGCTCTAAAAGTCCTAAATATCAGGTGATTATAGGCTCACGTTCGTCGATATTGTTGCCGTTCTCAGACCTCGGTCTCATCATCGTCGACGAGGAGCACGACAGCTCGTTCAAGCAGATCGACCCGTCACCGCGTTACAATGCCCGTGACTTAAGCATGATTCTTGCGCGTTATCATGATGCCGACGTAATACTGGGTTCCGCCACACCTTCGTTTGAGAGTTACTACAACGCGCGACAAGGCCGTTACCATCTCGTAGAGCTCACCGAGCGTTACGGCGGCGTGGAGATGCCTGAAATCATTGTCGACGACATGCGTGTGGAGCGTCGTCGCAAGCTCATGCAGGCCAACTTCGGCAGCGTGCTCGTCGATGCGATGCGTAACACCTTGAACGACAAGAACCAGGTGATACTCTTCCAAAACCGTCGCGGCTTCTCGCTTCGTCTCGAGTGTGGCGTATGCCACTGGGTGCCGCAATGTATCAACTGTGACGTCTCGATGACGTATCATAAGGCACAGAATATCATGAAATGCCATTACTGCGGCTACACCATGTCGGTGCCTTCGGAGTGTCCCTCCTGCCACAGCACCGACTTGAAGATGCATGGTTTTGGCACCGAACGAGTTGAGGAAGACCTGACGGCCGTCGTTCCCGAGGCTCGCTGCGCTCGCCTCGACCTCGACACCACGCGCTCCAAAAACTCTTATCAGTATATCCTCGACCAGTTCAAAAACCGAGAGACCGACATACTTGTTGGCACCCAGATGGTCACAAAAGGTCTCGACTTCGACCATGTGAAGACAGTGGGCATTCTCGATGCCGACAACATGCTCTCGTTCCCCGACTTCAGGGCATACGAACGCAGCTTCCAGCTTATGGAACAGGTCAGCGGACGCGCCGGCAGGAAAGGGGAGAAGGGTAAGGTCATCATCCAGACATATCAGCCAACGCATCCGGTGATACTCAACGTCATCAGCCACGACTATGTGCGTTTCTTCGAGGAACAGATGCCGATACGCCGTCAATTCTGCTATCCGCCGTATTATCGCCTGATAATGATTAAGTTACGTCATGCCGATGCCAACAAACTCAATCAAGCGGCGGAGTATCTCGCCAAGCAGCTGCGCCCAATCTTCAAGCACAATCTGCTCGGACCTGAATATCCTGTGGTGTCACGTATCAAAAACCAGTATATCAAACAGATTCTCATCAAGTTCGATCGCAACGACAACTCGATGAAAATAAAGGAAATCATAAAATCGGAACAGGAATCTTTCAAACGTAACAACGACTACAAATCAGTCAACGTATCCATTGACGTCGACCCGCTATAAAAAAGTGGAGACGCCATATCATGGCGTCTCCACTAAAGTCTAATGTCTAAAGACCAAAGTCTCTATTCTCCCTTTCGGACTGAATAGTTGATACGGAATGCACCGCATTTACGTAGCTCCTGTTTTACGTCGGTGACAAGGCCCATTCTCACGTTTTCATCGATTTTGAGTGATGTGGTGAGGAGTGGACGGTCAGCCTCGGCGCGGTCGAGACGTTCCTGTTCGATAAACGGGATGATGTCGTCAACACGTGCATACGAGTCGTTAAGCTGGATACGGGCTTCTGTACCGTAGAGCTTGGCGTTGGTCGGAGGTCCGATGTAGATGAAACTCACAAGAGATTTCTTCTCGAGTTTCTGAACTTCGGTTGCTTCCGGCAATTTGATTTTAACTTTCATGGTAGTCTCGCGCATTGATGTCGTAACCATGAAGAAGAAAATCAACATGAAGATGATGTCAGGCATTGAACCGGTTGAAATTGCCGGAACTTCTTTTGCTTCGTTTTTTCTGAATTTTGCCATACTAACCTCCTTGTTTATTTAATCTCCTCCGGTTCGGCCTCACTGATACGCACTGGGACAGCCTTGTTCACCGCGTCAATCTTATCCTTGTCGGTAAGGTTGCTGTACGATGTTCTGAAGTACTGCTGTGAGACTTCCTCTCTGAGTTCGTTAAATGCTTTTGCCAATTCATTTTGAACTGCAATGTACATCTGATATGAAGTACCGCGGTCATTCTTAAGTGACACGACACCCTTGTTGGTCATGAAATTGCCGATGAGCTCGATTTCCTTCATCTCAACCTCCGGCGCTGTCTCGTTGTTAGGTTTCGGTGTGATGAAATCTCTCGTAATATCCTTGAGGTCTTCAACCTGGCTAGGCTTTCCGTTAACCATCAACTTGTCGTACTTATTGATCATGACGTTCAAAATGTTTCTTTCTTTCACTTTGACATCCATGTCTGGGTTTTCTATCGGTGGAGGCAGACGACGGGTGATACCGCTGTCAGTGTCCATCGTAGTGGTAACGAGGAAGAATATCAACAGCAAGAAAGAGATATCAGCCATTGAACTGGCGTTGATTTCCGGTACCTTCTTTTTCTTACGTGCCATGATAATGTCCTTCCTTGTTATTTGTTAATGAGTTTCGATACTGCTGAATAGAGCACAGATGCAATTGTTCCGCCCATAACTATATATGTGAATATCATTGCAAAGTCAACGAATCTTTCGGTTGCTTTTGATACTCCCATCGATTCAAGATACTCCGGTGAAAGTGTTGCGCTTGACATCAACCATGAGATCAATGCCAGCACAGCCACAATGGCTAAAATTACACCTATTGATTTTAAGCTTTCCGGCTTTACAATAATTCCGAAGATAAAGGCAAACAAAATCGCATCAAGAGTCAATTCAATCATGCAATATGCGTAGACCATGAATGTGCCAACGTTAGCCTCACCACCGGCAATAGCGATGATGACAAAAAGGACGTTGAGTGCCATCAAGCCTATAAGCAAATATTTGCAATATTTTGATAATTTGTCGACCATGATTCTTCTTTTGTTAAATTAGTTTTTCTTTGAATAGTTGTGGAGGATATCCATGAATGTGATTGATGAATCTTCCATATCGTTGACAATACCTTCAATCTTGTTGAGGATGAAGTTGTAGCAGATCTGGAGGATAACAGCGACGATAAGACCGAACACGGTTGTCAACAAAGCGACCTTCATACCGCCTGCAACAACTGTTGGGCTGATGTCACCTGCTGCTGCGATAGCGTCGAATGCAGCGATCATACCGATAACAGTACCCATAAATCCCAACATAGGTCCCAAGGCGATGAACAATGAAATCCAGCTTGCGCCGCTCTCAAGGTTACCTGTCATAACTGAACCGTATGAAACGATTGATTTTTCAACTTCTTCAAGACCTTCGTCATAGCGCATCAAGCCCTGGTAGAAAATGCTGGCGACTGGTCCGCGTGTGTTGCGGCAGAGGTCTTTAGCCTTCTCAACACCTTGCTTGTTCAAAGTCTCTTCCAACTGTGCAAGAAGCTTCTTGGTGTTTGTCGTGCTTAATGACAAATAAATGATTCTTTCAATTGACACTGCCAAACCGAGAACGAGGATGAACAGAATGATTGTCATGAATTCCCAGCCACCATCGATGAACTGTTTCTTCAAAACCTCGTGGAATGTAGCATCTGTCTTAGGTGCTGCCAATGGATTTGTCTGTGCGTTGTCAACCACTTGCTCTGTTGCCTGAGCCTGTGCTTGTCCTTCTTCCTGTGCGAGAAGTGTGTTGCTGATTCCGAATGTCAGAATGCCTGCAACCGCTAGTAAAGCAATTAATTTTTTCATGATTTGAATTTTGAATTACTACTTTTTAATTTGTTAATGAATTTGTTTCTATTTATTGTATTTTATCTTCTAACTCTAAACTCTAAACTATTTCTCGCGGAGAGAGCGGGATTCGAACCCGCGGTACCCTTTTGAAGTACACACACTTTCCAGGCGTGCTCCTTAAACCACTCGGACATCTCTCCTGGGGATTTTTCCACTCCACAGAAAATCGTGTCAAAATTACAAAAATTTTCTATTCACTAAACAAGTTTTTTCAAACTTTATTTTAATTTTTTAGAAATTATTTTTAATACATTTATTTTCAATAAATTATAATTGCTTGTCATTTCGAGCGAAGTCGGGATGATGAAGTGCTAAACAGTCATCTCACCCCTCAGCGACTGTTGCAAATACTTTTTCACATCACTTCGAGAGAATCCTTCTCCCAAAAGATACATCATCTTTGCCAACGCCGACTCGGTCGTGATGTCATAACCGCTGATAACACCGATTCTGTCGAGGTTCAGGCTCGTCTCATATCGTCCCATCTCCACCGACCCCGACTTGCATTGAGTCACATTATAAATGATGAGCCCTTTCCTGATGGCATCAGCCAACTCGTCCAAAAACCACTCTGACGTAGGTGCGTTGCCCGAGCCGAATGTCTCCATAATGACACCTTTCAAACCTGGTGTGTGTAAGGCATGCTTCACGAAATCAAGCGTGATTCCCGGGAAAAGCTTCAAAATGCCGACATTCCTGTCGAATTTCTTGTGTACAATGAGCTTTCCGGGTACAGCCACTTCTGCCGTCTTGTTCTTGTAACCGATGAACTCCTTGTTGTATTTGATTTTTATACCTACCTCTGCTAATGGCGGATAATTCCCCGAAGAGAATGCATTGAAGTTCTCAGCGTTGAACTTAGTCGCCCTGTTGCCTCTAAGTAATTGGTTTTCAAAGAAGATACAAACTTCTGGCACGCAAGGCACACCGTTGATCTTCGAGGCCGCTATCTCAATCGAGGTGACAAAGTTTTCGCGTCCGTCGCTCCTAACCATGCCCATTGGCAGCTGAGAACCGGTGAAAACCACTGGTTTCGCCAAGTTTTCAAGCATGAAACTCAATGCCGAAGCACTGTATGCCATGGTGTCTGAGCCGTGCAAAACCACAAAACCGTCATATTTCTCATAGTTTTCCTCGATTTTCTCAGCCAACTCTATCCAGAACTCAGGCGTCATGTTCGACGAGTCGATCAGGTTCTCGAAAGAGTAAAAATCGATGGTATAGTCAAGGTTGCGCAATATGGGCATGTGCTCATAGATGTTGCCGAAGTCGAACGGTACCAAGCTGCCTGTCTTCGGGTCCTTCATCATACCTATAGTGCCGCCTGTGTAAAGCACCAAAATCGACGGTTTCTTCATTGCTGCTACGTTAATAAGTGCCATTTTTACCTATTTAATTGTCATTTCGAACGAAGTGAGGAATCTTATCCTATTCACCAAAGATGAATGCTTTTGCAAGCTCAGGTCTCTATTTCGCTTCATTCTAAATGACGGGTTGTTTTCATATTTTAAATAATATTTTTGCGTTTTCTGTCGTAATACTAATGATTTCAGCGACTGCAACGCCATAAATCTCAGCCACTTTCTCAGCTGTCTTCACAATATATGCCGGCTCGTTGCGCTGTCCGCGGTACGGTACCGGCGGCAAGTACGGGTCGTCGGTCTCGAGAACTATGCGTTCCATCGGGATGTCTGCCAGAAACTCCTTCACACCGCAGTTTTTGTATGTTATCACGCCGCCGAGCCCAAGGTGAAAGCCATACGACAATGCGGTTCGCGCCTCATCGTGGGTGCCGTTGAAACAATGCATCACGCCGGCGAGGCGGCCATCCTGCTCATGGTCCAAAACCTTAAACATCTCGTGGTAAGCATTGCGAGTGTGAATGGAAACAGGCAGTCCCAGCTCCTTCGCCCAATGCAGCTGCTCACTCAACACCTCGATCTGCTCTTTTTTATACGTGTCGTCCCAATAAAAATCGAGGCCTATCTCCCCAATGCCGACCATGGAATGTGTAGGGACGTGGCGCGCCGCGTCCCTACCAATCAAATCCAACTGTCTTTTATAATCCTCTTTCACCTCCTCCGGATGCAGTCCCATCATAACTCTCACATTATCAGGATGTTTCTCGTAAAACGCCATCATCGGCGCGATGGTTTTTTCATCACAATTGGGCAACAACAGCATCTCCACACCAGCCTCTAATGCGCGTTGAAACACCTCTTCGCGGTCGGCATCGAAGGCTTCATCGTAAATATGACTGTGTGTGTTGATAATCATAGTGTTACCTCTTAATATAGGAAATTGTCGTATGGGTATCTGATGGCGTGCATGTCACGTATCTCTTTGTAAAGCAGGTCTCTAAACTCCTGATAATGTGTCTTCTCTGCTGCAGATATAAAGATACAAGGCTTGTCTTTCGCCATCCATGTCTTCTTCCAGTCGTCCAAAGTGTAGTTTTTCTTGGTGATAGGCGTCAAATCATCGGCTTCTTTCTCATCGAATGTGTAAGCGTCAATCTTGTTGAACACCATAATCACCTTCTTGTCGCCTGCACCGATATCGGTAAGTGTCTGATTTACAGTCTCTATCTGCGACTCAAAGTCTGGGTGCGAGATGTCTACCACATGCAACAAGATGTCTGACTCTCTCACCTCGTCCAATGTCGATTTGAATGATTCCACCAGCTGTGTCGGCAGCTTTCTGATGAATCCTACTGTGTCTGACAGCAAAAACGGCAGGTTTTCAATCACGACTTTTCTCACGGTGGTGTCCAAGGTGGCGAAAAGTTTGTTTTCGGCAAACACGTCGCTTTTGCTTAACATGTTCATTATCGTCGACTTGCCGACGTTGGTGTAACCCACGAGTGCCACGCGCACCATCTGCTGGCGGTTTTTGCGCTGCACCGACTTCTGCATGTCTATCTCTTCGAGTTTCTCTTTCAGAGAAGCTATCTTGTTGCGTATGATCTTACGGTCGGTTTCAATCTGCGTCTCACCAGGTCCTCTCATTCCGATACCGCCTCGCTGACGTTCAAGGTGTGTCCACATTCGGGTCAGTCGCGGCAACATGTATTGATATTGAGCGAGTTCCACCTGCGTCTTCGCGTAGGCTGTCTTGGCGTTCTTTGCGAAGATGTCAAGGATGAGGTTGGTCCTGTCGAGGATGCGGCATTCGAGTTCCTTCTCGAGGTTGCGTATCTGTGTGGCACTCAGCTCATCGTCGAATATTGCCATGTCGATCTCCTCAGCCTTGATGTATTGTTTCAGCTCCTCGAGTTTGCCTGTTCCCAGATATGTCACGCTGTTTGGCCGTTCCAGCGGCTGCACAAAACGGCCTACGGCTACGCCACCGGCCGTCTCCAATAGAAACTCCAGCTCATCGAGGTATTCCTCGGTGCGCTCGCGGTTCTGTTCGTAGGTGCTCACGGCTACCAGGACCGCACGTTCTTGTTTTTTCTCGTGCTCAATCATATATTAAAATCCCGAAGGGATTATTTTTATATCCTGTTGGGATAAGGCATGCCTTATCCTCTACGGGTTAAAATGGTTTAAAACCTATTATCTCTCTAACTTCTTTGATGGTCTTGCGTGCGCTCTCTCGTGCTTTCTCAGCGCCCATGCGCGCCACCTTATTAATATACTCGTCGTTGGCGTCGATTTCTCTGATGCGCTCGCGGATAGGGGTCACAAACTGAATCATGTCTTCTGCCAGCTGTTTCTTCATGTCGCCGTAGCGGATGGTCATGTTGTTGTAGGCGTCGTCGAAGAACTGCACCGTCTCTGGTTTCGACACAATGCTCATCAGCTGGAACAGGTTTTGTATAGGCTCCGGCTTCTCCTGGTTCATCTCGGTAGGACCGCTGTCGGTCTTGGCGCGCATCACTTTCTTGCGGATCGAGGCGTCGTCTTCAGCCAGGAAAATGGCGTTGCCTTCACCCTCGCTCTTGCCCATCTTGCCGTTGCCGTCGAGTCCCGGCACCTTGACTAATTGATTGCCAAAGTTAAATGCCTGTGGAATCGGGAAGTATTCAACGCCATAGATGTTGTTGAAACGACCAGCGAAGTCACGGGCCTTCTCGAGGTTCTGCTCCTGGTCCTTGCCCACTGGCACATAATTCGATTTATGAATCAAGATATCGGCTGCCATAAGTGTCGGGTAGGTGAGGAGGCCTGCATTCACGTTGTCGGGCTGCTTGCGCACTTTCTCTTTAAAGGTGGTCACACGCTCCAACTCGCCGATATAGGCGTTCATGTTGAGGAACAGATACAGTTCGACAACCTCCGGCACGTCGCTCTGCACATACAAAGTGGCCTTCTCAGGGTCGACACCCGCTGCGAGGTACTCCACTAAAATCTGACGCACTCTTCCATGCAGGTCGTCGGGATGTGGATGTGTCGTAAGTGAGTGATAATCAGCGATAAAAAAGAAACAATTATAGTTGTCCTGAAGACGGATGAAGTTCTTCACCGCTCCGAAATAGTTTCCAAGATGCAAGTTTCCTGTCGGTCTGATGCCGCTTAATACGATTTCTTTCATAGAAGTACATTTAAATTTGCAAAGTTACTAATAATTTTTAATATATCAATGAAATTTTTTTCGTCATTTCGACTGAAGCGAAGCGGAATGGAGACCTGAGCTTGCGAAAGCATTCACCTTTAGTGAATAAATCACCGGCAAAGATTTTTTAACAATTCAAATGGCGGTGATTTCTCGACTTCACTACGTTACGCTCGAAATGACAATAAAAAAGGAGACGTTTTGAGGCGTCTCCTAAATCGTAAACTGTAAACGGTAAACGGTAAACCGTAAACTAAAACGTGATTTCGTCCCCGTTTTTATTCAAGAAACAGCTCTGAAGGATATGGAACGACTTGACTTCCTGGATGTGAATCTTTTTGTGGTACTTCCACATCCATTTCCTTCTGATGGAGAACAATCCTTTTGTGAGGTAGGCATAGACGAACGGATGCACCTGTATCGTCACTTCTTTCTCGTTTTGGTCGAGGAGGAGGTACTTGAGGTTGCCTTCAATCTCATCGATGTAAATCATCGACGGCCTGATTTTGCCTTTGCCGTCGCAAACAGGACATTTTTCTTGGACGGTGACTTCTGTTTCCGGGCGCACACGCTGGCGTGTGATTTGGATGAGCCCGAACTTTGTGGCTGGGAGTACTGTGTGTTTGGCGCGGTCTTTTGCCATCTCTTCTTGCAGCTTCTCGAACAGCTCCTTGCGATGTTTCGCTTCGTGCATGTCGATGAAGTCGACGATGATGATGCCGCCCATATCGCGCAGGCGCAGTTGTCGCGCAATCTCCACGGCCGATTCCAAATTGACAGCCAATGCATTCTCTTCTTGAGAATTTTCTTTGTTCAACCGATGACCGCTGTTGACGTCGATGACGTGCATGGCCTCGGTGTGTTCGATGATGAGGTAAACACCATTTCTGATTGTGACGATCCTACCGAACAGCCCCTTGATCTGTCGCGCCACACCATAATGCTCGAAGATAGGCTCTTTGCCTTTGTAAAGCTTCACGATGTCGCTCTTCTGTGGGGCGATGGTGGAAATGTAGCTCTTGACTTCATCGTAAAGAGCCTGGTTGTCAACAGTAATCGCATTGAACGACTCGTTGAGCAAGTCGCGGAGCATGGCCGAGGTGCGGTCAAGTTCGCTCACAAGCTTGGTAGGAGCCTTGCTTCCGTATAACGACTCGGTCATCTGTTCCCATTTGCCCAACAGGTACTTCATGTCGGCGTCGAGGTCTTCGACCTTCTTCCCTTCCGCCACAGTGCGGATGATGACACCGAAGTTGTTCGGCTTGATGCTCTGGATGAGCTTGCGGAGTCTGTTGCGTTCTTCGCCGGAACGTATCTTCTGCGACACCGAGATGCGGTTGGCAAAAGGCACCAACACTATGTACCGTCCCGCAAACGAAATCTCTGCCGAGATGCGCGGACCTTTAGTGTTTATTGGCTCTTTCGCAATCTGTACCGGAATCTGGTCGCCAGCCTGAAGATAGTCGGAGATCTTTCCCGACTTGTCGGCATCAGGACTCAGCTTGAACTTGCTTATATTCGTCTGAGCCGTCTTGCCCTCATGCGCGAGCTTCGAATACTCAATCAATGAGTTGATTTGCGGACCGAGATCCAGGAAATGCAAGAATGCGTCCTTCTGGCTGCCGATGTCGACAAATGCGGCGTTCAAACCGGGCAGAATCTTCTTGATGCGCCCGTAATACACGTCGCCTACAGCGAAATTACTGTTGCTCTGCTCTTTGTGAAATTCAACAAGCTGCTTGTCTTCCAACAAAACAATATTAACCTCTGAAACATCAGAACTGATGACAAGCTCTCTGTTGACTGTCGGAACTGTAGTTGTATTGTCCATAATATTACAAAGGTTTGAATTTCAACTTAAAAGCAATAACACAACATCGCTATGCCAATGCTGTGTTATTGTAACGTAAGAATTAATCTCTAAGATTATTTCTTTTTATGTCTATCCTTTCTGAGGCGTTTTTTGCGCTTGTGGGTAGACATTTTGTGTCTTTTGTGTTTTTTACCGTTTGGCATATTACAAAAAGTTTATAAGACCAATATTACTTGAGGTCGTTGATGAATGATTTAGCTGGTTTGAATGCTGGGATGTTGTGTGCAGGAATGACGATCTTCTCGCCCTTGCCACCGTTGGCGCGGATGTTTCTGCCGACCTTCTCTTTTCTCATCTTGCTCTTGAAGCTGCCAAAGCCTCTGAGATATACATCCTCATTGTTCTTTACTGACTCCTTCACGATCTCCATGAACGATTCAATAACTGCCTGTGTGCTGCCTTTTTCAACACCAGTTTTTTCAGCGATTTTCGCTACGATTTCAGCTTTTGTCATGTCTTTAATATTTAATTAGTTAATTACTTGATTACTTTTTTTCAGCCTGCAAAAATAATAAGATTTTTTTAATCTTGAACAAAAAAAATTAATTTTTTTCATTCATTATCTTATACATACGAAAAATTTTGGTATTTTTGCATTATAAAAATATGTATTAATTGTGTAATAATTTTAGTTATGGCAAGCTTGAACAAAGTTATCTTAATCGGGAATTTGGGCAAAGACCCTGAAGTGATTTCATTCGACAACGGAACAAAGAAAATGTCGGTATCCTTAGCAACTACCGAACGTTTCCGCGACCGCGACGGCAACTGGCAGGAACAGACAGAGTGGCATAACCTCGTCAGCTGGGGACCGCTGGCACAAGATATAACCGACAAAAAACGTAATTACGTCAAAGGCGACCAGATGTATGTGGAAGGCAGGATAAAATCACGTCAATATGTTGATGGTCAGAATGTTACGCGCCATATCACCGAGATTGTGGTGGACAAGATGATGAGCCTCGGCGGCAACCGTCAACAGCAACAGCAAAATCCTAACGCGTCGTATAACGCCTACGGAAACCAACCTCAACAACAGTATCAGCAACCGCAATATCAACAGTCTCAGCAACCGCAATATCAGCCGCAACCTGTTGAAAATCAGGTGCCAAATCAAGATTATAACGGCGACGACCTGCCATTCTAAACCATGATAGAAACAGTGATATTTCAAGGCATCAATATGGTGACTGCCATTTGCCTTGTGATTTTGTGCATCCTTCTGCTGTGCTCAGCACTCGCCTCAGCAAGCGAGACGGCTTTCTTCTCTCTGTCGCCAAACGACATCAACGAGATGGAGAACTCTGACAAACGCGCCGACAAGCTGGTGCTCGAACTGCGCGAGAAGCCAAAACAATTTTTAGCTACAATATTGATAACCAATAATTTGGTTAATGTGACGATAACGATTTTCTCCGTCTACATCATGGAGAAAATGTTCTTCTTTGAAGACGACACAATATGGGAATTCATCATCAATGTGGTGATAGTCACCTCGCTGCTGCTCATATTCGGCGAGATGATACCGAAGATTACGGCGGCGAAAAGAGCCCGTACACTGAGCCGTAACCTCGCACCGACAATAAATGTGCTGATGGTCGTTTTCAAGCCTCTTAGCTCACTGCTTGTTAAATCAACATCGTTGATTGACAATAAGATAGCCAAGAAAACACCTGACACCCTGTCAATCACCGACCTCACAACGGCAGTCGACATCACCACGACGGAGGAGACACCGATTGAGGAGCGTACCATGCTGCAAGGTATCGCCACATTCGGCGAGAAGGAAGTGAGCGACATCATGCAGCCGCGTGTGCAACTGTTCGCCGTGAAGACGACGACTCCACTTGACCAGCTCATCGAACTCATCATCGAGAACGGATTCTCACGAATCCCAGTGTATGAAGACACTCTCGATGAGATAAAAGGTATACTTTACGTGAAAGACCTGCTACCACATATCGAAGAACCTGAATTCAAATGGCAGTCGCTGATTCGCCCGGCGTTTTTCGTGCCCGAAAACAAGAAAATCAACGACCTTTTCCAGGATTTCCGCGCCAAAAAGATTCATATCGCCATTGTAGTCGATGAATACGGCGGCACATCAGGCCTCGTCACCATGGAAGACGTGCTCGAAGAGATAGTCGGCGACATCAAAGACGAGTTCGATGCCGTGGTCGAGAACCAAAACTACAAGAAAATCGACGACAAGACGTATGTCTTCCAAGCCCAGACAAGCCTCGTTGACTTCTGTAAAGTATTCGATATCAATGAGTTTTACTTTGAAGACATAAAAGGCGAGTCCGACACTCTGGCAGGCCTCATCCTTGAGAAGGAAGGCCGCATCCCACAAGCAGGATTCTCCACCTCATACAAGGAGTTTGACTTCCGAATAGAGAAAGCAGACAAACGACGTATCATCGAGATAAAAGTGACATATAATGAGAAGACTGACAAATAGCCTGATAGCCCTGATTTTGCTGGTGCTGGCATCATCGTGCGATGATAAGAACCCACAACCGAAGCCTCGTGGCTATTTCCGTATTGATCTGCCTGACAAACAATATGTTGCGCTTGACACCATGCGTTATTACAGCTTCGAGTATCCAACCTACTCCACTATCACACCCGACTACCATTCCCTACAGGAAAAAGACTGGGTAAATGTGGAGTTTCCACGTTTCAAAGGCACGATTCATATCTCGTACAAGCAAGTCAACGATAACCTCGGTGAGTATCTTGAAGATGCTTACTTTATGATTACCAAGCATATAGGCAAGGCGACAGGCATCCGCGACAGCGTTATAATTAATAAGGAAAAAAACGTATACGGCCTCATGTATTACCTCGACGGCGAAGGTGTGGCATCACCGCTTCAATTCTACCTCACCGACAGCACCGAACACTTCATGCGAGGCTCTCTTTATTTCAACGTGGTCCCTAACAACGACTCGCTGCAGCCTGTCATCGATTTCATCACCGACGACGTGCGGCATCTTATTAATACGTTGGAGTGGAAATAGTCTGATAATCAACACTTTAAGAAAAAAAATTATCTAAAAAAGCAAAAAAATCTTGTTTTTTTTGAAAAAAGTCCGTAATTTTGCACGTTTTTTCGTATAAAACAGTAACCGAATGTAGAATTTAATAAAATAAGAAAGGGGGGCAGCATGATCGAGACCTTGACAATTGGCTCGCTGAAATGGCGTCATATCACCAATCCGGCTGATGAAGACTTTAAGTTTTTGAAAGAAAAATTCCATTTCCACCCCTTGGACATCGAGGACTGTAAGTCACTGAACCAACGTCCTAAAATAGATATCTACGACGATTACTACTTCCTGATTCTTCAGTACCCTAATTTCGACCGTCAGAACAAGTTCATCAAGACTAAAGAGGTGAAGTTTTTCTGGGGAAAAGATTACATTATCACCATTGAGAAGTCGCCTTGGTACGTGAGCCAGCTTTTCAACGAATATGAGGAGCGCGACATGAAGGAACTCGAAGCAAATCTTAAGACTTCCGATATTCTACTGTACCGTATTTTTGAAAAGCTGATGATGGAGTCACTCTATCTTTTGAAAAAAGTCGGTCTCGACCTCGAACTGATTAATCGTGAGCTTTTCGGTACGAAACAGGTGAAGATTATTGAAAGAATCAGTGTCACGCGAAAGAACATCATCACGGTGAACACAATCTTCAAACCTCAGCTTAGGGTGTTCCACTCCTTCGAAACAGGTCAGATACAGGGCTTCGGCGACCTCGAGTACATGGAAGACTACTGGGGCAATATCCTCGACTATTACCAGAAGGTATGGGATATGACTGAGGACTACGAAGACTTGATCGAAGGCCTCTCGAAGACATTCGACTCGATGCAGACCAACAAGACCAACGAAATCATGAAGATTCTCACCCTGATTTCGTCCATTATACTTCCTTTGACGTTTATTACCGGTATTTTCGGTATGAATGTGGTGTTCCCATTTATTCCTGAAGGCTCCACAACTGCAATATGGATTATTGTTGGAGTGATGGCAGTTATGGGAGTTGGATTGACACTCTTGTTCCGTCACCGTAAATGGTGGTTTTAATCAATTGATAATGAATCATTAATTTTGTTTTATATGGTAGCAACAATTATTTATGTAGTCGGTGTCATCCTTGGTGTGGTGGCAGTTCTTGAGATCCTCAATCAGCCGATAAATCTTCTTAGTAAAATTTTAGTAGTGGTTTTTGTCCTTATTACAAGTTGGATTGGAATCGCTGTTTATTACCTGCTTTTAAGAGGAAATCTGACGAAGTGGTTTAAGTAATCCTTTCCCTCGTCATTCCGAGCGAAGGCGATGCCGTAGTCGAGGAATCTCCGGCATTGAAGTTTTCAGAATCATTCAAAAGGCGGTGATTTATTCACTAAAGGTGAATGCTT
>CADAFC010000041.1 GCA_902787095.1 uncultured Bacteroidia bacterium
GGCGAGGTGAAAGACGTGCTGTTGCTTGACGTGACACCGTTGTCACTCGGTATCGAGACCCTCGGCGGCGTGATGACAAAGCTCATCGAGAGCAACACCACCATCCCGTTCAAGAAATCGGAGGTGTTCTCGACAGCTGTCGACAACCAGCCATCGGTGGAGATTCACGTGTTGCAGGGCGAGCGTCCGATGGCCAACCAGAACAAGACCATCGGCAGATTCAACCTCGACAACATCCCGCCAGCGCCAAGAGGTGTCCCGCAGATTGAGGTGACATTCGACATCGACGCCAACGGCATCTTGAACGTGAGCGCTAAGGATAAAGCCACAGGCAAGACTCAGAGCATCCGTATCGAGGCATCGTCAGGCTTGAGCGACGACGAAATCAAGAGGATGAAGGCAGAAGCGGAAGCAAATGCTGATGCCGACAAGAAAGAACGTGAGCGTATCGACAAGATCAACGCTGCCGACGCCATGATTTTCAACACTGAGAAACAGCTGAAGGAATATGGTGACAAGCTGCCAGCCGACAAGAAGGGCGAGATTGAGAGCGCTCTCGAGAAGCTGAAGACAGCTCACAAAGCACAGGACATCGCCGGCATCGACGCTGCCATGGCAGAGATGAACGGAATCTGGCAGAAGGCATCGGAAGAGATGTACAAGAACGCCGGTGCACAGGGCGGCCAGCAGGGCCCATTCAACGGTCAGCAAGGCCCACAGAATCCAGGCAACGGCGGCAACAACGGCGGTTCAGACCCGGATGTGACTGACGTGGATTTCGAAGAGGTGAAATAATCCCCATAATCATCCAACATCCAAAAATAACTAAAAGAGTGTAACTCAATCAGTTACACTCTTTTTTATTATGAAATTTTTCGTATATTTGCAACATATTTGTAACGCGACTTATTTGGTGATAAGGTGCGACTTATTACTACTTATCGCTACGATTTGATAGCATCAAGCATTTCTCTTAACCTTGACACAACAGCTTCACCAACCAAAACAGTCATAGCTTCAGATGAACCATTCTTTGCGTACTCATCAAAAGCATCGTAATACTTGCGCCTATCGGCAAACTTGATATTGATAGCAGGTAAACCTGCTTGTATTAACTGAAGATTCATCAAAAGTCTTCCTGTACGACCATTGCCGTCGATGAATGGGTGTATGCTCTCAAACTGCAAATGGAAATTAGCGACACATTCCACGATGTGCATTGTATTACTCCATTGCTGATAATTATTCAGCAATTCCTCAATCTTCGGCTCAATCAAATACGGCTGCACTGGATTTGTCAAAGCACCTGCTATCCTCACATTCACCCTGCGGAATACTCCCCTGTCCTCAGGACGGTCAGCCAACACCAAATTATGAATACTCTTGATGTCATATTTCGACAAAGGCTTGTTTTGCTTCGCAAGCTCTTCCATAAATTGGAACGCCTCTTTATAACCGACTGCCTCCAGATGATCTTTCAGAGGTTTTTGGTCGATAGTTACTCCTTGAAGCACAAGAGCTGTCTCCTTCAAAGTCAGGGTATTGCCCTCGATTGCATTACTGTTATATGTATGCTCTACAAGGAAAACCTCTTTTATCGCTTCAACTTCGGCCGGAGTCAATGGGCGACATCCATCCAACGATTTCTTAAGCGTATCAATCTGTTCAAGCAATGGAATGTATTTCTTCTTGACAGCATTTTTGCCGTATGTCCTCGCATCTATTGGGCGTTCGGCATCCTCGGGAATCATATACAGATTACCTTTCCTTTCAACACCTGCAATGCGACCTTGCTCGCACCATACTCTAACTCTCCTTGCGGTGATGCCCCATTTTTCAGCTGCTTCTGAAACCTTCATGTATGTCATATTGTTCCTATTTTTATGTTTTTGCGCTGCAAATATACACATATTATTCCTATTTTTACAATTTTAGGAATAAAATAACAAAAAAATCTCGGATATTACAGGCTTGAATAATGACTAGTAAGTTTATAGTTTCTTGCATAAATCATGTAAAAATTATTCACATTTGTATTTTCTCATCAAAAAAAATCTTTATATATTTGCAGCAAATTTTTAACCTTACAGTCTTATGAAAAAAAAGACCATCCTTCAGGTATTGGTGGTGTTGATTACCATTGTTTTGTGGGTCATCCCGGCGGAATGGCTCGGCATCGACGGGCTTACCGTCATCCAGCAGAGGACTCTGGCTATCTTCGTTTTTGCCGCTCTGATGTGGCTGTTTGAGATCATCCCGGCATGGGCAACCTCGGTGACGACGATAGTGGCATTGCTTTTTGCAGTCTCCGACAAGGGTTTTCTGATAGAGTCGGCTGGCACTACCGTGAGCTATCGCGAGATAATGGCATCGTTTGCCGACCCTGTCATCATGCTGTTTTTGGGCGGTTTCGTGATGGCGATAGCGGCCAGCAAGGTGGGACTTGACGCATATCTGGCGAAAAGTCTGCTCAGCATCTTCGGGAAGAACCCCAAGTTTGTGCTTCTCGGCTTGTTGTTAGTGCCCGGAACCTTCTCTATGTTTATGTCGAACACCGCCACCGCTGCGATGATGCTGGCGTTTATGGCACCTGTGCTGAAGACCATACCGAAAGAAAGCAACGGGCCAGTGGCGTTGACGCTCGCCATCCCTATTGCCGCCAATTTCGGAGGCTTGGGAACCCCTATCGGCACGCCACCAAACGCGATAGCATTAGGACAGCTGGCAAAGATAGGCGTCGACATCAGCTTCGGCACGTGGGCATTTCATATGGTGCCTTTCGTGATCCTGCTCCTTCTGATAGCCTGGGTGGTCTTGATGCTCCTCTATCCTATCAAGATGGAAAAACTGAAGATAGAGATACCGTCGAACGCCAAATTCGACAAGAAGTTTTGGATTGTGGCCATCACCATGCCTGTCACGATATTGTTGTGGGTGACCGAAGGATGGACGCATCTCGACGCTAACATCGTGGCACTGTTGCCGTTTGCGGTGTTTGCCATCACTGGGGTTTTCAAAGAAGAAGACTTCTCCAGCATCGAATGGCATATCCTTTGGATGGTGGCAGGCGGTTTCGCCTTGGGGACGTGCCTCAACGGGACGGGTCTCGCCGCTTCGCTCATCAATGCGATACCGTTCACAAAGTGGGGCGCCGTGGCGGTGATAATTGGAGCTGGATTTGTTATGTATCTGCTCTCGACCTTCATCTCCAACTCATCGGCGGCCAGCCTGCTGATGCCAGTGCTTGCCGTCATCTCGACGGCTATCAAAGATGAGCTGTCGGTCATGGGTGGCGCGGCATCGTTGATAATTTACGTGGCTATTTGCTGCTCATTGGCGATGACGCTGCCTATCTCGACACCACCTAACGCCATTGCGAGTTCCACTGGACTTGTTCAGACGAAAGATATGGTGAAAGTCGGATTGACTTTAGGCATCATCGGAGGTGTCTTAGGATACATTTTAATAGTATTTCTATTTTCTTAAAATAAATTTTTTATTAAATAAAATCGAAATATTAATTATTTTTGCGACTTTAAAACTGATTCTATGACAAGATATATCTTTGTGACGGGAGGTGTAGTCTCCTCCCTTGGAAAAGGCATTATTTCGGCGAGCATCGGCAAGCTGCTGCAGGCTCGCGGATACACGATAACCATACAGAAATTCGACCCGTACATCAACATCGACCCGGGCACGCTCAACCCATACGAGCACGGCGAGTGCTACGTGACGGTGGATGGCATGGAAACCGACCTCGACCTCGGACACTATGAGCGTTTCACTGGCATCCGCACCACGCAGGCCAACTCGGTGACGACGGGCAAGATTTACAAAGCCGTCATCGACAAGGAACGTCGTGGCGACTACTTGGGCAAGACCATACAGGTGGTTCCGCATATCACCGATGAGATAAAACACAGGATTTTGCAGCACAACGACGAGGTAGACTTCGTGATCTCGGAGATTGGCGGCACCATAGGCGACATCGAGTCGGCACCGTTCCTGGAGGCGATACGCCAGCTGAAATGGGAGCTCGGCAACCGCGCGGCATGTGTGCATCTCACCTTTGTGCCGTATCTGAGGGCTGCCGACGAGCTCAAGACCAAGCCGACGCAGCACTCGGTGAAGGAGCTGCAAGGTGCAGGAATACAGCCCGATGTGCTCGTGTTGCGCACCGAGAAACACCTCTCCGACGGTATACGCCAGAAGGTGGCGTCGTTCTGCAACGTCGACCTCGAATGTGTGGTGCAGAGCGAAGACCTCCCGAGCATCTATGAGGTGCCTGTCAACATGCAGCGACAAGGTCTTGACGCGGCACTGTTGAGAAAATTCGGCGTGCCGGTGGGCGAAATGCCTAAGATGGAGTCGTGGCACCATTTTTTGGAGCTGCAGCAAGGCGCAACGAAAGAGTTACATATCGGCTTGGTGGGCAAATACGACCTCCAAGACGCTTACAAGAGCATTCGCGAAAGCCTGATTTTGGCTGGAATATATAACCATGTCAAGGTTAAGATAGACTTCATCAACAGCGAGAACATCACCAAGGCAAATGTGGCAGAGAAACTGGCAGATGTGGCGGGGATACTTGTCTGTCCGGGCTTCGGACAGCGTGGCATTGAGGGCAAGATCATCGCCTTGGAACATGCCAGGACCCACGACATGCCGGCATTCGGCATCTGTCTCGGAATGCAGATGATGGTGATAGAGTTCGCACGCAACGTGTTGGGATACAATGATGCCAACTCAAGTGAGATGGACGCCAAGACACCGCATAACGTCATCGACATGATGGAGGACCAGAAAAGCATCACCAACATGGGCGGCACCATGCGCTTGGGCGCATACGGATGCGAGTTGCGCAAAGGCAGCAAGGTGGCAGGCATATATGGAACGCCGAAGATCAGCGAGCGTCACCGCCATCGTTACGAGTTCAACAACAAATACAAGGACGAATACGAGAGCAACGGCATGATGTGCGTGGGCACCAACCCCGAGAGCGGACTGGTGGAGATAGTCGAAATACCTACCCTGCGCTGGTACATCGGAACCCAGTTCCATCCAGAGTATTCGAGCACGGTGCTGAAGCCGCATCCACTTTTCCTGAGTTTCGTGAAAGAATGTGACAAATAGTATCTCAGGATACAATTTTTAAGGATTTTTTCCGTTTTAGAAAAAATTTATACTATTTTTGCAGAAAATTATACCATTTAAAATATTTAAATCATGAAAAAACTATTATTATCTCTCTTTGCGGCGCTGATGATTTTAAGCGGCTGCAACAAAACAAAACAGTTCAAGGTGACGGTAAACCTTGACAATTCTAACGACGAACAGGCTATCCTCATCAAGACCGTCGACGGCAACACGCCGATTATTCTCGACACCGCGGTCTTCGCCGACAACAAAGCCGTTTTCCAAGTCGACTGCGACGACCCACATGCACTCTATATCCTGAAACTCAAAGGAGCACGTGATTTCTTTCTGATGTTCCCTGAAAATCAAGATGTTACAGTGACTGGCGACATCGATGACTTTATCCATATTGAAGCGACAGGCTGTGCCACACAGAACATTTTCAACGAGTATCAGAAAGCTCTCGCGAAAATCAACGAACCCGGACTCGTTCTCGAAAAGGAGATTAACGCAGCTTACGATGCCGGCGACAGCTTGAAATATGAAGAACTCAACGAGAAGCTTTTGGTCATCTATCATGAAAACATCGATTATAAGAAAGACTTTATCAAGAACCACGCCGACAGCTATGTTGCACATTACGTCTTCGACGATATGAAATACGACATTGAGATGGCCGAGGTGATAGAGCTTGCCGACTTGCTCACCAATGAGTCGCTTTACAGAGACAATGTCGTGAAGTTTATCGAAAACAACCAGCGTGTGGAGCTCGGTCAGCCGTTTATCGACTTCACTTTGCAGACTGTTGACGGCAAAGATGTGAACCTTGCCGAGATCATCAAAAACAACAAGGTCGTGATGGTCGACTTCTGGGCATCGTGGTGTGGACCATGCCGCAATGAGAACCCTGTCGTGAAGGCCGCTTACGAGAAATATCATGCCAAAGGCCTGGAGATTGTAGGTGTCAGTGTCGACAGAAACGAGGCCGCATGGCTGCAGGCTGTTGAAGAAGACGCTCTGCCATACATTCAGGTGCGCGACGCTAATGGCACAGTAGGCAATGACTACGCAGTGGTTTACATCCCGAGCAACTTTCTTTACGACAATAACGGCGTGATGATAGCGAAAGGTCTTCGCGGTGAAGAGCTGGAGGCTAAGCTGGCTGAGATTTTGAACTAAAAAAATCCGTCAGACAATGAAGTTACGTCATTTCATAGTGCTGGCCGTATGCGCGCTGGCGGTCTCTTCTTGCTCTATCTTCAGGGCGCTGAAGGTCGACGGCAAGGACGGCCCCACTGTGTACAGCTACAAAAAACGCCAGGTCGACACCATTGCCAATGGCGACCTGGCGTTTCATTTCCCTGTCGGGAAACATGCCGAATGGCTCGACACCCTGCATTTCCTGGACAACCAGCCTTACGGCGACCACCAGACCTTCAGCGAGGTTATCGACACGAAAGGCGACGACCAAGCGGTGCTCGTCATCCATAACGACAGCATCGTTTACGAGAAGTACTGGGGCAGTTATTCAGCCGACCACATGGCAGTCATTTTCTCTATAACAAAATCCATAACATCGCTGCTGTGCGGCATCGCCGTTGACGATGGCTACATCCATAGTGTCGACGACCCCGTCACTGACTACCTGCCTGAGCTTAAAAAGGAGGACCCGATGTGGCAGGAGCTCACCATACGCCATCTGCTTGACATGCGGAGCGGGCTCGACTTCGACGACGAATACAGTTACACATCATTGAAAGATCTCAAGGTGCTTAACGCAATGGCGAAGTTGAATTACGGGCATAACATCCGCAAGCAGATCAAGAGTCTGAAATTCCGTTGCAGACCGGGTACCGAGTTCCGCTACGAGAGCATGACGCCGGCGATTCTCGGCATGGTCATCGAGCGCGCGTCGGGCAAACGTTATGCCGACTATCTCAGCGAGAAGGTGTGGCAGCCACTCGGCATGGAATCGCCGGCGTTGGTCATCATCGACAGCCACAAACACGACATGGCACACACCTTCGGTGGCATCACCACGACGATACAAGACCTTGCCAAGATCGGCCGTCTTTACCTTAACAAAGGGATGTGGAACGGCAAACGCATCGTCAGCGAGGACTGGATAGTGAACTCAACAAGATATGACATCACCAACTTCGGCTATCATTACAACTGGTATAACCTCAGTTATAACAACTATTATTTGACACGCTATCCGGGCTATTTCGCTCTTGGCATTTGTCAGCAGACACTTTATGTGAACCCACGCAAAAACCTCATCATTGTGAGGTTGGCAAGTTCAAGCAGAGGATATGCTTACACGCCAGCCTTGTTTGAGCGGGTCGCTAATGCTTGGCCTCAGTAACAAAACAGGCCACAAGTCCGTAAGTGATAGTCGGACGGATCCAAATTTCGATAAGCAGATAGTCGGTGTATTCGTTGATAGGCTCAATTGATATGTCGTAGTTGTAAAGCACTGCGATGAGTATGTCGATGATGCAGATGATCCACAGGTTACGCTTGGTGTAGCTCTGCCAGTTTTTCCGCGCATAGAAATAAGTGAGGGTGCAGAGCAACAGCACCGACAGCGTGAGACATGCCAAATGCAAGGGGAAGTTAGCCAGCGGCGGCGCAAAGAGTATGTCGCGCAACAGCACCGTGACGCCCACAAAGACAGAGCACCAATAGTTGAACTGATGGCTGTCGATGCGGTCGAAGAAATATCTCCATATCATCACCAGACAGGTGATATAAAACATGTTGAGCACCAATTCGGGCCATGACTCCTTAAGTCCGAAGTGAAACACCGCATAAAGCATCACGCCCACTGAAACCATTCCGCCGATGGCAGTAATGACAATGTCAAACACTTTGGCATTTTTTTTGAATCTTGTCTTCATTATCAGTTAATAAGTCAGTTATTAATGTTGCCGTTGTTATAAAATTGCAAAGATATAATTTTTTTTGCACATTTCAAAAAAAATCGTTTAAAACGCCACTCCCACCCTAAAACCGGCCGTAAAAGCGGTCGGACTGTCGGCATTTAACCCTATAAAACCGTGGTGATAGTTACTTTTGTTGCTGTTGCCGCACGCCAAACCGAAGCCTCCGTAGATGTCGAAAACGAACCAGTTGAGCACCCAATCGTAGCCTAATACGCCCATCAGCGCCACACGGTCGACCTTCAACCGCCCGTCGGTCTCGTGGTTGTAACGATATGATGAGTAGCACAGTTCCGGCTTGATGTAAAAGCCGCACAGCTGGTTGTCGGCGTTGTGTTTGTTGCGGAAGATGAACTTGTAGGCCAGTCGCCATGCAGTGCCCCGCGGGTCGCTGTCCTTGAGCTTGTCGAAGCCCCATCCGATGACGCCCGCCGTGATCTCAATGCTTTGATAGTCACGCACCCAACGCTCGTAAGTGAGCTTCGAGGTGCCGCTTGCCAGCGAGAGAAGCGCCACTTTGAGTTCGTTTTTGCGCATCTTGGGCTTCTCCACTTGTACGGTGTCGGTCACGCCTTGGGCTGAAACTGTTACGAAAAGCCCTGCAATAAATATGATTGTCAAAAATTTTTTCATTATTATATTCAATTTCATAAAGAATTGACAAAAATACAAAATATTTCATATCTTTGCGGAGAGTAAAATCTTCTATTATGAAAAAATCTGTTTTTATCGCAATTTTGATGCTGTTTGCGGCTTGGCAGACGGCTTTCGCGCAGGAAAAGCTGCAGAGTCCCGACGGAAAACTGGAGCTTCAGTTTGAGCTCAACGACGGCACACCTTATTACATGTTGAACCGTGACGGCAAGCCTGTGGTGCTTCCTTCGAAGATGGGATTCACCCTCGAATGGCGCGACGACCTGGCACATGCCTTCGTGCTGAGAGACGTGCAATTCGACACTTTCGACGAGACCTGGGAGCCCGTCTGGGGCGAAGAGGCGCAGATTCGCAACCATTACAACGAGATGCTGGTGACACTCGAGCAGCCCGTCGGCTCTGTGGAGAGCATGGACCACTTCACCGAGAAGAAAGCCACCGTCATGCAGATAAGATTCAGACTCTACGACGACGGACTCGGCTTCCGATATGAGTTCCCGATGGACAACGCCCTCGCGTATTTCTGGATCAAGGAAGAACTGACAGAGTTCGCGATGACAGGCGACCACACAGCCTGGTGGATCCCGGGCGACCTCGACACGCAGGAATATAACTACACCGAGTCGCGCCTCTCGCAGATACGCGAGCTGTTCGACAAGAGCCACGAAGGCGGCGGCTGGCCATGGACCGCGTTCTCAAAGACAGGAGTGCAGACCGCCCTCCAGATGAAGACCGACGACGGCTTGTACCTCAACATCCACGAGGCCGCCACTCTCGACTACCCTACAATGCATCTGGAACTACTTGAAACCGATAACTCTCAACTAACCTTCCGGGCGTTCCTCTGTCCTGACGCCACTGGCTACAAAGGCCGCATCCAGACGCCTTGCGTGACACCTTGGCGCACCGTCATGGTTTGCGAGACAGCCGCCGATGTCCTGGCTTCGAGGCTGATTCTGAACCTCAACGACCCTTGCGTTCTCGACGATGTCAGCTGGATCCATCCTGTGAAATACATGGGCGTTTGGTGGGAGATGATCTCAGGCAAGAGCACCTGGGCTTACACCAACGACTTCCCTTCGGTGAAGCTCGGACAGACCGACTATGAGCACGCCACGCCGAACGGCACTCACGGCGCCAACAACGAAAACGTGCGCCGTTATATCGACTTTGCAGCGGAAAACGGCTTCGACGCCTTGCTCATCGAAGGCTGGAACATCGGCTGGGAAGACTGGTATGCCAAACAGAAAGACTTTGTCTTCGACTTCATCACCCCTTATCCAGACTTCGACCTGCCTGCATTAAATAAGTACGCCCACGAGAAAGGAATCAGGCTTATCATGCATCACGAGAGCTCAGCTTCCACACAAAATTACGAGCGTTGGATGGAGAAGGCATACACCTTGATGAACGAATACGGCTACGACGCCGTGAAAGGAGGCTATGTGGGCACCATCATCCCGTTTGGCGAAGGCCACTACAGCCAGCCTATCAACAACCACTATCATTATGCCATCGTGGAGGCGGCGAAACACCATATCATGGTCAACTCGCATGAGGCGGTGCGTCCGACAGGCTTATGCCGCACCTGGCCCAACATGATTGGCAACGAGAGCGCGATGGGCACCGAGTTCAGAGGCCGCATCAAGCCCGGACATACGACGATTCTGCCGTTCACGAGACTGCAAGGCGGTCCGATGGACTATACCCCGGGCATCTTTGAGACCGACATGGGCAAGATTGTGGAGTGGGACAAAGGCGATAAGATGCAACACACCATCTGCAACCAGCTGGGACTTTATGTCACATTCTACTCGCCTCTGCAAATGGCAGCCGACTTCCCGGAGCATTACGCCCAGTTTATGGACGCGTTCCAATTCATCAAAGACGTGGCCGTCGACTGGGACAAATCCATTTATCTCTATGCCGAACCCGGCGCATACATCGTGACGGCACGCCATCCGAAGATTTCGACCTTAAACAAGGCCGCCGAAGGCGTTGGAACGTTGGAAGACGGCAAGAAAGGCGTGATTTCCAATGCTACACGGTACGTTTATGCCATCCCGGATTCTGTAGAGACGATGTGCACATCGTCTCTATCAAAACCACGTGATGTCTGGTATATCGGCGGCATCACCGACGAAAACGCCCGTGAATTCAAGGTGAAACTGGATTTCCTGAAACCAGGGGTGAAATATGAGGCAATCATTTATTCCGATGCAAAAGACGCGAGCGGAATCCCTGGCGACGGCTATAATCCGCAGGCGTACACGATAACAAAGAAGACCGTCACCTCAAAGAGCGTGCTGAAGATGAAGATGGCACCATGCGGTGGATTCGCCGTCAGCATACGCGAAAAAAAATAAAAAAACAATAACATTATGACAACAGAAGAATACAGAGAAGAAGGCCTCCGTCTTTACGATGAAGACATGGCTAAAGCAGTGGAATGCTTCAAAAAAGCCGCTGAAGGAAAAGACATTACCGCCGCACTAGCGTTAGCAGGTTATTATTATGACGAAGAAGGCGAAGACGAAATAGCCAACGAATGGCTCAAAAAAGCCTTCAGATGGTACAAAGAAGCCGGCAAACCCGAAGAATACAAATATCTCTACGCCATCGGCGAGACTTTGGCGGGCAGAATGATTTACGAGTCGATAAGCTATTACGACTTCCCAAAAGCTATCGACGCATTGGAACATTTCAACGCTGCCGCTGATAACGGCAACGACAATGCACTTGCATACATCGGCAAGTTCTTTTTCGATGGCTACGACACCCCCGACGCATCGCCAAGTTATAAGGAAGCTTTCGACATCTGGAGACAGGGCGCGGAAAAAGGCGATCAGATGTGCATAAACCTTCTTGAAGAACACAAATACGAATATGTGGGCGAACCATCTGACCCCAAAGAGATAACATTTGAAAACGGGGACAAATATAAAGGCGATGTCAACGCCGAAGGTCAGCCTCACGGCATCGGTCACATGGAATATGACAAGAACGGCTACGACGCCACCTACGACGGCGAGTGGCAGAACGGAAAACGCTGCGGCAAAGGTCATTACCGCCAAGTCAGCCGAGGTGTCCGCCGCTATGTCGATGAATACAAAGGCGAGTGGCTCGATGACAAGGAACACGGCTATGGCACCTCGTACAGCAGCGAGGAAAAAGGCGTGCATCTGAGCACCGTCACCACCACATACAAAGGCGATTTCCGTGAAGGCAAACGACACGGCCATGGACTCCTCATTATGGATAACTTCGACGGCAGCTTCCGCAATGGCAAAAATTACATTGAGGGCGAATTCGTCGACGGCGGACTGATAGGCCACGCAGTGTGCGAATACGCCAACGGCGACACCTTCGAAGGCGAGTTCAAAGGCGGAAAAAACGGCCACGGAGTATATACCTTCGCCAACGGACAGAAGTTCGAGGGAGAATGGGAAAACGACCGCATCGACATAGAAAGCGTCAAGTCCGACCCATCGCTCAACACCCCGGTGCTGCTCATCACCGAGCACCATAGCGGCTTCGACTACAACTACACCGGCACCTTCCTGATGGTAGCCGAAGTGGGTGAGAAACACTACGAGGACGCCATGCTCATCAGTAAAGACTCGAGTTTCAACATGAAACAGTCCTTTAACATCATCGGGGTGACGTCCGACAGCGTGACATTCGAGGTAAAAAGTGACTTCACGCCAGATAACAAGGCATTCAACGACACCATCCGACGCGGCGAGACTAAGAAATACGAATATTCGCATGATGCCACCGCCACCATCTATGACGATGACTATGATTATACCATCGAAAGCCGACTTGAGATAAAGGCTTTTTAGTAGACAGAAGCTATAAAAATGAAACATCTATATCTGACACTATTCCTTGTCGCTCTTGTCTCATGTAGCAAAACCTCACATTTCGAGATAAAAACCCTCGACACCAACGAGCCCCGATTCTCTTGGAATTATGAGTCGGATGCAAAAAACGTGAAGCAGACGAGCTACAGGATTATTGTGGCTTCGACTTTGGATGGAGCTCTCAAAGGTTTAGGAGACCTCTGGGATTCAGACGTAATCAATTCTGACAGAATGCTTTACATCCCATACGAAGGCAAGCCTCTTCAAAGTCGCTACAAGGTGTTTTGGAAGGTTTTTGCGACCCTTTCTTACGATAAAAACGAAACCGTTTCTGTCGAGAGTGATGTAAAATCTTTTGAGATAAGTCTTTTAAACTCAAGCGATTGGCATGCAAAATGGATAGGACACGACTTTGACGACGACATCCTTGTCGGAAAAACCAGAGTCGCTGCCCGATACCTCAGAAAAGAGTTCATTTTGGGTGAAAACATCGCCGAGGCACGGCTTTATGTCAGCGGACTCGGTCAATACAGCGCTTATATCAACGGTGTGGAAGTCGCACCCGACGAGCTGCTGAAACCGGCATTGTCAGATTATCGCAAACGAGTGTATTTCAACACTTTCGATGTCACCGAGATGCTCAAAAACGGTGACAATGCCATCGGCGTGACACTCGCCGGAGGGCGTTTTACAGCTATGAGATATAACGCTGCAAATCCTGATTACGACTTCACCGACAATGTGTTGCATTTCGGCACGCCGAGAATGATATTGCAGCTTGAGATAACATATCAAGATGGCTGCAAGTCGTTGATTGTCAGCGATGAATCGTGGAAAATCACCAATCGTGGCCCCATCCGCACCTCAAACGAATACGATGGCGAGACATACGATGAAAACTACGAATTAGGCGACTGGACATTGCCAAATTACGATGACAATTCATGGTTTGATGCAGAACCATGCAGGGGTGATGTGCACATCGTCTCTGCCCTCACACCCCAACCCAACCCAAACATAAAGGTACAGGATACCTTAACGCCAATTTCCTTTTTCAAAAAAGGTGAAAATTGGATCCTCGACATGGGACAAAACATGGTCGGCGTGTTGCAAATAAACCTCAACGGCCAGCAACCGGGCGACACCGTCACCTTGCGATTTGCCGAAAACCTCTATCCCGACAGCACATTGGATGTCAGGAACCTGCGCGGTGCCGAGGCAACGGATCGATATATTGTAAAGACGTGCCATGGCGCGTCTCTACAATGGAAACCTATGTTTACGTACCACGGCTTCCGCTACGTGGAAATCTCAGGCCTTCAAGACAGTCCGAAACCATCTGATTTCAAAGGGCTTGTCTTTTATGACGAGATGCAAACCACAGGCTCTTTTGAATCATCCGATGAGGTTTTAAACGCCGTCTACCGCAACGCTTTCTGGGGCATACGGGGCAACTACCGCTCCATGCCCACCGACTGTCCGCAGCGTGACGAGCGCATGGGCTGGACAGGCGACCGCGCCACCGGCTGTTATGGCGAGTCGTATATCTTTGATAATCACCTGCTTTACGCAAAATGGCTCGACGATGGCGAAGACTGCCAGCTCGATAACGGCTCAATATCCGACGTGTTCCCGCCTTATTGGCGCAACTACACCAACAGCATGACGTGGCCTGGCGCTTTCATCACCGTGGCAGATATGATTTATACGCGTTTTGGTGACAATGAGCCAATCCGCAAGCATTACGATGCCATGAAAAAATGGCTTAACTTCATGAAAAACAAATACATGTTTGACGGCATCATGATGAGAGACCAATACGGCGACTGGTGCATGCCACCGGAGTCACCCGAGCTCATCCACTCGCGCGACAAAGACCGCCGCACACGTGCCGCCGTCATCTCGACGCCATACTACTGCTATCTCTCAGGGAAAATGGCAAAATTCGCCGAGATATTAGGTCTTACTGACGATGCCGAGTATTTCAAAAATGAGGTTTCAGCCACGACGGAGGCATATAACTCTAAATATCTGAACCATCAGATCTGGCGTTACGACAACAACACCGTGACAGCCAACATCCTGCCTTTGTTTTTCGGGATGGTGCCCAAAGGTCATGAAGACGATGTCTTCGAAAACATCGTCGACCGAACCGAAGACCTGCACGACGGTCATGTCTCGACGGGTGTTGTAGGCATACAGTTTCTGATGCGCACGCTCACCGAATACGGTCGCGGTGACCTTGCCCTGCAGATTGCCACCAACGACACCTATCCGAGCTGGGGCTATATGGTACGCAACGGTGCCACCACCATCTGGGAACTCTGGAACGGCAACACCGCCGACCCATCGATGAACTCCGGCAACCACGTGATGCTGCTCGGCGACCTCATCCTCTGGGAATACGAATACCTTGGCGGAATATGCGCCTTGGAGCCAGGCTATAAGAAGATTCAGCTGAAGCCCTACCCTATCGATGGTCTCGACTTCGTGAACTGCGCATACAACTCCGTCAGCGGTCGCATCGAGAGCAATTGGAAACGCCATGGAAATCGTTTTGAATGGGAGATTACAATCCCTGCCAACACCGAAGCAGAGGTCTGGATTCCGACGAAAAAAGGATATGAAATCAAATATTTAGGCAGCGGAA
>CADAFC010000042.1 GCA_902787095.1 uncultured Bacteroidia bacterium
TACTGCTCCGTCGGGATGTCGGCATAATAATATGCTCCGGCACCGAAGTCGTAGCCTTCCACAAGGCCGAACCTATTGGCCATGATCCAGCCTGCCAAAGCCAAGGTGACTACCACCACGACGATGGTAATCACCTTGAAAAATGTGTTATTTCTGCTCATTTATTTGAACATGTCGAGGTTCGGGACGTCGAACACCACGCCAGAAAGCAGGAACCACACGGCGAACAATGTGAGAGCGATGTTGAACAGCTGTCCCACGATGTACAGCCATAGCACCTTGCCACCCTGCATCTGCTTGAAGAGGGTCTTGAAGTTGGTGTCAAGTCCGATGCTGGTGAAAGCGAGCACGAAAGCCCAGTTCTTGTACTGGTCGAGCACCCCGTTGATGGCCTTCACCTCAGCGCCGCTGGTCAACGGCAGCACGATGAACGATGCCACCAGTGATGCCACGAAGAAACCGATGATGAACTTCGGGAAACGTGTCCAGATCTCGCCTGCGCCCACGCTCTTGTCGCCAGTCTTGTCGACCTTCAAGGCGAAGAATACTGCCACGAAGAAGGCGATGAAACCGATGAGAATGTTTTGGATCATCTTCACCAACGATGCCACCTGCTCGGCTTCCTCGCCGAGGGCGCTACCTGCCAGGACCACAGCGCCTGTCGAGTCGACAGTGCCTCCGATGAGCGCGCCGCCCATCATCTGGTTCATGCCTGCCCAACGGATAATCATAGGCTCAAACACCATCATCATAATGGTAAAGATGATGGAGATGGAAATTGCCAACGAGAGGTCTTCTTTCTTGGCCTTCGCAGCGGCTCCTGTGGCGATTGCGGCTGATGTTCCGCACACCGAAGTGGCTGATGCCAAAGTGATTACCAACGGCTTGTTGCCGATCTTCAGCACCTTGGTGCCAAACCACCACATGAAGATGATGACGATAGGTGTCACAATCCATGCGATGCCGAGACCGTAAAGACCGAACTTGTAGATGTTGCTGAACAACACCGAGAATCCCATGATGACCAAGCCGGTCTTGATGTAAAACTCAGTGCGTATTGCTGGTTTCAGCCATTCAGGAGTGCCTACAGTGTTTGATATCAACAGGCCGATGAGCAGGGCCCAGAATGCCCATTCGAGGTACATCTTGAGGGTGAATTCGGCGCTTATCATCCTGACAAGGATGCAGATGACGAATAAAACAAGGTAAGCAGGGATGAACTTGCTGAGTTTCTCGCCCTGCAACTTGATGCCGATGCCGAACAAGATGCCCGTCACCAGGAAGGTGCGCAGCAGCTTGATCCAGAAAGTGCCGTTGCCGAACTGTGATGCGAGCGATTTCTTCTCCTCGACGTTCTCCCACCAGTGCCAGGTGCCGAATTTCAAGGCCGAGAAGTCGAACCAGTTGGTCAAAACCGACACGCAGGCTATAGCGATGACGATGAATCCAATCCACACCGCCAACCAGTCTTCTTTTTTCAACATATCAGATTTTGCCATAACTTTAATCTTTAAATTTCACAATTAGAATCTGAGGTTGAGCATTGCCACGATGGTATGTGCGTTGCTGCCTGTCTCAGGCTGAACAAGCTGGTAGTTGAGCTTCAGGTTGACGTATTTTATAGGCAGATAGTAGATGCCTGCTGTGTAATACGACACCGCACCTTTATTAATAGACTCGTCTTTGTCAAGACGTTCGTAGCGCACCACCGGCATGAGTTTCTGGCTGCCTTCCTTGCCGAGTTTGAACCAGTAGCCTGCTGTCGCATAGAAACCGTTGCTGTTGAAAGGTCTGTTGACAGGATTGAGGACGTCGGTCTCATCGATTCTTCCGGTCTTGCCTCCCATGTATTCCGTACGGAACACTATCCTTTCGCTTTTGTATTGGATACCTGCGCTCCAGCGGTTGTTTACACCTTGTTTTTCAGGATCGACCTCATTGAAATACATGCCATTCTGATAAGAACCTGAGATGGTTAACTCCTTGATCCAAGGATGGATGTCAAGGCGGCCGATAACGTCTTTGCTGTTGTCGTTATCCTTGTTATTAATACCGTTGCCGTTGAATACACCTATTTTATATTCGATGATGCCGAACTTTTCGCCTTTACCGTTCTCGGTTTCGAAAAGCTTGCCGCCAACCTGGATACCGATGTCACGACCCAAGGCGCCTATGCCTGTGATGCCGCCCTCATAACCTGCAAACTGCTTGGTGATAGTGGAATAATCGAATAATTCGCAGTCAAATGCCGGGTTGAACTGGTTTTCAATGGTGTACGGGATCTTCATCTGACCTGCCTGTACGAAAAAGGCGTCGCAGATGGTGTACTTGAGGTAAGCGTCGGTCAATGCCGGACGTCTGACGAAGTCGCCGCCAACACGGTAGGTGAGCTTGTCGACAATCTTTCCGTCAAAATTGACGCAGACACGCTGCAGGAAGAAAGTGTTGTTATTCAACTCGAAGTCCTTGTTGAAGTTGGCATCGTAACGAATCTGTGCGAATCCCGACACTTTCGGAATCCATTCATTCTTAGTCTCTTTTTCTTGTGCAGAAGCTAAAACGCTGATAATCAGCATGATAGCCAATAATGTAATTTTTGTTTTTCTCATTTTCAATAATATTTGATTAATAATTTAATATTTCGCTGCAAAGATATAAATAAAAGTAAAAGGTTTTACTATTATGTTTAAAATTTTTTTCTTTCGTCATTTCGACTGTAGCGTAATGAAATGGAGCGAAATGGAGAAATCACCGGCACTTGAAGTATTCGGTAACATTCAAATGGCGGTGATTTCTCGACTCCACTACATTGCGCTCGAAATGACATTAAGCGTTTTCGAATTGCTCGAGGAATCTCAAGTCGTTCTCGAAGAACATTCTAAGGTCGTTGATTTGGTATTTCAGCATTGCGATGCGTTCGACGCCCATGCCGAAAGCATAACCTGTGTATTCTTCAGGGTCGATATTTGAAGCCTTGAGGATGTTAGGGTCGCAGATGCCGCACCCCATAATCTCTACCCAGCCTGTGTGTTTGCAGATGTTACAGCCTGTGCCGCCGCAGATGTTGCATGAGATATCCATCTCGGCCGATGTCTCGGTAAATGGGAAATACGACGGACGGAAACGCACTTTTGTGCCTTCTCCGAAGTATTCCTGCACAAAGTGGTAGAGTGTCTGTTTGAGGTCGGCAAACGACACGTTTTTATCTATATAGAGACCTTCTATCTGATGGAAGATGCAGTGTGCGCGGGCAGAGATGGCTTCGTTACGGAAAACGCGGCCTGGGGCTATGATACGGATAGGCATCTTGTTAGTCTCCATGGCGCGTACCTGCACGCTTGAAGTGTGCGTACGGAGAAGCACATCGGTAGGTTTGTTCTCACTCGGCTCCTTGCTGATGAAGAAGGTGTCCTGCATGTCGCGGGCCGGATGGTCGGGCGGGAAGTTCAAAGCTGCAAAGACATGGTAATCGTCTTCCACCTCCGGACCTTCAGCCACCACGAAGCCGAGACGTTTGAAGATGTCTTCAATCTCGCTTCTCACTATCGAGAGAGGGTGACGTGAGCCTTTCATGGCGTCGACAGGCAGTGTGAGGTCGAGGTCTGTCTTGGCCTCATTCGTGGTCTCGAACTGTTTCTGCTGCTCGTCGATGATGTCCTGTATGGTGTTTTTCAGCTCGTTGAGGCGCATTCCCATCTCCTTGCGCATCTCTGGAGCCACCTGTTTGAACTCGGTGAAAAGCTCTGTGATAGTTCCTTTTTTGCTAAGATATTGGATGCGGAACTGCTCCAGCGCCTCTTTGCTGTCGGCGTGGAACGACTTCACTTCCGCGAGTATTTTTTCTATTTTCTCTTTCATTTCACAATTTCCATTGAAATTATTGTAACTGGCTCAACTGGCACGTCCATGTAGCCTGTCTTCACCGCAGCGATTTTGTCGACGATTTCAAGGCCATCGGTCACTTCGCCGAACACTGTGTAGTCGCCGTCGAGATGTGGTGTGCCGCCTATCGTCTGGTAGGCCTGACGCTGTTTTGCGTTGAACACCTTGCCGTAACGCGATTCGAACATATTGAGCTGTGTCTCGTTCATGACCTGTCCTTGCACGATGTAAAACTGTGAGCCGCTCGACATCTTCTGCGGGTTCACCTGGTCGGCCTGACGTGCTGCCGCCAAAGCGCCTTTCTTATGAAAATGGTTCGGTTTGATCTCCGCTGGGATGCGATAGCCCGGGTCGACGCTGCCGTCGGCGTTCTGTCCGCCCTGAATCATGAAGTTTTTGATTACGCGGTGGAACGGTGAGCCGTTGTACCAGCCCTCGTTGACCAATTTGATGAAGTTGTCGCGATGCAGCGGCGTGTCGTCATAAAGCATCACTGTGATGTCGCCTAAGGTAGTCTTAATCAAGACTTTTGTCTCGTTTTGTGCTTGTGCTGCCATACCTAAAAAAATGCAAAGTATTAATAATAATTTTTTCATATTTCGTTGATTTTTATTCGTTTACCAAAGAGTATACCACCTCAAGACGCAGGCGCAGGCTGTCGGGTGCTGCCCCGTCGTTACCATAAAATGCCCATCGGCGCGCCACAGTGGAGGCTCCGCTGACATTGACATAGATACCTTCAAGGTCTTGGTAGGATCCTTTCAACACGAGTTTCTGGATGTATTCCGAGATTCTGAACCAAACGGTGCCGTTGCTTGAGTCGTAATAGCCTCCGAAATAGCTCGAGCCTTCATATTGGTCAGGCAGATACACGTATGTGGTGTCGGCCCCGTTGTGTTTCTCACCCACGAGTATCAACGACGCTGGTGGTGTGTATAAGGCGGTGTCAGTGACAGCTCCCGTGAGTACAAGCTTCGCCTCGTTGATGACCACATGACCGGGTTGTGCATCAGCCCATTCCTTGATGGTGGGGAAGTCGAGCCAAACCTTTGTGCCAGCCGAGCCTTGTACGTAAAGACGCGAGTTATCGTCAAAGATATATTCGTGTCCTGTATAGTCGTGCGAATAATGGTTTACCCAGACATCGTTTGAAGAAATGCCAAAGTCGTAGAAAAGAGTGTCGGTGTCGTTGTGATAATAGACACGCATGTATGTGTAGCTGTGCGTCGGGTTGAAGTAGCATACCGGGCCTGCGGCGTTGGTCTGTTCGCAATCCACATAGAGGCCTTTGAAGAACTCCTTGAAATGGTCGTTGCTCGTCATGTGCGACTCATTTGCAATAAATTTGTTACCCAACGACGGATCAATAGGAATCCTCAGCACACCTCTGTCGAGCACCGTGTCGGGTGTTGTCAGCGGACGCGGACTGAATGACAGGTTGGCGAGTATCGTGGGGTCGTAATCGAAGCTCTGGTTCGACTTGTAAGAGGTGTCCGATAGCATCCCCTCTTCAAGCTCATGCACTCTCACGGTCAGATATTCAGTGGTGTCGCCGTAATAACCGCTATACACGAGGTTTAACACCACAGAGTCGGCTACGGCGTTGGCTCCCCAGGTTTGACTCTCCGTCGTCAGCGAAAACTGGGTGTAGAAATCGAAGTTGGTTATGCCGAAGACGGTGTCGTTCATGTTGCCGAGCGACAGCATATACAGGTTCGTCGCCGACACGCTGCTGACGTTTTCGGTATGTGCGACAATGTCGGAGGCGTCAGTGAAAGCTACTGCTATCTGGGTGACCGACGGCTGCAGATCGGTGCCAATCTCCTGTGGCGTTTTCTTGCAAGCGTATGCGGTCAGAAAAACTATACAAATCAGTGCGAAAACACGTGTTTTTGTCATAATGTGATAATCTTGTCGTAAAACTCGTTGTAAGCGTCAACGTAATTTTCTTCACCCGGGTATTCGAGGATAGGTTTGCCCAATGATCTGGCATATTTCTCCACCTCAGGGTTGATGCTTGGGCTTGCCATCACTATGCCGTCGGCGAAGTCGAGTGCTGATTTCTGGATGTTGGCGTACATCGGGTTCTTGAGCCATTTTATCTCTTTTGCCACAATGCCCGGCATCTTGAGCTTCTTGTCGTAGCCATCACGGAACGAGCCTTTGAAGTCGTCGTCGTAAAGCGAATAAATCACCTTGGAGTCGCTGAACAGCGGGTTGTCTTTGAATACGCGTTTTATGAACAAAGGCACCAGTGAGGTCATCCAGCCGTGGCAGTGTATCACGTCAGGCGGCCAGTTGAGCTTCCTGACAGTCTCGATGACGCCGCGCGAGAAAAACACGGTACGGTCGTCGTTATCCTCATAGAAATCCTCGTTGTGGTCGGCGACGGTGTACTTCCTCTTCGTGAAGAGGTCGTCGTTGTCGATGAAATAGATCTGGATCCTCGCCTTCTGGATAGAAGCCACCTTGATGATTAACGGATGGTCGGTGTCGTTGATAATCATGTTCATGCCAGACAACCGAATCACCTCATGCAGCTGGTTGCGGCGCTCGTTGATGTTGCCGAAACGAGGCATGAAGATGCGGATCTCTTTCCCTTTTTCCTGAATCCCCTGCGGTAAGTATCTGCCAATCAAAGACATCGGAGTCTCTTTGAGATACGGAGTGATTTCTTGGTGGATAAATAATACCTTCATTTTGTGTCGAAAATTAGCTTACAAAATTAAGCAATTTTTTTGGAATAAAGCAAAATTTTTTGAAAAAAAATGAAAAACCATTCTTTTTTATGAGATTTTTCGACTTCACTTCGTTCCGCTCGAAATGACGGTCTGAAGTCTTTGGTACCAATTCTCACCAAATTTTCTTATCAGAGGTTCTTTCAGAAACTTATACAACGGGATGCCTTCTTTTTCGCCATGCCTCTTCGCGGGCACGCACACGCTCCACTCGTGATACATTATATGTGTGAAGCCGTCTTTTTCCATCAGCCTGATGGGGTAGAGGTGGCAGCTGATGGGCTTCCAGAAGTCGATTTTGCCTTCTTTGTAAGCCTTTTCGATGGCGCAGAGTGCCGTCCCATTTTCATGGAAATACACGAAAGCGCACTCTTCTCCGTTGACGAGTTGCGTTGTCAGTCCGCCGAAGTCGTCGTAGTCGTAAACGTCGTTGTCCTCGATGGCTTTGATGCCTTCAGGACGCATGTACGGCTTTATTCTGTCGATGTTTTCTTCAATGATCCCAACTTCATCGGGCTCGAGCGGAGCGCCAGCGTCGCCAGCCACACAGCATTCGCCCTTGCAGCGTGCCAGCTGGCAGCAGAAACGAGCATTCAGAAACTCGTCGGTCACTATTACATTGTCGATGATAATCATGCTGCAAAAATACAAAAAATTTTGTCATTTCGACTATAGTTTTTCACTCCGTCATTTCGACTGGAGCGTAGCGGAATGGAGACCTGAGCGAAGCGAAAGCATTCGCCAAGGCGAATAAATCACCGGCATCTAATTGTTTCAGAATTATTCAATTGGCGGTGATTCCTCGACTACGGCTTCGCCTTCGCTCGAAATGACGACGTAACCAATTGATTATCATTATTATTAAAATTTTTTAAAAAAAATATTTCATTTTTAAAATAATAATGTAGTAATTTTGCAGCGCGAAATTGGCTCACGCAGATACCGCAGAAAACGCAGAAATTTTTCCAAACAAATCTGCGAAAATCTGCAGCTCGCGACGCGAGCATTAGCACAGATAAAAAACGAGGAAGAACAGAAAAATCTGTTAAATCTGCGATATCTGCGTGAGAAAAAAGAAAAATAGGAATTAAAAATTGTGTTATGGTAAAAAATCTTGTGATAGTTGAGTCTCCGGCGAAGGCTAAGACAATTGAAGGCTTTTTGGGGAAAGAGTTTACAGTGAAATCGAGTTACGGTCATGTGAGAGATTTGAGTAAGTCGAATTTGAGTCTGGATATGGAACACGGGTTCCAACCCGAATATGAGGTCCCGGACGACAAGAAACGTCTGGTTGCTGAATTGAAGAAACTGTCAGCGGGCGCCGATATGGTGTGGCTGGCATCCGATGAGGACCGTGAGGGAGAGTCGATCTCATGGCATCTGTATGAGACACTGGGCTTGAACGACGACAAATACCGCCGCATCGTGTTCCATGAGATCACAAAGCCTGCTATCTTACACGCCATCGACAACCCGCGTAAGATCGACATGGACCTCGTGTCGGCACAGCAGGCACGCCGTGTCCTCGACCGTCTTGTGGGTTATGAGCTTTCACCGCTATTGTGGAAGAAGGTGAAACCCGCCCTTTCAGCTGGTCGTGTGCAGAGCGTGGCAGTGCGCCTCATCGTGGAACGCGAGGAAGAAATCAAAAACTTCGTCAACAGCAGCGCATACCGCGTGACAGCCAATTTCTCGTTTACCATCGACAACCACGAATATCAGCTGTTTGCTGAGCTTCCTACACGTTTCGAGAAGGAAGAAGACGCATATAAGTTCCTCGAGGACTGCAAGAGCGCGGCATATAAAATCAAGAACGTGGAGAAGAAACCGGTCTCAAAATGCCCTGCACCTCCGTTCACCACTTCGACACTGCAACAGGAAGCCGGCCGCAAACTCGGTTTCTCGGTGAGCAACACCATGCGTATCGCCCAACAGCTCTACGAATCAGGAAAGATCACATACATGCGTACCGACAGCGTCAACCTCTCGACATTCGCTCTTGGTCAGGCCAAGAAAGAAATCGAGAACCTCTATGGCGCACAGTATGTCAAGACTCGTCAGTTCACCACAAAAACAAAAGGCGCACAGGAGGCTCACGAAGCTATCCGCCCGACATACCTCGACCAGCAGACCATCAAAGGTACCGCTGACGAGCGCAAGCTCTACGACCTCATCTGGAAACGTACCATAGCATCACAAATGGCTGACGCTCAGATAGAAAAGACATTGGTCAACATCGATGTGTCGAATTCCGACAAGGACTTCGTGGCATCAGGCGAGGTGGTTCTCTTTGACGGATTCTTCAAGGTTTATGTTGAGAGCGTCGACGACGAGAACGGCGAAAACGTCAACAGCATGTTGCCGCCAATGAAAGTCGGCCAGACGCTGGATCTCGACAAGATGGAGGCACAGCAGCGTTTTGCACGTAAGCCATTCAGATACACTGAGATGAGTCTCGTCAAGAAGATGGAAGAACTCGGCATCGGCCGTCCTTCAACATACGCCCCGACAATCTCCACAATTCAAAAGAGGGAATATGTCGAGAAGAAGGATATCGCAGGCGAGACCCGCACATTCAAGATTTACACTCTGAAAAAGAACAAAATCACCGAAAAGACAGGCAAAGAGAACATCGGCTACGAGAAAGCCAAGCTCGTCCCGACCGACATCGGAATCTTGGTCAACAAGTTCCTGATCAGCTACTTCGAGACTATCGTCGACTACAACTTCACCGCCAACGTGGAGAAGGAATTCGATAAGATTGCCGAGGGCCGCTGCGAGTGGAACACCATGATCAAGGATTTCTACAAAGACTTCCATAAGACAGTCACCGAAACATCAGACAACTCTGGCAAATTCAGCGGCGAGAAGCTCCTTGGCGTTGACCCTGTCTCAGGCAAGAACGTCTACGTGAAGATCGGCCGTTTCGGTCCGGTGGCACAGATTGGCGACACCGAGTCAGAAGAGAAGCCGAAGTTTGCGGGTTTGCACAAAGACCAGAGCATAGAGACCATCACCCTTGATGAGGTCTTGGATCTGTTCTCGTTCCCACGTTCGATTGGTGAATACGAAGACGCTGAGATTCAGGTCGCCATCGGTCGTTTCGGTCCGTACATCAAGCACAAGAACGCATTCTACAGCCTCTCGAAGTTAGACGACCCTGCGACGGTCAACTTCCAGCGTTGCGTCGAAATCATCGAGAACAAGCGCAAATCGGATGCCGACAACGTCGTCGCGACTTTCCCGGAAGACGCCGACATGAAGGTGCTCCGCGGCCGTTTCGGAATCTATATCTCATATAAAAAGGCAAACTACAAGATTCCGCGCACATACGACGCAAACAATCTGACATATCAGGATTGCTTGGATATAGTGAATAATCCGGATAATGCGTCGAAGAAGAGGAAGAAATAGTTTAGAGTTGAGAGTGTAGAGTTTAGAGTAGTTTTAAAGTTTAAAGTTTAAAGTAGAAAGTATTTAGTATAGATTTGTTTTTTCGATAAAGGAGATTTCAGAACTGCTGGAATCTCTTTTTTCGTTAATACCTAAAGGTTTTCACATTTTTCCAAAACCACCAGACACCGTAAGTCAGAAAAATGAGACCGCCGACAAGGGCTATCAGATAAAAGGTGTCCGTTTGATGGCTTAAATCTATGGCTGTGAGTGAGTTGTTGGTAATATGGATGATGAGACCCGGAATGATGCTGCCTGTGCGCCAGTAAAGCCATCCGGCGAGGATTCCGAACAGCGTGGCAGTGACAAAAGGCGCCCATAACCCATGAACCAGACCGAAAGCAACAGCAGAGATAAGAATGGCTGCCCAAGGATGGCATCGCGTTTTAAGAAGACCATCAAGAAGAAGTCCGCGAAAACCAATCTCTTCTATTATAGGACCAGAAACAATGACGAAAAGTGCACCGGCAATTCCTGAAATAAGCTGTTGACGACGTTCCAATTCTTCGTCTTGATAAAAATAATCAACGTCAAGCAAGGATAACACTGATATTGTAATGAGCATTTGAGCAATAGCAATCAAGACAGACATGCCGATTGCTGGCCAGACCATACGCCGCTCGATGCGGCCAAACGACAGCTTGACATAGCTTTTGCCGAAAAACAAGACAGCGATGAGCATAAAACCAATCACCAAGGTCCATTTCATGATATCATTGTTATTAAAGACACTCCCCAAAACAACACCAATAACCAAGGTAGCTATATACAAAAGCACCAATAGCAGCAATAGTTTTACCGATTTTACAAATGCTTCATTCATATTTTTTAAAGTTTATATATTCCTTTCTTTAGAATCTTTTGCACATTAGACGCAAAAGCTCGGACAAAGCTACAGTTAATTTTTGCAAAAATATAAAACAAACTCCAATTATTGATAATTTTTGTAATTTTGCAGTCAAATAATTAACCTGATATTTTAATACTATGAAAAAGAAGACGAAGAGAGTTTTGCGCATAGTTTTGGCTGTGGTTTTGGCAATAATAGTGGTGTCGTGTGCCGCTTTTGCCTATTTTTTCCCTGTGGGATTGTATGTTCATACATTAAAGGTGCGTACTGATGAAATTGTCGAGGCAGAAGTTCTATTTGACGACACCATACATTTCAAAAACAACGGGCAGCATATTGTTTTCAAGGCTGAGTTGAATGGAAAGCCGGATTCGTTGATTTACGATACGGGTGACAATTCGATTATTACGCTGATGTATACGCCGGGCACACGCCCTGAAGAAATGAAGTTTTATCGTGTTCGGGTGACTGGTGTCGAAAAAAAATCAAGTATCAAAATCACGACGCTGTATGCGAAAGTCGGGACTGAGAAGATTTATAACACAGATATTGGTCAGGCTGTCTTGTTTCCAGAACGGCCTCTTTGTGAGAATTATACAATTTCCGACCATCACTTATTAGGTTTAGAAAGCCTAAACATTGGTCATGAATTTTTAGATTTCACTAATAGTGAGATACGATTTGTCAATTATAAAGAGCCCATTGACACCACTGGGTTTGTTCCTGTTAAGTGCACGTATGAACAAAGAGTGCTGTGGGTTTATCCTCAAATCAACGGGGTGGAATACAAATGCATCTTTGACACTGGAAACGGACGCGCCGGTTTTGTTTTAAAAGGTGAGCAAAGGGTTGAAAACCCAAAAACGGACGATTTTTTATATGAGGGCTCGTATGGAACGGGTATTAACGGTCAGACTAACAAGCAGCGATTTGTCGATGTCCCAAAAGAAAGATTCAGTATCGCTGAAGCTGACAAAGAGACTGATATTATCTATGTGAAAAACCTTCCGCATAACAATATGGGGCTCAAGGCAATCTCGCAGTTCGACTGGATAATTTCTATGGTGTCAGATCCACCTAAATTATATGCCAAGCCTCATGTTAACAACGAGGTTAATCCATATCACGAAGTCCGCTACAAACTCATTGTCGATAACGGCAAACTGAAGATTTTGACACGTCTCATCGACGGCAGTGAAACGTTTAAGGTCGGAGATAGGATAGTCTCAGTAAACGGGGAGAGAATCACCGAGGAGAATATCTGTCATTACTACGATTTGCTGTCGGAGAGCGACGACTGGTCGGGATATGACATCAAAGTGAAGTGATGCGCTCAAACGCCTCTTGCGGATTTTCAACATCCAGACAGAGCGTTTCCATCGGACATAAGCCGTCACCCGTGCGATTTACGATGCGGGTGACTTTTTTATCGTAAAAACAAGGAATATTGTGCTTTTCAAAGACCTTAATGGCCGGCTCGGATATTATCAAAGTGTGGACTTCTTTGATTTCGCCGAGAACCATGAGGAGCGCGGCTGCCTTGCCAATGACTTTGTCGGCAACGGAAGCGCCTTTCAAAAACTCTTTTTTCTCTTTAAGAAGAAACAAAAGCGGCTTAACACCCCGCTCCTGCGAAGTGAAAACCTCTCCGTCTGAGACCACAGAAATGGTTGAATCGGCGGCTTTTAATGTATTTTTTGCTTGTTCTAACGGTGACATACAATGAAAACGTCATTTCGAGCGAAACGTTTACTGTATTCGTCATTTCGACTGGAGCGAAGCGGAATGGAGAAATCTCCTACAATTAAGCAGTTACTCTCTTTGCAGGAGATTTCTCGACTTCACTTCGTTACGCTCGAAATGACGAGTTGAATGTTTATTTTATATATTTCACAAATAAATATCCGCCGAGCCACTGTATGAGCATTCCAGGGATTCCGAGGCGGAAATCATTGAATCCTGCCACGAATGAGCCCTCGATGAGCCATTCCACGAGGCAGCCGAAGATCTGATATGCCAAGACAACAGCGAGGATGGTCCAAAGCGACACCTTTTTGGTCTTCTCAGCAATCCAAGCAGCTGACACCGCGAGGAAAATCGACTTGATGAGGATGCTTGGAACCACTGCCGCAGGAGGCATTCCGAAAAGCAAGCTGTTGATGATAGGCGACAAAACCGCTGTCATCAATCCCACCTTCATGCCGTATTTGTAAGAGGCAATCAACGTGAAGAAATAAATCGGCAGGAAGATGTGACCGCCGTTCGGGATGAGGTGGCAGAGTTGAGGCAGAATGATGTTGCCAGCCACGAACAATGTTGCGAACAAATAAGTCTTAACCTGGTCAAAATCAAGGTTATAGAGCTTTACTGTTGATGTATTTTCCATAATTTGCAAATTTTTATTTTTTAATGAGATTTCTCCGTTCCGCTTCGCTCCAGTCGAAATGACGGGAAGTGAGTTCGCTCCCGAAAATGACGGCTAGCGCTGGAGCCATTCTTTAATCTTGTCCATTTTCATATAGTCGATGTTGTCGACAATCCACTCACGCATTGCCTTGCCAGGCTCGGTCTGCTGCGGATAGCTGATGTAGTCGAGCTCGATGTTGAGCGCCTGCGACACTTTAAGTGCCATCACCGACCAGAGCACTCCGATGTCGCCCACAACCGGGATAGACTTCTCGAGACGTGAGAATGCCGACATCTCCATTCTGAATGGGATTTTCGACATCTTGGTCTTCGGCAGACCTTTGTCGATAGCAGCCTGCACATCGCCTGATTTCTTGTCGAGATCCCAGGCTTTCTTGAGGTTCTCGTCGAGGTCGAAACGAATCAAGGTCTTGTCTTTGAGGCTGTAGGTGGGATAGCCGTTCCAGCTTGCCCAGATGCCGTGACCGGTGTAGGTCTCAAACGGGCCGTCGTGAATCTCCTGTGTCAATGCCACTGCTGACTCGATGATGACGTCGGCACTTCCCAACATCTTTGAGATGCGGAACGTCCTGTCGCTCACCGGGATGCTGTCGGCGATGCTGATGCCGACCTGACCGCCTCCGATAAGCTGTGGCACGCTGACGAGCACCGGGACGTTGTTACGGACGCCCGCTCCGAGCATGGTACGCTCATCGCAGCCCCAACCCACGACTTCCTCAAACGGGACGTGCTTGGTGTGGGCTATCTCCATGATGCTTGCCGCAAATGTCTCGTTTCTGAGACCCATCGGGTAAGCCATATTAGCCGCCGCCTTGATGATGATGGTGCCTTCCTTCTCGTTGCAACGCTGTACGAGAGCGTCGTCGATGATCATCTCTTTCTTGAGGTCAGCCCATTGAGCATCGGTGAGTTCGGTGAGCTCGAAGATGTCACCACGAGGCATCTTGTCGAAATCAAGGAACTCCTCGCCGATGTCGTGGATATTGATACGTTTCACCTTATCGAGAACGCCGCCCATCTCGTGAGAGACGACAGCCGAACTTGTTGTGACACCATCGATTAAGCCTTTGTTGATGAACTCGGCGATGAGAGTCGTCACGCCTTCGTGGATGTTAGGGCCGGAGCCTGTCACAACGACCACTTTTCCGCCTTTTTTCTTTGCCTCGACTATTTTTTCGATAGCGATATCAAGATAATGCCTTGTCTCTTCCGGCAAAGCCTCGTATAAGCCCTCAATAAATTCTTTTTCTATTTTCATAATGTTATTTTTTATCTCGTCATTTCGAGCGACCGTAGGGAGTCGAGAAATCTCCTGCAATTGAATGAGATTTCTCCATTCCGCTTCGCTTCAGTCGAAATGACGTGGGTCATTAATTTGTTTTCGCCCAAGTATCTTTTAAGCCGACAGTTCTGTTGAACACCAGATGTTCAGGCGTGCTGTCTTTGTCGACGGTGAAATATCCTATTCTCTGGAACTGGAAGTGGTCGAGTGGTTTCGCATCGGCGAGATATTTCTCGACATAGCATTCTGTCCTGATTTCCAATGAGTTAGGATTCATCATCTTACGCATTGCCTCGATTGGGGTGTTGCCTTCGTCTTGCAGGCGTGCCAACTCGTCGCGAGGGTTTTCCACGTTCCAGAGGCGGTCGTAGAGTCTCACTTCAGCCTTGATGCAGTGAGCCTGGCTGACCCAGTGGATGGTGCCTTTAACCTTGCGGTTAGCCTCAGGCATGCCGCTGCGTGTCATCGGGTCGTATTCGGCGTAAACCTCAACAACTTCGCCGTTTCCGTCTTTCTTGCAGCCTGTGCATTTCACGATGTAGGCGTTCTTCAGACGCACTTC
>CADAFC010000043.1 GCA_902787095.1 uncultured Bacteroidia bacterium
CCCGCTGCTGAAAGGCAATCTCAACTTCATTTGGAACTCTGGCTGGTATCACGACAAAGAGCAATATGACACCGACGGTGAATGTTCCTTCACCATCCTGAATGGCGAAGATGAGGTGATATTCACCTCTGCCACCCTTTCCCCTGGTATCTTCTTCACTTACCAGAACAATTGCGGCCAATCCGTCGAGGAAGACCTTGCCCAGAGACTGCTCGTGTATCCCAACCCCACCAATGGCTTGCTCCATATTGAAGGCGAAGGCACGATGTGGGTCAGCATCAGCAACAGCTTGGGCCAAACCATCATGGAAACCACTGTTGAAGGCAATGCCATCCTTGACCTGAGCCGCTTCGGTTCGGGTATGTACCTCGTCCGTTTTGAGACCGAAAACGGAATCATGGTGCAAAAAGTCAATTTGAGTGGACTCATTATAAAATATTAAAAGATAAAAAAAAATTAAGTATTTTTTATGGTACAAGATTTATACATTTTGATGATTACTGCCGCTGTGGTCAGTATCATATTTAAGTTGTTAAAGCAGCCTGTTGTGCTGGGTTATATCGTGGCCGGTGTGTTGGTGGGCCCTTACCTGTTTGGCGAGAGCCTTGTGAATGCTGACAATGTCAAAGCCTGGGGTGACATCGGCGTGTTGTTTGTGTTGTTCTGCATCGGCTTGGAATTCCGGCTTAAGAACCTCATAAGCAGTGGCAAGGTGGCAGCCATTGGCGCCCTGACCATCATCTTGGGCATGATGGCGTTGGGCTACTTGGTGGGCTACGATGCCGGACTGGATATGATCAACTCGCTGTTCCTGGCAGGCATGCTATGCATGTCGAGCACCACCATCGTGATGAAGGTGGTTGACGAAGCCGGTTTGAGTAAGGAACGTTTCGTCAAAGGCGCGACCAGCATTCTTGTTGTGGAGGATGTGGTGGCTGTGGTGCTGATGGTGCTGCTCTCCAGCATCGCCATCCGTCATCAGTTCGAAGGTAGAGAGCTGCTCAACAAGGTAATCACTTTGGCTATCACGCTTGCGGTGTGGTTCATCTGCGGCATCCTGATTATCCCGACGCTGCTGCGCAAAGTAAAAAAACATCTGAACGACGAGACGCTGATAATCCTCGCCCTGGGTCTGTGCTTAGGCATGGTGCTGACGGCCGAGGAAGCCGGTTTCAGCAGTGCCCTCGGTGCCTTTGTGATGGGTTCTATCCTTGCCGAGACAGTAGATTCGCATCGTATCGAGAAGCTGATGACACCGCTGAAGAATGTCTTTGCCGCCATCTTCTTCATCTCTGTGGGCATGCTCATCAACCCCACCTCCTTGGTGGAATACTGGCAGAGCATCCTTTGGGTCTGTCTGGTGATTATCATCGGCATGATACTCTTCGGCACCTTGGGTTGCTGGTGGGGTGGACAGACGATGCGCGACTCCATGTTGACCAGCTTCTCGTTCGTGCAAATCGGCGAGTTCTCGTTTATCATCGCTTCGCTGGGCACCAGCCTGGGCGTCCTTCACCCGGTCATCTATCCCATTATCGTGGCATCCAGTGTGGTAACCACCTTCCTCACACCTTATATCATGAAGGCATCGGTGCCATGCTATAATTTCCTCTATAAACACGCTTCAAAGAGGTTGCGTGCCAAAATCGACAAACGTGAGCAGCTCGTGGCAGCAGCAGAGTCGGCAAACCAATCCGCCAACAATCATGTCTTTGAGAACAAAATGCGCCATGCAGTCCGGAAGACCATCATCACAAAGCGTGTTGTCGATCTGTTCTTCAAGAACATGACTGCCAAAGACGAAAACAAATGAGTAAAAAGAGTCCAATAAGGAGAATATTCCGCATCTTTTTAGGTGTCATTTTGGGAATAGTGCTGTTGCTATTAACTACGGTGACGGTTATTCTGGTGACACCAGGAGCCCGCACGGCCTGGACACGCTCATCTGTGTCCAAGCCATGCGCTTTCAGGGTAATCTACATACCGACCGTACTATCGTGGTGGACCAACTGCTTCTGAAACAAACGACGTTCCATTCAGACACTCTGATTGCCACAATAGGCATTGACGCTATGGTGAATCATCTGAATGTCATTGGTCCTATGTTCAAGTCCTAGTGGGAGCACAAAAAACCTCGCAACACTATATAAAATCAATGTGTCGCGAGGTTTTTTCGTACCTTACAGAGGTGTAGTGATTATCTTACCACATTAATGCGTTTCACAATAGTGCCACTGTCTGTTGAAACGCGCACCAAATACATTCCCGACTCATATTGCGACATGTCCAGGACAAACTGGTCGCTTTCAGCATCTGTGTCGTATAACACTTGTCCGACGGTGTTCATCACCGTGATGTGATTCATACATGGAGCGACAACATTCAGCATATTTTGTGTCGGGTTAGGATAAACTGCCACATTACTATCGACCTCGCCGATAACGTCGTAATCATCGACAAAAGCCCAAAGAATGAAGCTATAGCCACTGCCACCTTGTGCCTGATTGACATCAATCCACATGTTATAATCAGGTAAGCCAGCCCAACGGCTGTTGGCATCACCCATGTCTTCCATAACAAAAGCAGGCCCTTGCACTGAACCATCTTGATACAAAGTAACCCAGATGTTGTGAGTCCCATCAATGAGCACTGGCTGATTGAGCGACATTGTCATCACTGTACCAGAACCTGAAGTCACAGTAAACTTTTGTGTTAGAGCCAGCTTTTCAGGAGCATTGTCGCCACCAATCCAAATGTTTATCGAGTATTCTCCAGCATAATCATCACCGCCGCCTTCCAGATATGCGACCTGCGTGAGATACTTTCCGGCATACTCCTCGACCATCGCGGCGGGAAACATGTAACCCCAGTAGAATGCCAGCCCACCAAAGCCGGCATTTCCAATAGGAGTAACCGACATCGAAGCATACGATAAGATAGTTGGTCTTTCAGCAAGTGAAAACTCCACAGATGACCCGGTGTTGACAGTCATCGTAATCTCGTTTTGTGCATTGGCAACGCCCACAAAAGCGAAGAAGCACACAATCAAAAATAATTTTTTCCTCATAGACTATAATTTTAAAATTGACAACTAATTAGGTGCAAAAACTTTGAAAAAATAACTCGAAATAATTATTTAAAACTTGTTATTTTTTTTATAAATTTGCACCTAATTAATGAGAAATAAATAATCAAACTATGAAAAAACTTTTTATCATTATCGCAATTTTATTTGCAACAACAGGGCTTCACGCTCAGTCCACCAATCTCACCGAAGCCGTCGACTTTACAGCTACCGACTGCCACGGTAACGAAATTCATCTCTTTGACATCTTAGACCGCGGTCAGGCAGTCTTCATCGATTTCTTTTTCCTGACTTGCGGGCAATGCCAGGTTATTGCACCTTATATTAATGGTGCGTACACCGCCACAGGCTGCAACCAACATGATGTCTTTTTCATGGAAATATCGTATATAGACAGCAACAGCAATTGCCAACAATGGATTGACCAATATGGCGTTCAGTATCCGACAATTGGAGTGGAAGGTGGAGGAAACGAGATTTTCGATATTTATGGAATCGCCGGATGCCCCACCCTGATTCTCATCATGCCTGACAGAAGCATCCCTATCCAAGGATTCCAGCAGCTCTATCCGTTCTCGGCCAACGACGTGATTAACGCTCTCGCACAATATGGCGGCATACAGCAATACAGCTGCGAAACCATCGACTGCGACGCGCCGTCAGATCTCTCTTTGTTGATGGCAAATGATGTGGTTACATTAAACTGGAACGCGTCGGCGACAGCTATTTCTTACAATGTCTATCGCGACGGCTCAAAGATTGCCACAGTAAACGAGACATCATTTGCCGACAGTGATTTGGAAGACATGCAGGAGTATTGCTACAAAGTCACAGCTAACTGCGAAGGTTATATGGAAAGCGACCCCACCAACGTGGAATGCATCACTTTTGAAGGCGTCAATGAGAATGAGACGGAAGGTTTCAAACTTTTCCCAAATCCAGTTAAAGATGTCCTGACAATAACAGGCAAAAACATTGAAAATGTCGTGATTTACAATACTTTAGGACAAAAGGTCGATGAGGTTAAAGTTGTTGAAAACCCAATCAGCATCTCAACGGCCAATTATAACGACGGCGTTTATTTCATAAAAATCAATGAAAACCAGACAAAACGTTTTGTTGTCTCGCACTAAAGATAAGTCAGATAAAGAGCAAGCCTTCAACGCGATGCTGTTGCGTAACAAGGCTTTGATATGGCATATATGCTCCGATTATAACCTCGGCAAGGTGTGGAATGTCGAAGACTGCATGCAGGAAGTCATCGTCAGTCTCTGGCGTTATTTCGACACCTTCGAGGGACGAAGCTCGGAACAGACATGGATTTATCGTGTCGCAACCAACACGATGCTGATGCTCCGTCGCAAAGACAACAAAAATCCAGCGACGGAACAAATTGATATACATGAGGAAATAAACGACATGTCGTACGAGGCAAACGACGACTCTCAGTTGTTGTGTCAGCTCATAAATGAGCTTTCTGAAGAGAACGGCATGATAATAAGAGCTCACCTCGATGGCTTCACCTATAAAGAAATAGCCGATATGACCAACCTTACAGAGGGCACCATTGCAATGCGCATTACACGCATAAAACTGCAGTTAAAAGAAATGTTTAAAAAAGAAAGCAAGGAGGATATATGAACACTAACGATTTCGAGATACAGTGGCAGCGCCGCAAAAACGCTCTGAAAGACGCGGAAAACAACGTTCCAAGCGATGATGTCGTGCTTAATATGGCAAAAATTGCCCAAAACAGAGCCTTTGTACAAGAAATGTCGCCCGTGCGTCATCGCAGACTGCTTTGGATTTCATACGTGGCCGCCGCCTGTCTGCTTGCCGGAGTGCTTTTATATGGCTTACATTTGCCAAATGAAGAGGTGAAGTTCCTCTGTAATTCAGGATGCTCTGCACAAGATGTCATCATCTCAGCTAATAAAATTGTCAATCAAGAATAATGAAATGAGATATCATATAAACATTTTGATTTTACTAATTCTCGCAATATTTGCAGAATGCTCTTGTGGCAGGAGTGACGCGAAGAGACAGAGCAATCCCGCCCTCGAACTTTACTGCAAGTACGCCGACAACACCAATCTGACAGTAGCTTATCTATGCGACTTCAAGGTTCATGGCAACGATATCAACACTGTGATGATCCAGGCAGCAGAAGAAGACGTCTGGGAATGGCTATTGAGTGAATTTGCCGTGTCGAAACAGTTTATTCCAGGCTTCAACAGCGACACCATATCCGACCCGAGCTATTCCGTAGAGGTTGGTATGAAATGGGACACACCGTTAGTAATTGGCGATGATATATTCACCAAAGAGCATCTCAGCGATGAGGAAATTGATATCTTCGCACAATCTATTGTCAATGAATTCAGTGCCGCAATAAATTCACTCCTCGAATCTGACAGCCAAGTCCAAAACGCCTCTATCATCATCAACGACGACATCGACTTTATGAGTGACATGAGTTTCGGAATGGAATTCAGAGATTCCACTGCAGTAAAACGAATTCTGCAAACTGTCGCGGATAAGTTGAACAATAATGGTCTGGCATACAACGATACCGTTCTCAATGCAGAGGCCACATTCGAATCAATCGACCAGCCTTCAGCAATTATGCCGGATGCTGCACAGCACGATGAAGACGGCTATATTGCGGCAGTCGACCACACAAACCAGACTCTCTGGATTTTCTTCTACGACAACGCTGAAGAAAGCGCGACTATCATGCGACACATAAGAAAAGATCTGTTGGTGTTTCAAAATATTCAGTAAACATTATTTCACCAGTTTCCGAAAAATCACTATTTTTGCATAAAAATTCAAGAATAATGGCAGATCAGGAAAACATCACCAACCTCTCGGAACTCGGCGAGTTCGCTCTCATCGACAAGCTCGTGCAGAATGTCAAGATTTACAACGACTCAACGCTCAAGGCCGTCGGCGACGACGCGGCAGTCATCGACCATAAAGACGAACAGACACTCGTCAGCGTCGACATCCTCTGCGAAGGCGTGCACTTCGACATGACCTATTGTCCGCTCAAGCACCTCGGCTATAAAGCCGCTGTCGTCAACTTCTCAGATATCTATGCCATGAACGGCACCCCGACACAGATTGTCGTCGGTCTCGGCATCAGCAGCAAATATTCCGTTGAGGCGATTGAAGAGATATATCGTGGCATCCGCCTCGCCTGCGACCGCTATCACGTAGACCTCGTCGGCGGCGACACGACAGCTTCAAAATCGGGACTTTTCATCTCGGTGACGGTGATTGGAAAAGCTAAAAAAGATGACATCGTATATCGAAACGGCGCAAAACCTAACGATTTGCTTTGCGTGAGCGGCAACCTCGGAGCTGCTTACACTGGCCTCCTTATCCTCGAAAGAGAAAAAGCGGCATTCATGGCCGACCCTAACATGCAGCCTGAGTTTGCAGGATACGACTATATCCTTGAACGCCAGTTGAAACCTGAGGCTCGCCGTGACATAGTCGAAAAGCTTAAGGAACTTAAGGTAAAACCGACCTCAATGATCGACATCTCCGACGGTCTGGCATCTGAGGTTTTACATATCTGTAAAGAATCGAAGGTGGGATGCATGGTCTACGAAGACCGTATCCCGATGAACCAGAAGACGATACAGACAGCAAAGGACTTCAACATAGTGCCGAGCATCGCAGCGCTCAACGGCGGCGAAGACTATGAGCTTCTGTTCACCATCGCACAAAGCGACTACGAAAAAGTGAAAGACATGGACGACGTCCGCATCATCGGATACATCACACCCGACGAGGGACAAGCCAACCTCATCACGCCTGACAATCATCAGATACCGATTGAAGCGCAGGGATTTAAACACTTTTAATACACACCGTCATTTCGACCGACCGAAGGGAGTGGAGACCTGAGCTCAGCGAAAGCATTAACCACAGGTTAATAAATCTCCCACAAAAATATAAATTAAAAATTGGAAGAGATTTCTCGATTTCGCTTCGCTTCACTCGAAATGACGACAGAATGGCAATGAACGATAAAATAACCTCGATATTAAAAACGATTCCGACATCGCCGGGAGTTTACCAATACTTCGACGAGAGCGGCGAGATTATTTATGTCGGCAAGGCAAAAAACCTAAAACGCAGAGTATCAAGCTATTTCAACAAGGAACAGACCGGCAAGACACGGCTCCTCGTGAGTAAAATCGCCGACATCCGCTTCACCGTGGTTGGCAGCGAAGCCGAGGCGTTCCTGCTCGAGAACAACTTCATCAAGCAGTACAAGCCGCGATACAACATAATGCTCAAGGACGACAAGACATATCCTTGGATCTGCATCAAAAACGAGCGTTTTCCACGTGTTTTCCTCACGAGAAAAAGAGTCAATGACGGCTCGCTCTACTACGGCCCCTACCCTTCCGTGATGACAGCGCGAACACTGCTTGACATCTTGAAACAGGTCTATCCTTTGCGCACCTGCAACCATCTGATGAGCCGCCCGTGCCTCGAATATCATATCGGCAACTGCAAGGCACCGTGTGCCAACCTTATCTCCGAAGAAGATTATAACTCTATGATTTTCAATGTAAAAGAAGTCATCAAAGGCAACATCTCCGGAGTTTTGAAGGATCTGAAGACGCAGATGATGGACCATGCCTCCCGCCTTGAATTCGAGCAGGCACAGGTGCTGAAAAAGAAATACGACCTTCTCGAGAACTATCACGCACGCAGTATCGTGAGCAGCAACACTCTCCACGACATGGAGGTCTTCTCCTTCGACGATGCCGATAACTCGTTCTATGTCAACTACATGCGCATCATCCAGGGAGCGATTATACAATCATTTTCCATCGAGATGAAACGTCGGTTGGAAGAAACGCCCGAAGAGCTTTTGTCGTTGGCAATCATCGAGTTACGTCAGCGGTTTGAGAGTTCCGTACGCGAAATCATTGTTCCGCTGAAACTCGACATGGAAATCGAAAATGTCAAGTTCACCATCCCTAAGAAAGGCGAGAAATTCGAGATCTTGGCCCTCTCAACTCGCAACGCCAAGCAATATCGTGCCGAGACCGAAAAACTGCGTTCACTGGTCGACCCAGAACGCCATTCGAAACGTGTTTTGGCAGAGCTCCAGAAAGACCTACATCTTCCGGAACTGCCAGCAGTCATTGAGTGTTTCGACAACTCCAACTTTCAAGGCGACTATGCTGTGGCAGGCATGGTGCAGTTTGTCAACGGCAAGCCCAACAAAGCCGGCTACCGTCATTTCAACATCAAAACCGTGCAAGGTCCCGACGACTACGCCTCGATGCGCGAGGTGGTGCGCCGCCGCTATTCACGCCTCAAAGAAGAAGGCAAAGAACTGCCCGACCTCATCATCACCGACGGCGGCAAAGGCCAGATGGAGGTGGTTCGACAAGTCATCGAAGACGAGCTTCATCTCGAAATCCCTATTGCCGGTCTCGCAAAAGACGACCGTCACCGCACAAATGAACTGCTATTCGGCTTCCCGCCAAAAACCGTGCAAATCAAGATAAACTCCGATGTCTTCAAACTTCTGACGCACATCCAAGACGAGGTGCACAGATTTGCTATCACCTTCCACCGCAAACAGTTCCAGAAAGGCTTCGTGCATTCCGAGATGAACGATATCAAAGGTATAGGCAGGGCTACCGCCGAGAAGCTCCTTCTCGAACTCAAATCTGTAAAAAACATCAAAGAAGCTGATTTACAACGGCTTAGCGAAGTCATCGGTCCCGCCAAGGCAAAAATCGTTTACGAGCATTTTCATTGATTCTTCATCCTCCCAAGGCGCACTTCAACAGAGTCCATAATCCTTATAAGTGTCTGAGGATCAACATCATTATAGTATCTTAAATTCTCTTCAAAAATTGAATCGGTGATGCCGTAATGCGAGAAAAGCGTGTCGTAGCCTATGGTTTTCAAGTAAGCCGTCTTCTGGTTACTGTTACGCTTATAGCTGACGATGCCCTCCATAATCTGCACGTCGGTCATCACATCGACCATCTGCTCTTCAGACAGCAACACCTCTGGTGCCTGTTTTTTCTTCTCACTGCTGCAAGAAGCCAAAAACAATAACGATATAATTACCAATACTAATTTTTTCATAAATCAATGAGATTTATTCACCAAAGGTGAATGCTTTCGCAAGCTCAGGTCTCCATTCCGCTTCGCTTCAGTCGAAATTACAGCCCCATGTTAGTTTCCAACTTCAGATAAGAACTGAATTCTCATCAGTCGCACCTCTTCCTCTTCGTATTCGTTCTCGCCCAGAGTCTTCATCGCTGTCTCAAGGTCATCGCTCTCAGCCTCTTTGAAATATTGGATGATATCTTCCTGATGATACTGGTCGATGTTGTCACGGGTGTAATACCTGATGTCGAGATGCGTTCCGCTCGCCACGATGCTCTCGATCTCGGTCAGGAGCTCGTCGAATTCGAGGTTCTTCGAATAGGCGATGTCTTCCAGCGGAATCTCTTTGTCGATATTCTGTATGATACTGATTTTCAATGCCGATTTGTTCACCACCGACTTTACCACCATGTCGTTAGGACGTGTAATCTCGTTTTCCTCGACATATTCTTTGATGAGGTCGATGAACGGCTGACCGAACTTCTGTGCCTTTCCTGCACCCACGCCAGCGATCTGCGTCAGCTCTTCCATCGTGATAGGGTACTGTATCGCCATATCCTCCAGCGACGGGTCTTGGAAAATCACAAACGGAGGCAGGTTTTTCTTCTTCGCGATAGTCTTACGGAGGTCTTTCAGCATCGAGAACAGCGTCTTGTCGGTGCCGGAATCCTTCGACAGCGACACGCGGTCTTCGTCAAACTCATCGTCGTCGCCTTTGTCATAATCGTGGTCCATAGCCACCATCACAGTGTAAGGTTTCTTTATGAAGTCCTTGCCTTCTTTCGGCACTTTCAGGATGCCGTAGTTATCTATATCTTTGACTAACAATTTGTTAACCAAAGCCTGGCGGATTATCGAAGTCCAATATTTCTCGTCGTGGTCGTCACCGGCTCCGAAATACTCGTTGGTGTCGTGTTTCGCCGTCTTGATGTCGCCAGTCTCTTTTCCTGCAAGGAGTTCGGAGATATGCTTGGTCTTGAACAGCTGTTTCGTTGCCAGCACCGCCTCTATCACGAGTTTAATGTCTTCCTGACCGTCGAAACGCACCTTCGGGTTGAGGCAGTTGTCACATGCGCCGCAGTTTTCCTTTTCGTATTCCTCGCCGAAATAGTGCAACAATAGTTTATGTCGGCAAACCGGCGACTCGGCGTATGTCACCGTCTCGTTCAACAGCTCACGTGCAATCTCTTGCTCGGCGACGTTCTTGCCTTTATTGAATTTCTCGAGTTTATGAATATCTTCGTAGTCATAGAAAGCGATGCAGTTACCCTCGCCGCCGTCGCGACCGGCGCGGCCAGTCTCCTGATAATAGCCTTCGAGGCTCTTCGGGATGTCGTGATGTATCACGAAACGGATGTCAGGCTTGTCGATGCCCATTCCGAAGGCGATGGTGGCCACGATGACGTCGACCTCTTCCATCAGGAACTTGTCCTGGTTCTCGCGACGTGTCTGGCTGTCCAAACCGGCGTGGTATGGCAACGCCTTGATGCCGTTAACTTGCAGAGTCTCAGCGAGTTCCTCCACTTTTTTGCGGCTCAGGGTATAAACGATGCCCGATTTTCCAGGGTTCTGTTTGATGTATTTTATGATGTCTTTTACGACATCTTTCGTCTTCGGTCGTACCTCGTAATACAAATTCGGGCGGTCGAACGACGATTTGAATATCTTTGCATCTTGAATCTCAAGGTTTTTCATGATGTCCTGCTGCACCTTCACGGTAGCCGTGGCTGTCAATGCGATGATTGGCAGCTTCGGGTTGATGGCGTTGATTATCGGGCGCAGACGGCGGTATTCCGGTCGGAAGTCATGACCCCATTCCGAGATACAGTGTGCCTCGTCGATGGCAAAAAACGCAATGTCAAGGCCGCGCAGAAACTCCAGCGTCTCTTCTTTCGTCAGCGATTCAGGCGCGACATACAGCAGCTTCGTCTTCTTATTGACGAGGTCTTCACGCACCTGCAGCAGCTCGGCTTTCGACAGCGATGAGTTCATCACGTGGGCGATGCCCGTATCGGCACCGAAGTTGCGAATCATGTCAACCTGATTCTTCATCAAGGCAATAAGTGGTGAAACCACAATCGTCGTGCCTTCGCTCATCAAGGCTGGCAGTTGGTAGCACAATGATTTACCGCCACCCGTCGGCATCAGCACAAAAGTGTTGTTTCCAGCGAGAATACTCTTGATAATAGCCTTCTGGTTGCCTTTAAACTGGTCGAATCCGAAGACATTCTTCAGCAAATCATGTAAACTTTTTTCATCAATTTTTGCCATAGTTTCAGCATTAAAAAATAATCCTTATCTTTGCATCGTTATTTTTACAAATTTATAACTTTTAGTTTTAATAAAGCAAGAAAATTTTAAAAAAAATTTACATAATGGAAAATTTACGCGATATAGCACTGCAAGTCATTGATAATGAAGCTAATTCCATACTCGGATTAAAAGCTTTGCTTACCGATGATTTTGAGAAAGTGGTCGAATTAATATATAATTCGAAGGGAAATGTCATCGTTTCCGGCATCGGAAAAAGTGCAAATATCGCGCAAAAAATCGTCGCCACGCTCAACTCGACAGGCACGACGGCTGTTTTTATGCACGCTGCAGACGCCATCCACGGTGATTTGGGCATCATACGCGACGATGACGTGGTTGTCATCGTGTCAAAAAGCGGTGAGACACCCGAAATCAAGGTGCTGATACCTTTAATAAAAATAAGGAAGAACAAGCTCGTCGCCATCGTCGGCAACCGCGAGTCATATCTGGCGAAACAAGCCGATTTCGTGCTCGACACCACCGTTCCGAGGGAGGCGTGTCCCAACAACCTCGCACCCACCAGCTCCACCACAGCGCAGCTCGTGATGGGTGACGCCATGGCTGTGGCTCTGCTGAAGATGCGTGGATTCACGGCGCAGGACTTCGCAAAGTTCCATCCAGGTGGTGCTTTGGGCAAACGTCTCTACCTCACTGTTGGCGACCTCTGTGTGAAAAACGGCACACCTCTGGTGAGCCCTGACGACATCATGACACAAGCCATCATCGAGATCTCCGAGAAGATGCTCGGCGCCGCCGCTGTAATAGAGAACGGACAGCTTGTGGGCATTGTCACCGACGGCGACCTGCGCCGAATGCTGATGAAACACCCCAACATCGAGACGGTGAAAGTGTGCGACATCATGACAAAAAATCCGCTCAGAGTCGATAAAAACGCTCTCGTCGCCGACGCACTCAACATCATGCAACATAAAGAAATATCAGTGCTTCCTGTCATGGACGGCGACAGATACATAGGAATGGTTCATATTCACGACATCATCAAGGAAGGAATTATATAATGTTACTCAGAACAGACTCTTTGGTCAAGAAATACAAGCAGCGCACCGTCGTCAAGGGCGTCAGCATCGAGGTGAATCAAGGCGAGATTGTGGGACTGTTGGGCCCCAACGGCGCGGGCAAGACCACCACATTCTACATGATTGTGGGTCTCATCAAGCCGTTCTCGGGTCACGTTTACCTTGACAATGAAGAGATTACGAAGTTCCCCATGTACAAACGCGCTCAGATAGGCATCGGATACCTCGCCCAGGAGGCATCGGTGTTCCGCCAGATGTCGGTCGAAGACAACATCTACTCGGTGATGGAGTTCAAAAAAGACATGACGAAGGCGCAACGTATCGAGAAGCTCGAGTCGTTGCTCGATGAGTTCGGACTACAGCACATACGCAAGAGCAAGGGCATCCAGCTGTCGGGCGGCGAGCGTCGTCGCTGCGAGATAGCGCGCGCATTGGCAATAAGTCCCAAGTTCATTCTCCTCGATGAGCCTTTTGCAGGTGTCGACCCTATCGCGGTGGAAGACATCCAGCGTGTGGTGGCCAAGCTGAAAACGAAGAACATCGGAGTGCTCATCACCGACCATAACGCCAACGAGACGCTGTCGATTACTGACCGCGCTTATCTCGTGTTTGAAGGCAAGCTGCTTAAGGCAGGCACACCAGAAGAGCTCGCCGCCGACCCTGTCGTGCGCAGCCATTATCTCGGCTCCAATTTCGAGCTCCGCAAGAAAGAGTTTTAGTCTTCCTGCCCTTTGAAAATCAAAAGGTTGATCTTGTTTTTATCGAAAATGTCATTGGCGACTTCGAGCAGGTCGCCTGATGTGATTCTTTCCAACTTGGCTATCGTCTCTGGCAAGGTCTCGATATGCTCCTCAAAGAATCCGGCACGCACCATGCTCAGCAGGTCGTTCATCCCCGACTCGTTGCTCAACGCCACCTGCCCAATGAGCTGTTTCTTGGCGTTCGACAGCTGCAACGTGCCAAGCCGCTGCACCATGAGTTTGTTTAACTCTTTGTAAACCAACTCGATAGAGCGTTCTTGCGAGTGCGGGTCCACACCCATGTAAATGGTGTAATTACCCGTGTCGGAATATGCGTTATATTGAGACTCGATGGTATATGCGAAGCCGTATTTCTCACGTATATTGAGGTTCAGTCGCGTGTTCATCCCCGGACCGCCCAATATATTATTGAGGAGTATCAGCGTCAGCTTGCGTTCGTCGTTGTAAGGATATGCCAGCCCACCCATGATGACGTGCGTGAGGTGGTTTTTACGCTCCTCCACACGTGTCGACGGCTTATTCGGCATGAAAGGCATCCTCTCTAACGGCAGCGCATCACCTTGATAATCAGCGAAATACTTGTTTGCGAGCTTCAAGAAGTCTTCAAAAGAGATATTTCCGATACATGCCAGAATCATCCTGTCGGGAGCATAATGCTGATTGCGGAACTTCACAATGTCGTCGCGTGTATATCCACTCACCAAGTCGATGGTTCCCAATATGTTACGCCCCAACTGATGGCCTCGGTATATCAGGTTTTCAAACTCATCGAATATCTCGTCGGCAGGAGTGTCACGATATGAGTTTATCTCATCCAAAATCACCTCTTTCTCCTTCTCCATCTCATTTTCCGGGAAGGTGCTGTTGAACATGACATCGGCGAAGAGATCCATCGCCTTGTCGATGTGTTCTTTCAAAAACGAGGCGTGGATGCATGTCTCTTCTTTGGTTGTGAACGCGTTAAGGTCGCCGCCCACGTTCTCGAGGCAGCTCAGGATATGATAGGCTTTACGACGCTTGGTGCCTTTAAACACAAGGTGTTCGATGAAATGCGCCAGTCCGTTCTCATCGGCTTTCTCGTCGCGCATCCCGACGTTTACCATGAGTGCCAAATGCGACAATTCACCAGCGCGGTGCCGGTGAATTATCTTTATTCCATTTTTTAAAATCGCTTGTGAAATCAGCTGTTCGTGCGACATTTTATTTCACTCTGAACATACGGAACGCGTCTTCATCCGACACCTTCACGTCGTTGTTAAATAACGATTTCTTTGCCATCCAGTTGGTGTCCTGTGCCAGACTGTCGAAGTCGCCGAGCACACGGTATGAGCCTTCTGGGGCGAGGTTCGGATTGCCACTGGTTTCAAGCAAGATGACAGCCACCTGGAAGTCTTTCAGTCCATGGTATGAGTCATTCCATTTTCCGCTGAAGATGGTCGACTGCAAGGCATACATACCGTTAGGATAGCCCTCAGTGAGGAAGTAGCAGGTGAAATTTTCGCCTTCGCCAACGCTGTTAAGGTTTCTGTACACCTCCTCATAATACTTGCCCATGTCGTCATCCCATTGTTTTCCGTAGAAATTCACACCTCCGGCATTAGCTCTTTCGAAGAAAATATAACGGTCGTTATAGAAAATCACAGAGTCTGGATAAACGTATGACGGGTCGAGCGAGGTGGCCATCAAAGCGTGTGGACGTGACACGAACTGGCCTCTCACTGGCGCTGGATTCTCGCCTGAATATACC
>CADAFC010000044.1 GCA_902787095.1 uncultured Bacteroidia bacterium
ATGATGGCGACGGCACTAACGGCCTTAACGCCATTAAGGGCATTAGCGGCGTTAAAGCCACAGCCAAAACCATTACAGTGGCGCAAACAGGAGGCGAGAACTCGGTGAAACTGACGTTTGCAACAGGTGCCGGTAACGGGGTTTTCTCAGTTTCCTCCAACAAAAAAGTTCAATTCTCCCAAGGCAATCTGCAATACCAAGCATCGACACGCACATGGCGATTTGCTGAGCACCAGTGGGATTATATTGGGAATAGCAATTCAAACATCTCCTCAAGCTATAGTGGCTGGATAGACCTGTTCGGCTGGGGCACGAGCGGCTACAAAAGGAAGAACCCGTGGATGACCAGCACCACGAGCACTGACTACGGCAACGGAGAAAGGGATATAGCCGGCACCAACTACGATTGGGGTGTCAATAACACCATTTCGAACGGTGGCGGAAAGAGCTGGCGGACTCTGACAAGAGACGAGTGGGTGTATGTCTTCGACACAAGAAGCACCAGCTCTGGCATAAGGTACGCAAAAGCCACGGTGAACGGAGTAAATGGAGTGATACTGCTTCCTGACAACTGGAGCAGCTCGAACTATAGCTTGAGCAACACAAACAGCAGTGGAGCGAGTTACAGCAGCAACCGTATCTCGCAAAGCGACTGGACTAACCGACTCGAGGCCAACGGTGCAGTCTTCCTGCCCGCTGCGGGCTACCGGAACGGGACGGATGTCTACAGCGTCGGGTCCCACGGCTACTACTGGTCGGCTTCGTATGGCGGTAGCACCGGCGCGCGCGGCGTGTACTTCCGCGATGGAGACCTCAATCCAGACAATTGGGGCTACCGCGACTTCGGTCAAAGTGTGCGCCTTGTCTGCTCTGCCGAGTAATTATTCCTTGTGAAGAGGCCGAGGCACCGGCAGGCCAGCGGCTTTTTGGCGGCGGAGTGTGAGGCGGCGCGCACAAAAAGCCGCTTGCAAGGAGGGACGGAGCCTCAAAAGGCGCGGAGATTGGCGAAGGCTCCGGATGGAGCTATTTCTCTAAAAGGTTTCCTACTAATACTCTCTAAGCAAAAACCCCATATATAATGGCAGCGTCAAAATCTGTCCACTTCGACCGATATTGTAGTCACCGAGTTTTATGGCATTATAAACATGGTAAACCTCAGGATGCTTGAGCACCGTTTTTGTACTTTTCACATTGCCCGAAGCAGCCTTTGCCTCAACAAGCGTGCACTCGCCTTTGTATCGAATCACAAAATCTATCTCAAGACCAGAGTCTTTATGGAAATAATACAAACCACGACCCAATTTTGAGAAAATATCAGCCATGAGATTTTCAAAAATAGCACCTTTATAGCCAAGCAGATTGCCTTGTAGAATGTCGGCTTGCGTGCCAAACTCCAACATCGACACAAACAATCCTGTATCACACATATATACCTTGAAAACATCTTTAATGGCATTGCCGTCCAAAGGCAACTCAGTGATTGATAAATTGTAACAACGCCTGATGATTCCGGCATCTTCAATCCATTGCAAACTGCCAAGATATTCAGAAGCACGACCTTTTTTCCTGACAACAGAATACTGGAATTTCTTGTTTTCTTTGCTAAGTTGTTTCGGTATTGACTCAAAACATTCGCGAATACGACTTTTGTCAGAATCATCGGCATATTTCACCATGTCATCCTTGTATTCGTCAATGATATCCTTTTGAATCTGAACGACTTGCCCTATGTTATGAGTGGCGATGAAAGTGTTAACCGCCTCTGGCATCCCTCCAACAACCACATACTGACGCAACAAATCTCCAAGCCTCTTATGAATAGCCTCTGGCACAGGTTTTTCTTTTTTCAAAGAGTCTTTTAACAAATCAATAATATTGTCATTTATACCATTTGCCCACAAAAACTCCTCAAAATCAAGCGGATACATGTCAACGATAGTTCCATAACCCTTAACACCTAATAATGAACCTGTGCAGATTACATCAAAACGCCCATCGATCCTGAAAAACTTTAAAGCAGTCCTCGCCTCAGGACACTCCTGTAATTCATCCAAAACCAAACATGTTTCTTGTGCCGGGAAAACAGACCCTTGAATCTGCGCAGAAAGATACATTACAATGTTATCAACCGTTTTTGAGCCATAAAAAGCCAATTTCAGGTCTGGATTTTCAACAAAATTCACATAAACTACATTTTTGTAATTTTCATTCGCGAATTTTAAAACTGAAAAAGTCTTTCCACATTGTCTTACACCTTTGATAATCAAAGGCTTTCTGTTTTTGTTTTTTCTCCAATCTTTAAGAATTGTTTCTATCTTTCTCTTTAACATAACACTTTTTTAAATGACTTTCGGTTGCAAATATACACTTTTTTTAATAACATTTTAAAAAAGTTTACATTTTTTTACAAAAAAAGAGACGAGCTTGCCTCGTCTCTCTATCTTCAAAAGCTAATGGCTAACGGCTAATAGCTAATGGCTATTTGCGAAATGCTGATAAAACTGCACTATCGTCTCGATTCCCTTGAAGAAGTGGTCGAGTCTGTAGTTTTCGTTCGGTGAGTGGATTGCGTCCTCGCCCAAACCGAATCCCATCAGGATAGACTTTATCCCCAACACTTTCTCGAATCTTGCGATAATCGGGATGCTTCCGCCGCTTCTCATCGGGATAGGAAGCTTGCCGTAGGTGTCGAAATATGCCTGCTCCGCCGCCTTGTATGCCGGGAGCTCGATAGGGCAGCCGTAAGCCTCGCCACCATGTAAAGTGGTCACTTTCACCGTCACATATTTAGGAGCCACACTCTCGAAATATTTCTTAAACAGCTTGCCAATCTTCTCGTGGTCTTGGTTAGGCACCAGTCGGCACGAGATCTTGGCGTAAGCCTTCGACGGCAACACCGTCTTCGAGCCTTCGCCTGTGTAGCCGCCCCAGATACCGCATAAGTCGAAGGTCGGACGGATACCGACGCGCTCAATCTTGGTATAACCCTTCTCGCCGCGTAATGCCTTGACACCCAGTGCGTTCTTGAATTCTTTCTCGTCGTATGGCGCCATGTTCAACATCTTGCGTTCTTTCTTCGATGATACTACAACGTCGTCGTAGAAATGAGGAATGGTGATGTGGTTGTTCTCGTCCATCACGCCTGCCACCATCTCGCACAAGGTGTTGATAGGGTTGGCGACAGCGCCTCCGAACAGTCCTGAATGCAGGTCGGCGTTCGGGCCAGTAACCTCAACCTCCCAGTATGCCAAGCCTCTTAACCCTGTTGTGATAGAAGGGGTGTCATGCGATATCATGCTTGTGTCTGATACCAGGATGACATCGGCTTTCACAAGGTTTTTGTTTTTCTCTATCCACTTCGAGAGGCTGCCTGAGCCTATCTCTTCCTCGCCTTCGAGCATGAATTTCACGTTGCAGGGGAGGGTGCCGGTCTGCATCATGGTCTCGAATGCCTTGGCATGCATGAAAGCCTGGCCTTTGTCGTCGTCAGCGCCGCGGGCCCATATCTTGCCGTCTTTGATGACAGGCTCAAACGGGTCGGTGTGCCACAGCTCGATGGGGTCGACAGGCATCACGTCGTAATGTCCGTACACAAGCACTGTCGGCTTTTTCTTGTCGATGATTTTCTCGCCGTAAACGATAGGGTTGCCTTCTGTCGGCATCACCTCTGCCTTGTCGGCGCCCGCCTTTAAGATGCTGTCTCTCCAATATTCGGCAGCTTTAATCATATCCGGCTTATGAGCCGATTCCGAGCTAATCGACGGAATTCTAATCAGTCCGAACAACTCGTCCAAAAAACGCTGTTCGTTTTCCTTAATGTATTTCTGTATTTTATTCATATGTATTAGTTTTTGTAATATTTCAAAGTCATTTCATTTCCATCAAACACCGCGTATGTGTAATCCCAAATCCAGTTCCCGACCACCGTCGTCACAGCGTGCTCGCCGGTTTTGTACTGCATCGGCTTGTGCTGGTGCCCGAACACGAAGAAATCAATCGTCGGGTCTTTCTCGTATTCAGCCTTCGCATATTTGTAAAGTCGGGTGTTCTCAACATCTTTATAGAAATTGCCTTCCGATTCCTTCTTCAGTTTCTTAACTCTATGATTATGAGACCATTTCAACGCCACTCTTATTCCAAAGTCGGGATGTATATGACGGAAACACCATTGCAGGAACTTGTTCTCGAACACGCTCTTCAGGAATTTGTAGCCGCCGTCGCCTTCACCACGGCCGTCGCCATGCACCATGAAGAATTTCTTGCCCTTTAGCACCATTATTTCCGGATCTCTATGCACCTGAATGCCTATCTCTTCCTGCAGATACGAGAATGTCCATAGGTCGTGGTTGCCCGCAAAGAGATGTACTGGGATGCCGCTGTCGATAAACTCGGCGAGCTTTCCAAGCAGACGCACGTGTCCGCGAGGCACGACGGTCTTGTATTCGTACCAGAAGTCAAACAGGTCGCCCATCAGAAACAGCTCTTCGCACGATCCTTTTATTGAATCGAAGAACTCGAGAAGCATCTTCTCTCGTCTCTGGCTGTCTTCCAAGGTGGGTATCCCGAGATGGGAATCTGTTACGAAGTAAATCATCAGAGTTGAATCTCGTCAAGGCGTTTAAACATCTCTTGAATAATTGCAGTCATCTTAGGCTCCGCGATGTTGGCTGCGTTGAGCACTTCTTCGTGCGTCACCTCAACAGGTATCTCCTGTCCGCCAAGGTCGGTGATGACCGACACGGCAAACACCGTCAGTCCGCAGTGGCGCGCCACTATGACCTCAGGCACCGTTGACATTCCCACACAGTCGCCGCCTATTATGCGATAGTAACGGTATTCGGCAGGAGTCTCATACGAAGGACCTGAATCGGCAACGTAAACGCCATGCTGCACATGTATATCCAACTTCCTGGCTATATCGTCTGCCAAAACAACCAACCTGTGGTCGTAGGCATTGCTCATGTCAGGGAAACGTGTGCCTATACGCTCGTCGTTATTGCCGATAAGCGGGTTAGGCAACAGGTTGATATGGTCGGTGATGAACATGATGTCGCTCACGCGGAAACTCGGGTTGATGCCGCCGCTGGCGTTTGAAAGCACTAACAGCTTGGCTCCTAAATATTTAATGACTCTAATAGGGAAGGTGATGAGTGAGGTGCTGTAACCTTCATAATAATGGAAACGGCCTTGCATGGCAATCACCTTGCGACCACTAATAATACCGAAAACCAACTGCCCTTTATGGCCTTTCACCGTTGATACCGGAAAATTAGGAACATCTGCAAACGGTATTGTATATTGAACATCCATTACATTTACCAATCCGCCCAAACCCGAACCTAAAACGATACCTATCTCCGGCTCAAAACCATTTGTCTTCGATTTTAAAAAATCGACTGTCTCAAGAATTTTTTCGTACATAGTCTATTATCAAATTATTAAATGTTCTTTCTTCATTCTTGTCGTTGAAACGTACCTCTATCGGGATCGTGAAAAGCGGCACGTTATCAAACTTATCAATAAACGATGCTTTTGTCAGTCGCATCAAGTCTTTTTCAGTGGTCACGATGATTTTGTTTTTGCCAATCACGCTGTCGAAGCCGTCAAGAATCACATTAATATCTTCATCTGTGTAATGGTGGTGGTCGCTGTAGTAATTGGTAATCAATGTGTTAAATTTTCTCTTAAGATAATCTTCAAGAGGGTAGGGGTTGGCTATGCCACAAAACAGATACACCGACTTTATATCTTGCAAGTTGGTGGCTTTGGCAGCACTGGTAATGGGTGTAAGCTCTTGAAAATCAATATATGTGAAGAAGATTTTCTGATATGGCTTCGCTTTTATGACGTTTATGATGTCACGTTTGTCGTAGGGTAACAGCACCCTTGGCGATTTCGTGACTATGATAATATCAGCGCGTTTTGCTGCTGACTTCACATCACGAAGGGTGCCTGCCGGAACAAGCATGTCTTTTTTGTAATTGTTGTAATACTCGGTGAGCAGAATGTTCAACCCGGGCTTTATCTGCCGATGCTGGTACGCATCGTCAAGGAGTATCACGCCGGTGTCCGGAGCAAAAGCCATCAGGTTTTTTACGCCTTCACAACGGTTTTCATCGACAGCCACATATATGTCATTGAATTTCGAATGATATTGCATCGGCTCGTCACCGATTTCTTCATAGCCGGTGTCCTGTTTCGCGAGGACATAGCCCTTTGTCTTTCTGCCGTAGCCTCTGCTCAGCACCGCCACCTTGAATTTGTCCTGCAAAAGACGTATAAGATATTCAGTATGAGGCGTTTTGCCTGTTCCGCCAAGTGCCAGATTGCCGACACATATCAACGGGACGCTGAAGCTTTCCGACTTCAGCATGCCCCAATCGAACAGCTTATGGCGTATGTGCAAGCCAATAGCATAAAGCCATGAAACCGGTGCCAGCAGAAATTTCATCTAAATGATTATTTGTATTTTTAACGTACAAATTTACAAAATATTTTTAACATCCAGCGTTATTATTAAGAAATTTATTATTTTAGCGAAAAATTTTTACGATGTATAAAGTCAAAGATATTATTGGATGCATCACCGACATCGCCCCGCTGCATTGGCAGGAGTCGTGGGACAACGCCGGACTGCTGGTCGGTGACGCGAATATGCAGGTCGACAAAGCCCTTGTGACTCTTGACGTTACCGAGCCTGTCATCGATGAGGCGATAGAAAAAGGTTTTCATCTTGTGATAAGTCATCACCCGTTGATTTACAAGCCTTTGAAGCATCTCCTTCCGGAAAACACCATCGAGCGCACCATCATGAAAGCGATTAAAAACGATATTGCGGTAGCGTGCATGCACACCAACCTCGACAACAGCTATCTCGGTGTGAGCAAGTGGCTGGCTGACCAGCTGGGATTGAAAAACCAGACGATATTGGAGCCGATGAAAGTGGAGGAGGATGTGCTGACTGGCGGCGGTATGGTGGGCGAACTCGACAATGCGATGGACGAGAAAGATTTCCTCACCATGGTTAAGAAAAATCTCGACGCCCAGGCTCTCCGCCATTCTGATTTGCTTGGCAAAAAAATCAAAAAAGTGGCAGTCTGCGGTGGCTCGGGATTCTTCCTTCTGAATAATGTAAAACGTTGTGGCGCAGACGCTTACATCACTGGCGACGTGAAATATCACGACTTTTTCGAGGCCGACGGCAAGCTGCTTCTGGTCGATGCCGGACACTATGAGACAGAACAATTTACAAAAAAATTAATTGCTGATGTAATTATTAAAAATTTTTGTAACTTTGCAGTTTCAATTTCGAGTGTGAGAACTAACTCGATAAATTATTTTGTATAAATATAAAACTTAACATAAATGTCCGATAATCAAGAACTTAAACTCAACGAAGAGGAACAGATTGAAGTTACCGTTGAAAGAAAATTGGTTGCACTCTACACACTGCAACAGATTGATTCCAAGATAGATAGAATCCGCATCGTGCGCGGCGAGTTGCCTGAGGCTGTCCAAGACCTCGAAGACGAAGTGGCTGGTCTCGAGACACGTATCGAGAACTACAACGCTGACCTGAAGAAGTTCAACACCGACGTCACCAACTACAAAATCAAGATCAAAGAGACACAGGCCTTGATTAAGAAATACGAGGAGCAGCAGAACCAGGTGCGCAACAGCCGTGAATATGATTCTTTGACAAAAGAGACTGAGTATCAATCACTTGAGATTCAGCTCTGCGAGAAGAGAATCAAAGACGCAACCATCAAGATGGAAGACATAAAGGCTGGTCTTGAGGCCACCGAGAAGAAGCTTGCCGAGCGCAAGAACGACCTCGTGGTGAAACAGTCGGAGCTTAACTCCATCGTTGAGGAGACTGAGAAAGAGGAGGAAGAACTCGTCGCCAAGTCAAAGGAAAGCGAGGCTTTGATCGAGGAACGTCTTTTGAACGCTTACAAACGTATCAGAAAAGGCGCAAGAAACGGTTTGGCAGTCGTTGAAATCAAGCGTGACGCCTGCGGCGGTTGCTTCAACAAGATTCCGCCACAACATCAGCTCGATATCCGTATCCACAAGAAGATTATCGTGTGCGAATACTGCGGCCGTATCTTGGTTGACCAAGACATCATCGACCAGTACAACGCAAAGAGCTGATTTTATCAGTCGAGTCTGAATTTGAAAGAGATGACCACCTGATTGATGTTGGTCGTCTCTTTTACTTTTGTGTCGTCGGCGACCAAATCGCCATTCTGATTATCGTATAATGCAGGAAATTCCGAGTATTGCTCATACAGGTTATATGAGTTCTGCCGCTGGCTGAACACGTATGCGGCGTCGATGGTGAAGCGGTGGTAGGTGTAGCCCAAGCCGCAAGAGTATGAGTTTGTCCTGTATTCTGTCTTGTCGAACCCGAACGGACTTCCGTAGAAGGCGTAGCCGGCTCTGAAAGCCAACGTCTGCCAACGCCATTCGGTACCCACACGGATGTTTGAGGTGCCACGATATGTGTTGCGGATGTATTTGTTAAAGCTCGAATAGTTGTAGTCGTAGCTTGACGCGCGCATCTTGCTGTAGTCGACGAACTCGTAGTCGGCGGTGATCATGCCGTAGTTGCCGAAGATGAAGGCCGCGCTGGCGTTCAGACGGTAAGGCGTGGTCACAGTGTAGGTGTAAGCGCCTGTGGGCGAGAGGTAGTTATATGCGCCGTCGGTGAATGAAGAGTAAGTGTCGGTGCCCCAGCTCTCTTCCACCTTATATAATGATGGCGTATGGAAAGCGGCCCCTATTCTCAGGAATTTTACCGGGTAGACGATGACGCCAAGTTTTGCGTTGATACCGGCTCCGGAGTTCTTCACCGTCTCTTGCTGCGACCATCTCCTGAAATCCCCGGAATACAGGTTTGTCTCTTTGTAATCTTTCGTCACGGTCTTGTCGAAATATGGGATGTTGACCGATGCGCCGAGGAACAGTTTCTCGTTGATGTTGAATCCTGCCGCGAAGCTGAACTCACGTGACGAGCCTCGTTTGCTGATGCCGTATTGCTGGTTCAGACCACCTTGTGGCACGTCGCTGTCTATTATTCCACCCTCATAGAAATCGAGGAGATAGGTCTCCCACAGAGGGAATATGCCGTTAGGGGAGTAGTCTTCCAGGGCATAGTCGTCGTAGATTCCGTTTTGGTACAATTCCTCGATATATGCGTCGATCAGTGATGTGTTCGGGTTGTTGCCGTTGACGTATGAGTTGAACCAGTAGTTGTTCAGCTTGTTGATGCCCAGCGCGAAGCTCACTGATTTTAGTGCGCTGCCGTTGAATTCCTGTGTCCATGTGAGGCCGATGTTGTTCATCGGAAGTCGGAACGCTCTGTCGGAGCCGTTGTCGCCTTTGTATGACGATTCTGTCGAGATAGCGTAGAACTCAGGTGTGAACACGAATGATGACTTACGGAACATTCCGAGTCCGGCAGGGTTTATCGTTATCGCCGAGAAATCGTTGCCGACGGCGCCCATGGCGTTGCCCATGGCGGCGCTTTTTGCTGTCCCCTGGTAATAAATCGAGGAGAAGTCGAACATGTCGCTGTCGGTCTGCGCCATCAGAAACATAGGTGTTAATATTGTGATTATCAAAAATAGCTTTTTCATAGTTGTTTTATTTTAAAATGTCATTTTTTTTCGTCATTCCGAGCGGAGTCGAGGAATCACCGGCATTTGAATGCTTCGGAAATTTTCAGATGGCGGTGATTTATTCACCTTCGGTGAATGCTCTCGTTTCGCTCGGGTCTCCACTCCCTGTGGTCGGTCGAAATGACGAGGGAATGTTATCTTCTTCCGCCTCCGCCTGAACGTACGCCGCCTCCGACGCCACCTGAGCGGACGCCACCTCCCACGCTGCCGCTGCGTGAGCCTGAGTTGAAGCTGCCGCTGTTGCTGCGTGGTGATGAGGTCGTGCTACGCGGTGTGCTGTTGCTGCGTGGAGTGGTGGTGCTTTGACGTTGTGGTCTCACATACTCCGAGCTCGAGCGTTGCTGACGGTTGCTGTTGGCGGGAGTGTAGTTCTTGCTTTGTGACGACGGCCTTGTAGTCGAAGTTGGTCTGTTTGCTGACTGACTTGGTCTGTTTGCCGACTGATTCGGTCTGTTTGCCGACTGATTCGGTCTGTTTGCTGTCTGATTCGGTCTGTTTGCTGTCTGATTCGGTCTGTTTGCCGACTGACTTGGTCTGCTGTTAGACTCGTTAGGTCTGTTTGCTGTCTGGCTTGACCTTCTTGACGAGCTGTTGTTTGAGCTTGGTCTTGATGCCGATGAACGTCTTGAACTCTCGTTGTTAGTCACAGCCTCATTGTTATGATGTTCGTCGCTTCTTCTTCTGCTTGCCACGTTGCCATTGCCGCCACCGCCTTCGTTGTTACGGGCGCGTCGGCTGCTGTTGTTATAATTATAGCCTATGCCATTGCCATGATGTGTCCCATGATGGCTGTGGTTGTAATATGCATAATGTCCGGGGTATACTGGCGGATAATACGGATAGTAATATGGGTTGTAGTAAGGGTTATAATACGGATAATATCCCCAGTAATAAGGGGTGTAGCCCCAGTAGAACGGGTCGTAGCCCCAATAAGGCCTGTATGCCGGATACCAGAACGGGTCCCAGAACGGGTCCCAGTAGCCGACTCCGAAGCCGAGTGCAATGGTCACGTTAGGCTCGGAGGAGTATTCTTCGACCACGTAGATGGTGTCGATAGTCTGTTCGACGACGTCTTCAGATGAGTAATCTTGGTATATTGTGGTGGTCTCGACGTCATTGTTACGCTTTTCGGCCTTCACTGTGCCAGCGTCGAAATTGCCGTTATTTGAGGTTACCAGAGTGTTGTCGTAACTCGAATTATTGTCGTAAGGTGAATAATATGCATCGTCGTTGATGACGTTACTGCTTGATGCACAAGCTGTTAGCATAAATGCCGCGACTGCGATGAAAATGATGTTGTGTCTCATAATAATTCACTTTTTATTTACACATTGCAAAAATTTTTGTAATTTTGCACACTGAAATACTAACAAAAATCGTACCAAACTTTTTAAAATGGCAAAAGAAATTACAACACGTCAAGAAAATTATTCACAATGGTATAATGACATCGTGAATAAAGCCGAGTTGGCGGAGAGTTCCGCAGTGAGAGGTTGTATGGTGATTAAGCCTTACGGCTATGCTATTTGGGAGTTCATGCATGACGCTCTCGACAAGATGTTCAAGGACACTGGTCATGTCAACGCATATTTCCCTTTATTCATCCCGAAGAGTTTCTTCAGCAAGGAGGCGAGCCACGTTGAGGGTTTCGCTAAGGAGTGTGCTGTCGTGACACATTATAGATTGATGAAAAATCCTGACGGACCGGGTGTTGTCGTTGATCCTGAGGCAAAACTGGAAGAGGAGTTGATAGTTCGTCCTACATCAGAGACCATCATTTGGGACACATATAGGAACTGGATCAAGAGTTATCGTGACCTCCCGATTTTGTGCAACCAGTGGGCTAACGTGGTGCGTTGGGAGATGCGTACACGTCTGTTCCTTCGTACTGCAGAGTTCCTGTGGCAGGAGGGTCATACCGCACATGCCACACGTGAGGAGGCTATGGCTGAAGCTGAGAAAATGCTGACAGTTTACGCTGATTTCGCTGAGAAATACATGGCGGTGCCGGTAATCCGCGGTATCAAGAGTGCAAACGAGCGTTTCGCAGGTGCTGTCGAGACATTCTGCATCGAGGCCATGATGCAGGACGGCAAGGCTTTGCAGGCCGGTACGTCACATTTCCTCGGTCAGAATTTCGCCAAAGCGTTTGACGTGAAATATTTGAATAAAGAAAATAAACTTGAGTATGTTTGGGCGACATCATGGGGCGTTTCGACCCGTTTGATGGGTGCTTTGATAATGGCTCATTCAGATGACAACGGTTTGGTCTTGCCTCCAAAGGTGGCTCCAATCGAGGTTGTTATCGTGCCTATCTATAAGACCGACGACCAGCAGCAGGCTGTTTTGGACTACTGCGCCAAGATGAAGCAACGTCTTGAGGCTAAAGGACTTAGAGTGAAATTCGATGACCGCGACACCCAGAAGCCGGGCTTCAAGTTTGCTGAATGGGAGATGAAGGGAGTGCCTGTACGTCTGGCGGCAGGTCCACGTGATGTGGAGAACCAGACAGTTGAGATTGCCCGTCGTGATACCTTGACAAAACAGTCGATTTCAGAGGCTGAGATGGAAGACCACATCCTCGGTTTGCTCGATGAGATTCAGGACAGCCTGTTCAACAGGGCTCTTGAATATCGCAAGGCCAACACACACCGTGTAGACACCTGGGACGAGTTCAAACAGGTTATTGAAAACGGCGGATTCGCCTACGCACACTGGGATGGCACCACTGAGACAGAGCTTGCCATCAAGGAGGAGACAAAGGCCACGTTGCGTTGCATACCGCTTGATGACGACTATGAGGACGGCGTTGATGTGTTCTCAGGAAAACCTTCGAAGAGAAGAGTGATATTCGCGAAAGCGTATTAATATAAAGGTAGGAGTTGCCCGCGGGCGTATTTGCCGTAAATGACGGAGATGCTGTCGGGCTCACCTTTATAATATATGTTGCCGAGGTCGTTGATTACCGCTTCGAGTTCGCTGCTGGCGCTGACAAAACAGTCGCTCGAGGATTCGGTGGTGACGTGAACGACTTCGGCATCATAGTTTCTTGCGTCAATGATACCGTAACTCCTTTTATAAATAACGATGTCACGGTTGTTGGAGCCATGTAGGTTAAGCTGGCTGGTACCATGTTGGTATACGATACGTAAGTCGTTGCAGTTGTTGATGTTAAGGTCGACATCACCTGAGCCGCCATGGATTTCAAAACGGTAATATGCTGAAGGAGGCAGTATTCCTGTGTAGTCGTTTTCTGTTTCAAGAGTGCCTGACGAGGCGAAGATGAAGTTTGTGATATCTTTGAAATACAAGGTTGCCTTACATTCGTAGTTGTAAGGGCGAGTCCAGTTGCAAGTCGTTGTGTTACAGATAGTTAATATTCCGTTATTGACATCGGTAGTGATGTTGTCGATGATGTTTTTGCCTGTTGTGATTTTGATGTAGCATGTGTCGGAGCGCACGAGTGTGATGTTGATATAGTCATTGACGTGCACTTCGGTGAAGTCGGGGAGTTCGCGTTCTTGGGTTACAATGGGACCGATGGTCAGTGGGGCTCTCTTGCACGATGAGAGTGCTGCAAGAAAACATAATGCTGATATAATCAATAGTTTGCGTGTCATTTTCAATGTATTCTGTAGCCAATTCCAAAACCTATATAGTCGGCCCAGCCGTAGTGTGTTGTGAGTGCTATTGTGGCGAATATACCTTTACCGAAGTGCTGCATCATGCCAAGTTTCTGATACACGCGGCCTTCGCATAGGTCTTTGCCACCGATATGGCAGCCGAAGTTTATCATAAATGAGGTGTTGCCGAAAGCTATCTCGTAGGCGGCGTTGATGCCTGGCTTAAGTATCTCATAATCATGGAATTCGATGCCTTTATGGGCTAAAATCTCTTTGTCGGTATTGTCGTATACGAGGTCGAAGCCGATGCCCACTTTACTCATCTCGGTCAGGCGTTTGAGGGCGTTGAACTGAAAATTATATACAATCCATGACTTGTTGTAGCCAAGGTATTCTTCGATATCTTTATGTGACAATGAAAATGCAAAATAGAATGATATATTTTCCTTTTTCCAACTTTTATATTGTTGATTGTCAGACGGCTGTTTCGGAAGACGCTGTTTGGGCTGGCTGAGGAAATAATTAGCGCCTATGCCGGCGTGTGCTATGTTGATGCCGTTGTTTGGTGAGCGGTTGGCACCATTTGAAAAATGTGTTAAACCGACGAAGGCTTTAAGGCCTAAACGATTGGTAACCATGTAATTATAATCGAAAGACAGGTCGATGGCCGCATTTACATGAGAGCCGACGAAAGTGTTTTTGGGATTGGTGATTCTGTCGTATGTCTTAGTGACGTAGCCGACTCCGATTCCGAGCTTGAAACTCAGCTGATGGCGCTTGCTTTTGAGGCAGTGGAATGACATGTGGGGGATGACGGCGAACGCTTGCCCCAGCTCAGGTTGTCCTCCTAAATTTGTGTACAGGAAGCTCATGCCGATGGTGGGGTAATTGGATCTTGACTGCCAGGATTTTCGGCCGAAAGTGGCTTGGTCGAGGCTGATCTCGAATAGAGGAAGATGTGTGCTTAAGGCTTTCATCTCGGGATGATGGCAGATGATGAAGCCGTAGCTTGCCCTAACTTCGATTTGAAGGTTAGGGACGAAAATGGTATCATTGGTTGTTGCTGATAAAGTGTTGGAAATCAGCAAGATGAATAATATAAAGATGCTATTTTTATAACCAGTTTTCACGATGCAAAGATATGAAAAAGACTTTAGACTTTAGACATTAGTCCTTAGTTTTTTTTAAGAATTTTTGATAAAGTCTGAGGTATTATGTCTGAGGTCTCAATTTTTTGTATATTTGCAAAAATTTTTGATATGGATAAGAAATTAGAGGCTTTTAAGAGGCTTTTGGGCATCATGGAGGACTTGAGAAAAGGCTGCCCGTGGGATAAGAAGCAGACCATTGAGAGTTTGCGTCATTTGACAATTGAGGAGACATACGAATTGAGCGAGGCTATCTTGGCATCTGATTATCAAGAT